>JAZQIO010000001.1:0-26807 GCA_045541135.1 Clostridia bacterium
TACATTCCAAACCTAAAGGCACCCGAAGGAACTTACAATATCGGTAAGTATGGCAGGTTGCACTCAATATTTATTAAAGAAAATCGCCCAACTGTTTACTCAATGAAGATGCTTAATGGAACTTGGCTTGCATATCTTGAAAGAATTGACACTTCTGCAAAAGAAATGATTGATAAGCTTGTCAAAGATATGGCAACAAAGCAATGCATCACCGAAGAACTAAAAGCAAAAGACCAAATGGCGTGGGTGGGTGCTATGAACAACATTCGCCACTCGGCAGAAGAATTTGTGTTGCGAGATTTTATCTATTCGATGGAGGTGCGAAAATGAGCTTTCTTGATGAATTATATTATGGAAACATCAATCCAAATGAGAATCGAAACAGAAGACCTCTTCCTCATGAAAAAGCTGTAAGAACCTTTTCTGATATTGAAAGTAAACTGTCAAAGGAATTAAATGGAGAAAATTTGAAACTTTTTAATGAACTTGTAAATGCAAGCGATGAAATAAGTGCTACAAGCAGTGTTGAGAATTTCAAAATAGGATTCAGACTTGGTGTTATGATGATGTGCGATAGCTTGTTTTCTGATAATAGCATCATACTCAAAGATTAGATTATAACGGAGGTACATATAATGAAGAAATCAATCATATCCATCATATCAATCGTATCAGTTTTAATAAGTTCTTTTTCTGTAAGTGCTGCAGAGGTGCCGAGAGAGTCAGCGCCCTGCAATGCCACAAATGAAGCAATAATTATTGTTGAGAGTTTTATAGGTGGTATTTTAACCGAAGTACAAAATGGTTTGGGATATGCCGATGCAAGAGCGAAATCAAACCGCATATTCTTTAACGCTTGGCTTAATGGTCAGACGAATGGTTATAGCTACGGTGAACTTGTTGACATAGCCAACTGTGCAATATGGCAATATAGGGATATGTATTTACGACCTGATTTTTATACAAATAATCTTGAAAAAGTCAGAGTTATAATTGCTCCTGTAATTGGGGATTATAAATCCGGTAAAATTACTTATGCGGAAGCAGAATTTAATGCACGAACAAAAATTTATAAATCTGTAAAACCTGATTTCAATCCTGATATGGAATATATGAAAGATCCTCTTGCGAGAGATATTCCATCGGTTGATAATAGCTTGTTTATACTTGCAAGAAAGTTAATTTTAGAAAGTAAATAATATCCAACCAACGTAAAAGGTGTAGCCGTTCGTAGCTACACCTTTTTACTTGCGAGTGGGTTTTACATTTACATCGGGATTTATATCACCCTCGATTGCTCCGTTTGCATCTTCAAATGCCTTGATGTTTTCTCTGATTAAAACAAGTACATGACTGTTAACGCTTCTGCCTTCGTAATCAGCAACATAGGCAATTTTATTTAACATTTCTTCCTCAATTCGTATTGAAACACTCTTAATAGCCATAAAATCACTCCAAAATAAATATATTATATATTTATTTTAATAGAATTATGTGTGATAATGTTATAAATAGATATATGGTATATCTACAATATTTTTGTGGTGATGTTATGGAAGATATAAAATTATATACTTGTTGCTTTTTCGGACACAGAAAAATAACTGAAACAGATAAACTAAAATCAAATTTATATAGTGAAATTGAAAAACTTATTACAAATGAAAAAGTGCATACTTTCCTTTTTGGCAGTAAAAGTCAGTTTGATGATTTGTGCCACACGATAGTTACTGAACTTAAAGAGAAATATCCGCATATAAAAAGAATCTATGTGCGAGCTGAATTTCCCTATATAGATGATAGTTATAGAAAATATCTGTTGGAAAGCTATGAGGATACTTATTATCCTGAAAAAATGATTGATGCAGGAAAAGCAGCTTATGTAGAGCGAAACTATGAAATGATAGATAATAGTAGGTATTGTATATGTTATTATGATGAAAATTACGCTCCGCCAAGACGAAAAAACAGCAGGCGGGATTTATTAGACTATCAACCAAAAAGCGGAACAAGAATGGCTTTTGATTATGCTAACAAGAGAAATCTGATGATTTACAATGTTTTTGAATAGAAACAACAATATCGGAAAAAATAATTTTAGGTTAATTTGCGATACAATCGTAAATTAACCTTGACAATTATGTGCGATTAGTATATAATATAATTGGATTAAAATATGAGAGGAGAATATCCATGGCATATATAAATCGTGACTTAGAGGAGAAAATCAAATCTGCTTCTAAAGAATATGCTTGTATTTTGATAACAGGTGCAAGGCAAGTTGGTAAATCCACAGTACTAAAGCAACTTATGGATGATAATCGTGAAGAGGTTTTGTTGGATGACATAGAAGAAAGAAAATTAGCGTCAAAAGATCCGGCTCTTTTCTTACAAATGCATTCATTACCTATTTTAATAGATGAAGTTCAATATGCCCCTGAACTATTTTCTTATATAAAAATGGCAATAGACAAAGGTGCTGCTCCCGGCTCGTTTTGGCTTACGGGTTCTCAACCATTTAAGCTTATGGAACTTGCACAGGAATCTCTTGCCGGTAGAATTGCCATTATTCATATGCCATCACTATCACAACATGAAATCTATGGAAATGATAAAACCGAACCATTTTCTATTGATTTAGAGAAATTAAAGAAACGCAGCAAAATAAACAAGCCTGCTGATCTTAATGAAATATACAGACGTATATGGAGTGGCTCTCTGCCTGGACATATAAGCGGAAAATACACAGACAGAGATCTGTTTTATAGCAGTTATCTTCAAACTTATATAGAGAGAGATGTCAAAGAGATAGCTGACATTGATGACACGATGCTGTTTAGTGATTTTATTCGTTCGGCTGCTTGTAGAGCAGGTCAGATGCTTAATGTTTCAGATATTGCTCAAGATGTTGGTATTTCCAATGATACAGCAAAGCGTTGGCTAAAAATTCTTGAAAAATCTGACATCGTATTTTTCTTGCGCCCGTACTCAAACAATCTCCTTAAAAGAACAATAAAAACTCCTAAAATGTATTTCTTTGACACCGGACTTGTTGCATATCTTACAAGATATTCATCACCGGAGGTTTTAGCAAACGGTGCGATTAACGGTGCAATACTTGAAAACTATGTTGTGTCTGAGATTATCAAAACGTATCACAATAATGCAAAAGAATGTCTTATGTGGTATTACCGTGACACAAACAGCAATGAAATCGACCTTGTAATTGAAAGTGACGGTATGCTTCATCCTATTGAAATTAAGAGAACTGCTAGTCCCGGAACAGAACTTATAAGACCTTTTAAGCTTTTAGATAAAGCATCTATTCCAAGAGGTAAAGGTGCAATTATTTGCATGAAAGAAACGCTTTCTGCCGTTGATAGTGATAATTATATTGTACCTATTTGGATGATTTAATTTACACATATATTTTATAGAAGAAGCAAAATCGAGGTGGCAACATGAACCCTGTTGAAAATAAAAAAATCGAATATTGGAAAAGCCAGCTTTTAGATACAGGCAAAAGAAATAAAATGATTAATTACAGAGAAACAGCCAGGGCAACATTAAAAATTGTTGAACCCGGGCTTGATGAGCTGTATGCAAATTATGTTCAGAATGAAAATGAACTGACTTTTGAATATCCATTAGATAAAGATTCTGACATACGCACATACTCTGTATTGAGATTGTTTGACAGACTTTCTTGCCCTATCCCTGTACTTCTTAGCGATATAAAGGTTGCTACATCGTTTCAGGAAAGCAAAAAAACATTAAAGAACCTACGCAACAAATCTAAACTTGCATTAGAAGAGCAAGGTACAAATATACTTTATTTATCTTTGGGTTTTATAGAGTGGCAGGAAAATCACGGTTCGCATCACTCTTGGGTTAAATCCCCTTTGATATTGATCCCCGTTTCGCTGACCGTTGAAACGCTTAACGCACCATTCAAATTAGTAAGATATGACGATGATGTTGTAGTTAATCCTACTCTTCAACATTTGCTGTCGGCAGATTATGGTATAGAACTGCCGCCTTTTGATTCGGATAAAGATACAGTTGAAGATTATTTAAAAACACTTGAAGATATAGCTGACAAAAAAGGTTGGCGTATAATTAGAGAAGCAAGTATATCATCGTATAATGAATGTATGGAATTAAATTGAAAGGATGATATTTTATGAAAATTTTAATGATTGGTGCACACCAGGATGACAATGAATTTCGTTGCGGTGGTATAGCTCACAAATATGTGAAGCTTGGTCACGAGGTTACATTTTTAAGTATGTGTAACGGCTGTGGAGGTCATCACATAATGAATGCGAAAGAAACAACTGCCACACGTGCAAGGGAATCTGCCGCTGTTGCAGAGCTTTTGGGTATTACATACGATGTGTGGGATATTGATGACTGTAACATAGTTGCAGACCTTCCGACACGTAAGCGTCTTATAAGATATATCAGAAATATAAACCCTGACCTTATTATTTCTCACCGTACAAATGACTACCACGCAGACCACCGTGCAGTAGCTCAGCTTGTACAGGATGCTTCTTATCTTTTGACTGTACCTAACGAATGTCCGGATGCTCCTGCAATGAGATATATGCCGGTTATAATGTACAATGAGGACAGATTTAAATATCCTCCTTTTGAGGCAGATATTGTACTTGACATGGATGACGAAATAGATACAAAGCTTAAAATTGCAGACCTTAACGTTTGCCAGGTTTATGAATGGTTGCCTTTCACAAGAGGTCAGCTTGATGAAGTTCCTGAAGATAAGGAAGAGCGTTTTGAATGGTTAAAGGGTATGAAAATTACATCCGAAACAACTGATGAAGAAATCAAGGCTGCAAAAACAGGATATGCAGTACGTTTTGCTAAAACTGCAGCACGCTTCAGAAAAGAACTTATTGAACGCTACGGTGAAGAAAAGGGAAGCAAAATCCGTTATGCTGAAGCATTCCAGATTTGTGAATACGGAAAACAGCCTGACGAAGAAATGAAGAAGATGCTGTTCCCATTTTAATAGATTAGGAGAGAATAATAATGGCTTTTGAAAAATCCCAATGGATATGGAATAGCAGTACATTTACCGAAAATGAATATGCTGAATTTTATGATACTTTAGAATTTAATGGTGGAAAAGCCTTGATTAATATTTCCGTGTGCGGAGATTACACATTGTTTGTAAACGGCAAATATGCCGGAAGCAACCAGTACGGGGACTTTGAACATTACAAGGTTTATGACAGCATTGATATTACGGATAAGCTGAAAAAAGGTGAAAACAGAATTTGCATACTTGTGTGGTATTTCGGGCTTAGCAGTATGAGATATTTTCTTAAAAAGCCTGGGTTGATATACGAGGTTTTGTGTGACGGTAAGGTTGTTTTATCAAGCAGTGAAAAAACACTTTCACGCAAAAGTGTTTCCTATGAAAGTGGTGAACACATCCACAAAATAAGCCCTCAGCTCAGTTACAGCTTTAAGTATAATTCCAAAAAAGAGGATAATTGGCTTAGTGGAGAAAACAATGGGTTTTCTGATTCTGTTATTATTCAGGATAAAAAGGACTTTTATATCCGTCCAATAAAAAGACATGAGCTTAAACCCATTATAAAGGGTGAAGTTTCAAAAAACGGAGCTCGCTATATAATTGACCTTGGTGAAGAATATGTTGGTTTGTGTTCATTTTCAATAAATTCAGAAAAGGAACAGAATATCAATGTTGCCTACGGTGAACTATTGTTGAAAGGTCACGTGAAAAAGATTATTAGAACCCGTAATTTCAGCTTTGACTATGTGGCAAAGCAGGGTAAAAATGTATATACAAACTATATGCTTCGTCTTGCGTGCCGTTACATAGAAATAGAATGTGAACAGCCCATAGACATAGAGTATGTTGGTATTATTCCCCATGTTTATGATGTTAAGGAAGCATCAATGCCAAAGCTTGGTGACCTTGACAGCAGAATATATGATATATGTGTAAATACATTAAAGCTTTGTATGATGGAGCATTATGTGGACTGTCCGTGGCGTGAACAGTGCCTTTATGCATTTGATTCCAGAAACCAGATGCTTTCAGGTTACTATGCCTTTGCGGATAATAATACTGAGTATGCACGTGCTAATCTGCTTCTTATGAGCAAAGACATCCGTGAGGACAGGCTTTTATCAATATGCTCACCATGTGGTGAAAACCTTGTTATACCCTCATTCTCTTTTTACTACATAGTTGCAGTTAAAGAGTATCTGGAGTACAGCGGGGATGTAGCACTTGGAGAAGAGGTTTTTGAAAAGGTTGAAGACTTGCTTGGAGCTTTTGCAGATGGCATGTGTGAGGGGATGTTTACCAAATTTGCAGGCTGTGACCATTGGAATTTCTATGACTGGGCAGAATACCTGTCGGGCAAGCTGTATCAGGATGACGATAACAGTATAGATTTTATGATAAACTGCATTGGTGTATATGCTCTTAAAGCCTTTGACTTTATATGCGAAAAGCTTGGCAGAGTTAATAAATTCAGTGGACTTGCAGATGGAATTATTAAAAATGCGAGAGAAAGATTTTTCAACAAGGAAACCGAAACATTTTTTGTGGCAGATATAAATGAAAAGCCTACGGAGCTTGCAAACAGCTTTGCAATTCTTTCGGGTATAGCTGATGAGGCTTTGAAGGAAAAGCTTGCAAAAAGACTTGCAGACAATGAATTTTTGACATGTTCATTCAGTGTGAAGTGCTTTAAGTACGATGCACTTTTAAGCGTTGATGAAGGGTATAAAGATGTAATACTTGAAGAAATAAGGGTAGCATACAAAAAAATGCTGGATGCAGGCTCAACAACTGTGTGGGAAACTGCAAAAGGACCGGGGGATTTTGACCATGCAGGAAGTTTGTGTCACGGATGGAGTGCAATTCCTATATATTATTATCACAAGTTTTTAGGCAAAGGAGAATAAACATGAGAATAGGAATAGATATAGGTGGAACAAACCTTGTTGCAGGGCTGGTTAATGACCGTTATGAGCTTATTGACAAGGTTGGCACACCTGCAAATGCCCATAGAACAGATAGGGAAATAATAGCTGATATAATTAGCCTTTGTAAAGAAATTATGAAAAAATATTCCCTTGTGGAGAAAGATATTGAATCAATAGGTATTGGGGTGCCCGGATGTTATGATAACGAAAAGGGTGTAATTCTCTTTTGCGAAAACATCAATTTTTTAAATACTCCTGTTACAAAGATGATACAGGAGGAAATAAATGTTCCCGTATATCTTGGTAACGATGCAGACTGTGCCGCACTTGGTGAGGCATATGCAGGTGCAACAAAGGATGCGGATAATTCCGTAATGGTTACAATCGGTACAGGAGTAGGCGGAGGAATTATCATAAACAAGAAGATTTACAACGGCTTCAACAGCTGTGGTGGTGAGATTGGACACATGGTAATAAAAGCAGACGGTGAAATGTGCGGATGTGGAAGAAGAGGTTGTTGGGAGGCATATGGGTCTGCAACGGCACTTGTACGTCAGACAAGGGAAGCGATAAAGGCTAAACCCCAAAGCACACTTGCAAAACTTGCAGAGGGTGACATTGAAAAGGTAAACGGAAAAACAGCATTCGATGCAATGCGCGCAGGATGTCCTGTCGGTACAGCGGTTGTTGAAAAATTCGTAGAATATTTTTCAACAGGTGTTACAAATGTTATAAACATTTTTCAGCCTGAAATGGTAGTTATAGGCGGTGGTGTTTCAAAAGAGGGTAAAACCCTTACGGATATGATTATGAAGCACGTTTCCAGGGAACGTTACGGCAAAGATAACGGACTGCCTAAAACGACAGTATGTACAGCAATGCTTGGCAACGATGCAGGAGTTATCGGTGCGGCAATTCTTGGCGACTAAAAAGTATTAGCAAATAAAAAATAAGGATAAATAAAGGATATGCGATTTTGTTTTGTCGCATATCCTTTTTGCTATTTCTGACAGTTGCAGCAACTGCCGTTGCAATTGCCGTCTTTTTTTGATGCACAGCTTTTACCCGAGGGGCATCCTATGCATTTAACGCCGTTTCTTTTCTGACGTATTATATATGTAAGAGCAAGTCCTACAACAATCAACAGAATAAGTATTACAACTAAATTTTTCATATTGTATCATCCTTATGCTTTTATTTTTTCAAGCTGTTCCTGTTTTACATTTTTGTCTGCTTTTATAATAAGTGCAACTATAATTGCTGTCATTACGACAACCGCAATAAGTCCGGGAACAAAGCCTGTACCAAGTGTACCTGTTGTAATAAGTGTACCAATCTGGTATACAAGGAAAGCAACTGTATAACCCGTAAATAACTGTAATGAAATACCGCCAAGTAACCATTTTTTGCTTTTAAGTTCTGCGTTCATAGCACCAATTGCTGCAAAGCACGGTGGCGTAAACAGATTAAACATCAGGCAAGCCAAAGCAGCAACGGATGTAAGACCAAGTACACCTGCATCATCTGCACTGAAATTGGATATTGCATAAACAGAAGCTATTGTACCAACAACATTTTCCTTTGCAATAAAACCTGTAATTGCTGCCGATGCCATCTGCCATGTACCAAATCCAAGAGGAATAAGAAGTACGGAAATTGGTCCGCCTATTGATGCAAGTATAGATGTATCTGCAGTTTCAGCAGGTTGCAAATTCCAACCGTACCCTTGCATAATTGTAACTGCTGCGTTACATACAAGAATAATTGTACCTGCCTTTACCACAAAAGCCCAACCGCGAGAACACATTGATTTAACGGCATTCCATAAATTCGGAATTTTATACTCCGGAAGTTCTATAATAAAATAGGATTTTTTCTTTCGGTTACCTGTTATTCTGTTTACTAAAAGAGCGCCTATGAAAATAATGAATATACCAACAAAGTACATTGTTGTACCTACCCAAGGATTATCTCCGAAAAATACACTTGCAAAAAGTGCAATAACGGGAAGCTTTGCACCGCAGGGCATAAACGGAGCAAGCATTGCAGTTGCACGGCGTTCACGCTCGTTGCGTATGGTACGGCAAGCCATAACACCCGGGATTGCACATCCTGTACCGATTACAAATGGAATAACGGATTTCCCTGAAAGACCAACTTTTTTAAATATTGGATCAAGAACAACTGTTGCTCGTGCCATATAACCGCAGTCTTCCAAAAGTGCAATAAGGAAGTACATAACCATTACAAGTGGCAAAAATCCTACAACGGCACTTACACCGCCAACTATACCATCGCCAACAATTGTTTGCAAAATCGGACTTGTACCTTCCATCCAGCCTGCAACTAATTCCCCAAAGCCGTCAATTATAGGACAAAGAACAGCTTCTGCAAGCCAAGGACCCAATGAAGCCTGGGAAATCCAGAATACAAACCACATTACAACTGCGAAAATAGGAAGACCTACCCATTTGTTTGTAAGAACAGCATCTATTTTATCCTGTGCGTTTTTCTTGTTTGTGAAAACTTTACGTTTTTCAACTTCTTTAACAATTTTATTTACAAATTCAAAACGTTTTCTGTCTGCTTCTTCAACAGCTTTTTTGTCGTTAAGGTCAATATCTGCCTGAGTGTAAGGCGCATTCTGAGTTTTACCCTTGCATTCGATAACTGCTCCTACAACATCCTCTAAACCTTTGTCAGATGTTGATATTGTTTCAATAACGGGGCAACCAAGCTTTTCGGAAAGCTTTTGGGAGTTTATGGTGTTGTGCTTCTTTTCGTTAATATCACTTTTGTTAAGTGCAACAACCATTGGTACACCAAGCTCTAAAAGCTGTGTTGTAAAAAAAAGGCTTCGGCTTAGGTTTGTAGCGTCCACAATATTGATGATAGCATCGGGATTTTCGTTTGTTATGTAATCTTTTGTTATACTTTCTTCAGATGTGAACGGTGACATTGAATAAGCACCGGGAAGGTCTACTGCAATTAATTCTTCATCTGTATTGTGGAAGCCCTTTTTTATAACAGCTTCTCTTTTATCTACGGTAACCCCTGCCCAGTTACCAACACGCTCATTTTTGCCTGTAAGTGCGTTGTACATTGTGGTTTTACCGCTGTTTGGATTGCCGGCTAAAGCAATTCTCATAATAATGTCCTCCTTTTTGCGAGCTTGTATATTAAACTGCAATTTATTTGGTTAGTGTAAACTAACTGTGCTTCAAAATATAAGACCGTTCATACGGTCGTTTATATTTTTAAATTATAATAGCTTCTGCAAGCTGATTATCAATGTTGTATCTGCCATCCTTTATGGAAACCACACAGCCGCTTTTGCGACGCGATATAACAGTTATTGTTTCACCGCTGTAGCAACCCAAAGAAAACAGAAATGCATTAAGCTCTTCATCATCTGTATCAATATCTTTTATGATATATTCTTTTTCTTCAATAGCCTCGGTTAAGTTCATGGTCTGCCTCGATTCCATAAAAAAGTTAGTTTCATTTAACTACCATAAGTTAGTTTAGCATAACTAACTTCAATTGTCAATATTTTCTTGTAAAATTTTTTGAAAAAATTTTATAAAAAAATACACTTGGCTAATCCGTCAAGTGTATTTTCAGCTATTTTAAAATGTTATTTCATGCTGTTTTCGTAAGCTTCGATCATTTTCTTAACCATCTGACCGCCGATGCTGCCTGCCTGACGAGAAGTCAAGTCACCGTTGTAACCTTCTTTAAGGTTAACACCAACTTCGCTTGCAGCTTCCATCTTAAATCTGTTCATAGCCTGTTTCGCTTCAGGTACTACATGTTTGTTGTTAGCCATTTCTACTACATCTCCTTTACTTTTTAAAGTTTAACTTTTTCAAGTTACAATCATATTTTTTGCAAAGACTTTTTTTATATACTGTTAATTTTTGGACGTTTATTTTTTAGAACGATTGCTCTAAAAAATAATTAAATAATAAATAAAAGGTATTGAATTTACCATTCGATTGGTGTATAATTATTATGTACACATATAAGCAAAGGACAGCATTTTTCAAAAAAAGATTGGAATGCTGTTTTGGTCGTGTCTTAAAACAATAGTGGGAGATGTTTTGATTGAAGAAAAAGAATATACCTTTTTCGCCGCCGGATATTTCGGATTTGGAAATAGAAATGGTAACCGAGGTTCTAAAAAGCGGTTGGATAACCACAGGACCGAAAACCAAATTTTTTGAAAAAACAATAGCGGAATATTGTGGTACAAAAAAAGCAGTATGCTTAAATTCTGCTACAGCATGTATGGAAATGGCACTTCGTGTTATGGGAATAGGTGAAGGCGATGAGGTTATAACCTGTGCATATACATATACTGCAAGCGCAAGCGTTATTTGCCATGTTGGAGCAAAGGTTGTTATGGTAGATACTGCAAAAAACAGCTACCAGATGGATTACGATAAACTTGCAGAAGCAATAACTGAAAAAACAAAGGCAATTATACCTGTAGACATTGCAGGTGTGATGTGCGATTACGACAAGATTTTTGAAATAGTTGAATCTAAAAAGAGCCTTTTTAAACCTAATAATGAATACCAAAATGCACTTGGCAGGGTTATGGTACTTGCAGATTCTGCACACGGATTTGGTGCGGAATATAAGGGAAGAAAAAGTGGTTGTGTAGCAGATTTTACAAGCTTTTCTTTCCATGCTGTTAAAAATCTTACAACTGCTGAAGGCGGTGCGTTGACCTGGAATTCAATTGACGGTATAGATGATGAAGAAATATATAAAAAGCTGATGCTTCTTACTTTGCATGGACAATCTAAAGATGCTTTGGCAAAAACACAGCTCGGTGCATGGGAATATGATATTGTAGCACCGTACTATAAATGTAATATGACCGATATTATGGCGGCAATAGGTCTGGCACAGATTGAACGTTATGATGGAATGTTGAAAAAAAGAAAAAGACTTATCAAAATGTATGATGCAGGGCTTAAAGATATTGGGTTTGAAAGTCTGGAGCATTACAATGACGAAGTCTTTTCAAGCGGACATTTGTATCTTACAAGAATTATGGGTAAAGATGCTGATTTCCGTAACGATTTTATAATTAAGATGGCAGAGCGCGGTATTGCTTGTAATGTTCATTACAAACCGCTGCCTATGCATACGGCGTATAAAAATCTCGGTTTTGACATAAAGGATTATCCTAATGCATATAATCAGTTTGCAAACGAGGTAACACTTCCTCTTAATACACTTATGACAGAGGATGATGTTGAGTATGTTATTGAAAACATCAAGGAAATATTAGAGGGTTGATTAAATGTTGCTTAAAAAATTCGAAGACCTTGCACCTGAATTTCAAAATGACGACGTAAAAAAATATTATGATATTTTAAAGAAGAAAACATTCGGTCTTATATTGAAAAGAATATTTGATATTATGGTTTCTGCTGTAATGCTTATTATTCTTTCTCCGATATTTTTGATTCTTGCAATTGCAATAAAGTTAGATTCTAAGGGCCCTGTTTTTTACAGACAGGAAAGAATAACTCAGTTCGGAAAAAAATTCAGGATTTTTAAGTTTCGAACAATGGTTGCAAACGCCGATAAAATAGGCTCTCTTGTTACCGTAAATAACGACAGCAGAATTACAAAAGTCGGAAGTTTTATAAGAAAGTGCCGTCTTGATGAAATATGTCAACTTATAGATGTCTTCAGAGGTACAATGAGTTTTGTAGGTACTCGCCCTGAAGTTAAAAAATATGTTGATGCATATACAGATGAGATGTATGCAACACTTCTTTTGCCTGCAGGCGTAACGTCTTTGGCAAGTATAAATTATAAAGATGAAGAAAAACTTCTTTCCGGTGCAGAGGATACCGACGGTACATACATAAATAACATTCTTCCCGATAAAATGAAATATAATCTTGAATATATTGAAAAATTCGGCTTCTTTTATGACATTAAGCTTATGTTTATGACTGTGTTTGCAGTGCTTAAAAAGGATAGCAGTGAGAAGGAAAAGACGGCAGTAAAATAATTAGAATATAGAGGTAATGGCAAATGAGCAAAGAAAAAGTATTGGTACTTATGGGTGGTATATCTACCGAACGTGAAATTTCACTTAAAAGCGGTAGTGCGGTAGCTGAAGCTTTGTCTGAGGCGGGATATACTGTAGAAACACTTGACATTCAGTCGGATAATATACATAAAATTGCGGAAATTAAGCCTGATGTATGCTACCTTGCACTTCACGGCAAGGGCGGTGAGGACGGTTGTGTTCAGGGTATGCTTGAATGGATGGGTATTCCGTATACAGGCCCCGGGGTTTCGGCAAGTGCAATTTGCATGGATAAGGCACTTACAAAAAAGATTTTGGTTCAAAGCGATATCCCCACTCCAAAGTCTGTGGAATATACCAAAGATGAGTGTGTGAATATAGAACAGGTTAAGGATAAGCTTATATTAAAGCTTGGTTTACCTATGGTTTTAAAGTCGCCTTGTCAGGGGTCAAGCATTGGTGTGGTTATAGTTCGTGATGAAGATTCAGTTTCCGATGCAATCGAAGAAGTTTTTAAATATGGAGACGTTTTGTTGGCAGAACAGTTTATATCGGGTGTAGAAATTTCAGTTCCTGTTGTAGGAAACAAAAATCCCGAGGTTTTCCCTATTATTGAAATTGTACCCACAAGTGAATTTTATGATTTTGAATCAAAATACACACCGGGGATGAGCGAACATATTATACCTGCACGTATAAGTTCAACAGCAACTGAAAGAGTAAATAAGTATGCGAAGGAAGCATATGAAAAAACAGGTTGTCGAGGAGTATCCCGAATCGACTTTATCGTTGATGAAAACGACAACCCGTATGTTATAGAAATAAATACAATTCCCGGCATGACAGCAACAAGCCTTGTGCCGGATTCTGCAAGACACCTTGGAATAGAATTTCCGCAGCTGGTTGATAAAATTGTAAAACTTGCTTTAGAAAAATAATTTATTGAAATAAATGGAGAAAAGCTATGGATAATATTATTGTTTCGGTAATTATACCTGTTTATAATGAGGAAAAGCATATAGCAAGATGTGTGGACTCGTTGCTTAAACAAGATTATCCCATGGTAAATATGGAATGGATTTTCGCAGACGGTATGTCAACAGACCGTACGGTGGAAATTTTAAATGAATATGCGGAAAAATATCCCAAGCTTATTAAAGTTGTAAATAACCCTCACAAGGTTGTTACATATGCGGTTAATATAGCTATAGCAAATTCTGTTGGAAAATACATAGTTCGTCTTGACGCACATTCTGATTATGCAAATGATTATATTTCCAAGTGCATATATTATCTTGAGAATACAGATGCACAGAATGTTGGCGGTGTGGCAGAAACAAAAGCTTTTGGTTTTGTAGGAAACGCCATTGCCAAAATGCTATCATCAAAATTTGGTGTTGGCAATTCGCAGTTCAGAACTGCAGGTGAAGACGGCTATGTGGATACTGTACCCTTTGGCGCATTCAGACGGGGGGTTTTTGAAAAACTGGGTTTGTTTGATGAAAGACTTATCCGAAGTGAAGATAATGAAATGAATTACCGTATAAGAAAAAATGGCGGTAAAATATACATGAGCAATGATATTAAGCTTACGTATTATTGTCGAGATACAGTCAAAGCATTGCTTAAAATGGCTTTTGGAAATGGCTTTTGGACAATTATAACTATGAAGGTATGCCCGGGTACAATGGGACTTCGACACTTCATACCATTTGCATTTGTTATGTCTGTTATAGGACTTTCGGTACTTTCTTTTTTACATATGATTTTTCTGTGGCTTTTGCTTGCGGAATTGATTTTGTATTTTGCTCTTGGAATATATTCAGCAGCGGAAAAAACGAAGAGTATAAAAGAAATTCTTTTTATGCTTGTTCTGTATCCTTTGTTTCACTGTGCTTACGGAATAGGTTCTTTGTGTGGCTTGACAAAGCTGTTTTCCAAAAAGTATAAAAAAGATTATGTTCCTCCAAAATTGAAAGATTATGAAAAATATATTGTAAAGGCGGTTTAATTGTGAAAAAAATCGGAATAATCGGTCACTTTGGTGGCAAAAAAGAATTTTTTGATGGACAAACCGTAAAAACAAAAATTTTATATGATGAACTTATGGCTACAGGCAACTTTGAAATTTATAAGGTTGATACATATTATGTTAAACGAAATCCCATTAAGGTTTTCTGTCAGACTGTAAAAAGTATGTTTACCTGCGACAGTGTAATTGTCATTGTGGCTCAAAACGGAATAAAGGTTTTTGCACCATTGTTGTATTTTTTAAATAAGATTACAAAAACCCCGGTATATCATGATGCTTTAGGAGCAGATTTGATAGATTTTACCCGTGAAAACAAAAAAATGGTCAAGTATGTAAACTCATTTGGAGCAAATTGGGTGGAACTTCAGAATATGTGTGACCAATTGGCAGAAAACGGAGTTAGTAATGCAGTACTTTTGCCTAATATAAAGAGGTTGGTTGCCGTAAATGGATTTAATGAAGAAATATTTGGTAAAATACCTTTAAAATTCTGTACATTCAGCAGAGTTATTAGAGAAAAAGGTATTACTGATGCTATAAATACTATACATAAAATAAATAAAGATTATGGGAAAATTGTTTCTGTTTTGGATATTTATGGTCCAATTGCTGATGAGTATAAAGAGGAATTGGCAGAACTTGAAAAGAATTTTGGAGAAACAATAGAATATAAGGGTATCATAGATTTTGATAAAAGCGTAGCTACACTCAAAGAATATGATGCATTGTTATTTCCTACACTTTATGAACACGAGGGATTTCCCGGCACTATGATAGATGCTTTTTATTCCGCTGTTCCGGTTATTGCAACAAATAAAAGTTCTAATGGTGATATTATTTCCGATGGTGTTAACGGAATAATTTATCCTAATGATAAATTCAATGATTTATATGATGCGATAAAATGGTGTATTGAAAATGGTGATGAAGTAATATCAATGAAGAAAAATGCACTTAAAGAATCTGAAAAATATGATGCAGATACTTTGATGAAAGTTATAGTTGATGCGATATCATAAGGAGAATTTGAGTATGTGGACAGTAAAAACAAAAATATGGTTTGTACTATATAAGATGTTTGCGGCGTGGCTTCCCGGAAGTGATCACCTAAAGCCTGCTCTTGTTTTAAGACGCTTTTTCTCAAAACGGATTGTGACTTTACAAGGGAAAAATGTGAATATAGAAAAACAAGCGTATTTTACACCTGGTCTTGAAATTGGAGATAATTCGGGAGTAGGTATCAGATGTGAAGTGAACGGACCATGTAAAATTGGTAACGATGTAATGATGGGTCCGGAAGTTGTAATATATACTTCAACTCATGCTCATGACAGAACGGATATAACGATGATTGAACAAGGTTTCGAAGAGGTTAGACCGGTTACAATCGGCAATGATGTGTGGATTGGAAGAAGAGCAATGATTATGCCGGGGGTTAATATAGGGAATGGTTGTATAATTGGTGCTGGTGCAGTTGTTACAAAAGATGTTCCCGATTATTGTATCGTGGGTGGAGTTCCTGCAAAAATTGTGAAGAGAAGAGATGCTGATTGCATCGAAACGGAGTAATTTTATGAATAGTTATGATTTATCCATTTGTGTTGTTACTATGAATAGGGCAAACCAACTTAGTGAAGCTTTAGAAAGTTGTATTAAATGTAATTTGCCGAAAAGAACAGAATTTGTAATAATAGATAATGCTTCTACAGATAATACACAGGAGGTAGTAAAAGACTTTTTTGAAAATAATAAATATACATATTATTATGAAAAGCTTCCGGAAAATCTTGGTGTGGGTGGAGGAAGAAACTATGCCTTTAATAAATCATCCGGAAAATACTTCTATATGTTGGATGACGATGCTGTAATTGATGATAGTAATCCTGAATTTTTTAAAAAGGCTATTAACATATTTGAAAAACATGATAAAACTATAACATTAACAACTCAAATTTATGATACAAAATGGAAACAGAACAGAGTTGATGAATGTGGAAAAAAATTATTTGAAAATATATACAATTGTTATATGTTTTGCGGAGGTTCGCATTTTTTCAGAAAATCATTTTTTGAAAAAGATCCCTATTTTGGAAACAAATATGGATATGAAGAGATTGTACCTTCTATGAGGGTTGTTGATGCAGATTGTTTCAATGTTTTTGTACCGGATTTACTTGTTATACATAAGCCAATTGTTGATAAATGGGATTATAAAAAAAACGAGAATAACAAAATTTTAATTAGTGCGTATGCGACTCCTTATGCAATTAAAAAAATGTTGTATCCTAAAGTTTTTACACCGATTTTGTTTTTTTTCTATACATTGAGAAAAGCAAAATATATTAAAGATAAATCCGTAAGAAAAATGGCTAACGAATTGTGTAAACAAATTGCTAAGGAACATAAAGTGGATGGTAAAATCAAATTTGCAACTGTTGTAAGACAGTTTAGGAATTTTGGTGTTTCAACTTTCTGATTATTTTTGAAAGTGGGTATTGGTTTTGATTAGTGAAAAAAATTTGACACTTTGTACCGGGTGCGGAGTTTGTGCTTCTGTTTGCCCTGTAAAGTGTATAAGTATATTGTTAGACAAAAATGGCTTTTATAAGCCTGTGATTGATGAAGATAAATGTACTAAATGCGGATTGTGTGATCGAGTTTGTACTATAGACAATAAAATCGAAGATGGTAATGCTTTGCAATCTTTTTCTGCATATACCAAAAATGAGGATACACTTTTGAGTACCTCTTCAGGTGGCGTATGTTATGAAATTTGCAAGTGGGGACTTGATAATGATTATAAGATTTGTGCTGTAATTTATAATTATGAAAATAATCGTGCAGAACATTTTGTTATAACTGAAAAAGCCCAACTTGAGAGCGCAAAAGGTTCAAAGTATTTTCAAAGCTATACAAAGGATGCTTTTTCACAAATTTATGATGGCGAAAAGTGGATTGTTATAGGAACACCTTGCCAGATTGCTGCAATAGATAAAGCAACAAAGTTAAGAAAAATCAGGGATAATTATATATTAATAGATTTTTTCTGTCACGGTGTACCGAGTATGCATATTTGGTATTCCTACATAAAAGAACACGGCAGTAATAAAATAGAGAAAATAGGGTTCCGTTCAAAAAAATACGGTTGGGGAAATTGGGCACTAAGCTTTAAATATGAAGATGGTTATGAAAAGGTTGATTATGACGGCAATTTATTTTATAAAATGTTTTTCAGTAATGCCTGTCTTAATGACTCGTGCTATGAATGTAAATTCAAAGCACTTAAAAGCTGTGCAGATGTTCGTGTAGGTGACTTTTGGGGTAAAAAGTATGAAACTAATAAAAATGGTGTTTCCGGTGTGCTTGTATTTACCGAAACAGGCAAGATGATTTTGGATAAAACAAAAGAATTTTTTGTTTTGAACGAAGAACTGATTGACGATGTTGTTGAGGGACAAATGTTTGAAAGTCCTGAAAAACCAAGTGTGAGGAAAAAAATTTTAAAAGTACTGAAAAAAGGCAAAAAGCTTGATTATATTTATAATGTTACTATGTTTCCAATGCGACTTAAGTCCGTAATAAAATCTAAATTAAGAGGTAAATAAAAATGGTTGTTGGAATTTTATCCATGCAAAGAATACGAAATTATGGTTCTTTTTTACAGGCATTGTCACTTAAAATGCAGTTTGAAAATCTTGGGCATGAGGTGCATTTTATAGACATTGAACCGGGTAAGCAAATATGCCCTGAAATAAAGGACGAACTTAAAGAAAATACAGTTTCTTATCTTGCAAAAAAATTATTCAGCAAAGATGCTTTGACAAAAGCAAAACATTATTTTTTTCATAATAAGATGTGTAAAATTCACGATAGTGATTATGAAAATTATTTGGACAATAAAAATATTGAAAATCTAAAAAATGGGTATGATTTGGTAGTTATAGGCAGTGATGAGGTTTTTAACTGTTGTACGCCATCGTGGTGGGGATTTTCTCCACAACTTTTTGGTGATGTTGAAAATGCACGTCATGTAGTGACTTATGCGGCATCCTGCGGAAGTACGGATTATGATTTGATTTGCAAATATGACATCAAGGACGAAGTCAAGGTAGCTATGGACAAGCTGGAGGCAATTTCCGTTCGTGATGAAAACACCTTTAACTTTGTGAAAAATGTTACTGGCAAGGAACCCATACTTCATCTTGACCCTGTGTTTATTTCGGATTTTCCTGAGGTTGATTTTAAAAAGCCAAAGAAGCCATATCTTTTAGTGTATGCATATTCAAACCGCATTTCAGATGAAAAGGAAATACAGAGAATTAAAAATTATGCAAAAAAACATAAACTTGATATAATTTGTGTGGGACAGCATCAGTTCTGGTGCAAAAAATGCATAACCGCAACAGGCTTTGAACTTTTGCAGTATGTAAAAAATGCAGAGGCGGTTATAACGGATACTTTCCATGGCACGGTATTTTCAATAAAATACAACAAAAAATTCGGAACAATTGTCCGTGACAGCAACAACAATAAATTACGTGGGTTACTTGAAACACTAGAACTTACTGAAAGAATACTTCAAACTGATGATTTCTCAAAGGTTATGGACAAACCTGTGGATTTTGCAAAGACAAATGAATTAATTGAGCAATATAAAAATAAGGCAAAGGAATATTTTGAAAAAATTCTCGAAATAGGGAGTAAGTAATTATGGGTAAAAACATTTTGTTTTTGACAAACAGTATATCGTATGGCGGTGCGGCAAAAATGCTTTGCTTTGTGGCGAATGAATTATCAAAAAGAGAATTTTCTGTATCTATACTTAACTATGATACCACTATTAAAAACATTGATTACAGCCAGAAAATCAATGAAGGTATAAAAGTTTATGATTATCGCGTAGGTGGTATAAAGGGACTAAAAAGACTGCATCAGATAAGTTATACTAAAAAAATTGCTAAAGAGATAAAAGCAGATGTTATTGTGGCATTCACTTTTATTCCAAACGCAATAGGACAGATTGTAGGAAAAATGTTGAACATTCCATCAATTATGAGTGAGCGTGCCGACCCTTATATAACCGTTACAGATTCTTTTGCAGATAAATTGCTTCTTAAAATAATAAATAGATCTGCAGGTGGAGTATTTCAGATTCAGGGAGCAAGAGAATTTTATGATAAAGGATTGCAGGAACGCTCGGTTGTTATTCCTAACCCCATATTCATAAAGGACGATATAAAATTTTCGGATTTTAAAAACAGAGAAAAGTCTGTGGTTTCTGTCGGAAGATTTGGCAACGGACAAAAAAGATATGATATAATGTTGGAAGCTTTTAAAATTTTTTCGGAAAAGCATTCAGAATATGTTTTAAAGTTGTATGGCGAAGGACCTGATGAAAAGTTTATTGAAGAAGAAATAGAAAAGTTTAAACTTCAGGACAAAGTTGTTATTAAGGGATTTACCTCAAATCCTATGAGGGATACTTTAAACGATGGCATTTTCCTTATAACTTCGGATTTTGAGGGTATATCCAATTCTATGTTGGAAGCTATGGCAATTGGTTTGCCTGTAGTTGCAACAGATTGCTCACCCGGTGGTGCTAGAATGGTAATTACAGACCACGAGGACGGTTTGGTTGTGCCTACTGGAGATTGTGAGAAAATTGCACAGGCACTTTGTGAATTTGCAGAAAATGAAGAGCTTGCAATTAAGTGCGGTAATAATGCAAGAAAGGTAATAGAACGCTTTTCTCCCGATAAACTCCTTAAGCAATGGGAAGATTACATTATAGAAGTGGTGGATAAGTATCATGCTAAAAAAAATAATTAGAAAACTTGTATTAGGTCATACCGCAGATTCAGAAAGTTATATTGAATATTTAAAAAATATTGGTGCTAAAATTGGGGAAAGGGTTCGCGTATTCGAACCTCGTCATACAAAAATAGATACAACAAGACCATGGCTTTTGGATATAGGTAATGATGTGCAGATCACGTATGGGGTTACTATTTTAACACATGGTTATGATTGGAGCGTACTTAAGGGTGTTTATGGTGAGGTTTTAGGCTCGTCAGGCAAGGTAAAAATAGGAAACAATGTTTTTATAGGTATGCACACAACAATTTTAAAGGGTGTTACCATAGGCAATAATGTAATCATAGGGGCAAATAGTTTAGTCAGTAAAGATATAGAATCCGGTTGGGTGGTTGCCGGTAATCCCGCAAAACCTATTATGAAAGTGGCAGACTACTTTGAAAAGCGAAGAAGTTGTCAGCTTGCAGAAGCAAAGGAACTTTATGATTTGTATTGCAGACAGTATGGAAAAGAACCTGAAAAAGATGTGTTTGATGAATTTTTCTGGTTGTTTGAAGAAAGAAAAGAACCTGTTTGTGAGAAATTTGCGAGTAAGATGAAGTTGGTTGGAAATTATGATGTTACTTTAGAAAATTTCTTAAACAGCAAACCATGTTTTAACGGATATGGTGAATTTTTGGAGAATTTGAGAAATAATAAAAACTTTTAGGAGTAATATTATGAATGATTTAAGGAAGAATCACTCTTCTAAAAAAATTGAATATACAATTGGATTTATATTGATGGCTATTTATATTTTTACATCATATGTTGCTGTTGATATTACCATCAGTTCAAATGTAAATACTATTTGTCTTTATTTGTTTGTTGGTTGGGGGTTACTTATTGCTTTATTGTATGGTATGAAGTCAGGTATTCCAAAATACAATGTATGGTGCGCTATATTTATGGTGGCATCTATATTCTGTATGGCATATTCGCGAGAATTTAAAATATTGTCAGGACATTTTTATGTGATGATAGTAAATTTTTTGCTTACATATTTTATATTTGTGTTTGTAAAAAAAGAGAAAGATTTTTATAGACTTGCATGGATATATTCCTTATCTTCATTTGCAATGGTTATGATGTTACAGTTTACGGGTAATCTTGTTGGATCTTCGGAGGAACGTCTTGGCGGTGAGATTGTAGGTAATGCCAATACTTTTGCTTTTATGATAATGTTTGCAGTTTTTTTGCAACTGTGGCTTTTGGTATACAATTCAAATGGTTGGTTACAAAAATTACTTTTATCAACTATGCTTTTGTATAATATGTATGCATTGGCACTTTCTGCAGGAAGAAAGTTTTTTCTTCTACCATTTGTGTTTATGTATTTACTTTTGATCTTAAAGGTTAATAAAAAGGGAAAAAGAAATGTTGTCTTATACACGATTATAAGTGCGATTATAGCTGTTGTTGCATTTAATATGGTTATGAAAATTCCTGTTTTATATGAGGCGATAGGTACAAGATTGGAATCTACAATCGATAAAAAGAATAATGATAGCGAAGCATATTACTCAAGTAAAATCAGAGAAGAAATGCGCGAAGATGCAATGGAGCAGTGGGAAGAAAAACCGATTTTCGGATACGGTTTTGATAGTTACAAATACCGGGCAAGAGAAATTGTTGGACATTTTTACTATTCTCACTGTAATTATGCAGAAATGCTTTATAACGGCGGTATAGTATATTTTTGTGTATATTATTTGATTTATATTTTGATTTTCAGAGAATGGTTTTTAAAGAAAAATGTTAATCCGAAATATCGTACTTTTGCTTTGGGAATTGCCATAGTATTCTTTGTTTTGGATTACGGAGCAGTTACATATAGTGCAACTCCTGTGCAGATTGCACTTTGTTTGGCACTTAAGGTTCTAACATTCGAACCGAAAAATTTTAACCAGGAGGATAAAACAAATGGGGAAGTTGAAAACATTAATTAGTTTATTGAACGATCGTCGTGGACTTAGACAGGCAGTTGTAGGGAATTTTTCTTATATGAAAATATCGCGTTTTGTTCCGGATAAAATGTACCTTAAAATGATTTATAATGTTAATTTTGATAAAAAACTTGATTTGAAAAATCCCAAAACATTCAATGAAAAATTACAGTGGTTAAAACTGTATGATAAGAAGCCAGAGTACATCATTTATGTTGATAAATATGAAGTTAAAAAATATATTGCAGATACCATAGGGGAACAATATGTTATCCCCACTATTGAGGTTTGGGATAGTGTTGAAGATATAAATATTGATTTGTTGCCGGAACAATTTGTCTTAAAATGTACACATGATTCTGGAAGTACTGTTATTTGCAGGAAAAAAAATGAATTTGATATAGAATCGGCAAAAATAAAATTGAAAAAAAAGTTAAAAAAGAATATGTTTTGGATGGGTCGTGCGTGGCCTTATAAGAATGTTAAAGCACGCATTATTGCAGAAACCTATATGGAAGATGAAGAAACTTCGGAACTTCGCGATTACAAGTTTTTTTGTTTTAACGGAAAGGCAAAAGCATTGTTCATTGCTACTGACAGACAAACTGCGGGAGAAGAAACAAAATTTGATTTCTTCGATATGGAATATAATCATCTTCCGATTACAAATGGTCATCCTAATGCTAAAGTTTTGCCTGAAAAACCAAAGTGTTTTGACGAGATGAGAGGTTTGGCTGAAAAGTTGTCTGCAGGAATACCACATGTTCGAGTTGATTTTTATGAAGTTAACGGAAGAGTGTATTTTGGTGAACTTACATTTTTCCATTGGAGTGGTTTGGTGCCATTTGAACCAGAAGAATGGGATTATAAGTTTGGAGATTGGATTGAACTGCCGGAGAAAACCACATGATTTTCAAATGAGATCTTATTATATATTTTAAAATATAATCAAGGGGGATAAAGATACTTATGGCGGAAACAACATCGTCAAAAAAAGTATTATTAAATTCGATTATATATTCAGTCAGCGGTATAATTACAAAATGCTTCAGTTTTTTTTTGATGCCGTTATATACGGCATATCTGACTACGGAAGATTATGGAATAACCAGTTTGGCGGCAAGTTTTGCTAATGTAATGTGTTTTCTTGTCAGTTTTTCACTTTTTTCGGCAATCAAACGATTTTATGTAGATTTGAAAGAAGAACCGGAAAAATTAAAAAGATTTTATGGTAGCACGGTTACGTTTGTTTTTTTGTCCAATGTGGTTTTTGCTATTATTTTAACGTTGGGAAGAACTTGGGTATCCAAAGTGTTTTTTTCAGGAGTTGATTATTTTCCTGTTGTCTTTACTTGCTTGATTTCATTGACGTTTCATTGTCAGCAAATGATTTTTGATAACATAATGAAAAGTCAGCAAAAAGCACTTAAAAGTTCAATATGTAGCCTTGGTTTCTTTCTTTTAAATGTTTTCTTTAACATATTGTTTATTGTAGTTATGGGAATGGGAGCATTTGGGTCAATTTTAGGTGGAACATTAGCATATATAATATATACTGCTTATTTTATAATAGAGATGGCTGTAAAAAAGAAAATAGTATTTTGTTTGGACTGGGCTTTGTTGAGTAGTGCGTTAAAGTACTCAATTCCTATTATACCGCATAACCTATCTGCAAACATTGCGGTGTTTGTATCAAAAATTCTGATAGGTGGCACGGCTTCATTGGCAGGAGTCGGAATATATGCTGTTGCAAGTCAGTTTGCGACTATCGCTGATACAGTACAATATTATGTAAGCAATGCATACGGGCCCTGGTTGTACGAAAAACTACATCATAAAGAAATTTCGTATAAACAAACTATAAGAAGTACGTCTCGTATTTTGGCGGGAGTTGTTGGGGCTATTATACTTGGTATTTCACTTTTTGCACAGGATTATATAATTTTATTTGTGGATAAAGCGTATATTGGTGCATGGGTATTTGTTCCGTTAATGGTAATGGTGTACGTAATTAAGATTGTATATTTCTTTTATGTTGAAGTGTTATTTTATCACAAAAAAGCTTCCAAATTGTTGTTTACGGCTACACTTTCAAGCAGTATCATCAATGTTGTACTTTCCTTTTTTATGATACCTGTGCTTGGTATATATGGGGCGATATTAGCTGATATTATTGCTATGTTTATAAGGGTTGCCATTGTAGTTGGTATAAGCATGAAATTTGAGGATGTTGGTCTTCGTATAAAAGATTTTATAATAAATGCAGTTAGTATTATGGCGTTTGTTTTTGCAGGACTTGCCTTGTCATTTTCTAAGTACCAAAGTACATTCTCTATATTTAATTTTACATATAAAATATTGATTTTTGCTTTATATTGTTGTTACATTGTGGTTTCAAACAAAAAAATGTTTATTGGTTTTCTAAACTCCCTGAAAAACAGGAAAAGAAGTTAACCATTCATTTCTTAATATGAATTTTTTGATAGATAGGGGGATTTACGATGAATGTGCTTCTGAATGGGGCAACTGCCGGCTCTAATTTTGGCGATTTTTTATTTGCCAAAGCATTTCAGGATTACGTAGGTGGTATTGTTGGTAAAGAAAATGTATATTGGTATAATTCCAGATATGCAATGTCTGATTTTTATGCAAGCAGATTAACCAACAACCGTACTGCACTTAAAAACATTGATGCTCTTGTATATATTTCCGGAGGATATTTTTGCGGTAATGACAAAACACTAAAACACACAATAATTAGATATTTAAGTTATTTTCATATTGGTATGCGATGCATTGCAAAAAAAATACCTTATGCCATAATTGGTTTGGAGGTTGCCGTACCCAAAAGTCGCTTTATGTATAAGGTACAGAAAAAGATTTTGAAAAATGCTTCTGTTATTGTTGTAAGAAATCAAAATTCAATTGATGCCTTAAAGGAGTATGGCATAGAAAATGCTATATGCACTGCAGATACGGTTTTTGCTTTAGATGCTGACTTTTATAAAGGTTGTAAAATTGATCAGCGTATTTTAAATAACGACAGAAAAAAAATCTTTCTCCATGTTGATCGATATATGGGTAGTATGAGTGAAATAAACACAATGATTGTCGAAAAGACAGTTTCTGTTTTAAATGCGTTTTTATCTGAACACAAGGAATATGATGTGGTTGTTGGAACAGATCAGTACAATCCGGATGATGAAGGTCTGAAGAGAGAAATTGTCAGCAAAATAAAAGCTGATAATGTTATTTTAAACAAATTTGATAATCCTGTAGCACTGATGAATGTAATCGGTGAATGTGATGTGGTAATTACTCATAAATTACATGTTGGTATTGTGGGGGTAAAACTTTCCAAATCTGTAATTTCATTTTCCGGACATACAGAAAAAATAAAGAGACTTTATGAACAACTTGATATTTTGGATAGAACCACCCCGTTGAAAGAATTAACTTTTGAAAAAGGATTTAATATGTTAAATCGATACTATGATACTCCGGTTAATATACCTGATGAAGTGATAAATGATGCAAAGAAAAACTTTGTGATATTGGAAGATTTTGTTAATAAGATTAGCGAGAACTTAAAATAGGGTTGGGAGATTTGATTATATGAAATGTATTGAAAGATTTCAAAATACCTATAATAAAGAACCTGCTGGAATATCCTTTTGTCCTTATCGGGTATGTCCTATCGGTGCACATTCTGATCATCAGTATGGAAAGATTACGGGTATTGCAATTGACAAGGGTATACATATAGCATACGGGCCTAAGAAAAACGGGGTTATTGAACTTGTATCTATGCAGTTTGATAAGCGGGCACAGTTTCACGTATTAAGTGTACCTAAGGTTCCGCAAAATGATTGGGCAGACCATCTTAGGGGTGCAGTTTTTGCCCTGTCTAAAAACCACAATC
>JAZQIO010000002.1:0-52501 GCA_045541135.1 Clostridia bacterium
CGAAGGGGTGACCCGAGACAGTACGATGGTACGGCTCGGGGGAGGTTTGTTCATAGCAAGAAAAGAGTAATTTTATGAAAAATCGAACAATTTCGATTTTTCTACCTTGTTTTCATAAATTTAATTCGATTATTTTATTGATTATATCTTGCTTTTTGTTTTTTTCTTGCGTTCTGGACTTTTTTTACATTCCGTTTTATTTTAGTCAATTTTTAAATCATTATATAACCAAAGTACAGTATATCTGTCCTTCAAGTCTTTGGCATATTTTATTGCATCCTCAAGCTTTTTGGTGCTGTACATTTTGTAAAAATCAGCTACGGGAAGCCCAACGGTTTCAAGCATTTCCTTTGTTTCATCAACACTTGGAACTTCACTTAATACTTCCTTTATTTCATTCCACTTTTCTTTATATACTTCTATTTTATCATCATAAATCATACCAAGCTTCTTTTGGAGCTCAACAATTCCCGATGCCGCTTTTTTATAAACCCTTTTTATATTAGCCTCCCAGTCCGCCTCGTCAAAATCTTTCTTTTCGGGAATATCTGTTTTCAAAATCTCATCGCGAAGCTTTTGTACCGCAAGCATAGAATACGCAACATCTGTACCGTGGCAAAAATACGGTTCATCATCTATAATGCCTGTAATTTCAAAGAAATGTGAAAGATGATGCTCGCTTCCTGATGCAGGACGTGATGTTCCAATGTACGCCATTGCAATACCTACCACAACAAGTGCTTCCATAAGAGTTTTTATACTTTTCTCATCACGTTCAAGTAATTTTATGGCAAGAGGCTTTGTCTTTTTTACTATATCATAAGTAAGGTCATACACATAATCACAGAAATATTCATCATTAATAAGTCTGCTTAGCTTCCAGTCGTTAAGACAACTGAATTTACCCATAATGTCCCCATAGCCAGCCTTAATCATATCCATAGGTGCATCCTTTAAAATTTCCGTATCACCTATAATAACTGCAGGTACTCTTGCAGAATATGTAACCTTCATATTCTTTATTATGAGTGCCGCACCGTTTGACGCATAACCGTCCATAGAAGGGGCAGTGGCAACTATAAAATAGGATAAATCGTGCTTAAAGCTTACATATTTGCAAAGGTCGTTTATAACACCTGAACCGATACCAACAATAAGGTCTGTATTGCTTTGAAGCTTGCTTTCCATTTCCTCAATTGCAGCTTCGTCAGGCACCAAAAAACCTTCGGATTCATAAACAAGAAGGTCATAAGCCTTTTCCTTCAAAATTTCGGCAACAGCTTCTCCCCCTGTTTTCAAAGTATTTTGGTCACAGACAACAAGTATGTTTTTATAGCTTTCAGCATATTTTAAAAGTTCGTTTATTGCACCTTTTCCAACACTTACCCCGCTTATCGGGCAAAGGTGTTCTCTTCCACAAGCACAATCCTTTTTGCCTGCAAGTAAAGTACTAAAATCCATTTTACAACAACTCCTTCATACAATTTTCAAAATCCCTGTAATCATCTACACATATAAAACCAAAGTCAGACTTATATACACTTTCGTCATTTCCGCCCAAGCCGTAATCATCACCTACAAACACTGCCTCACTGTGTTTAATTCCCAATTCCTTGCAGTATTCCGCAAGTGCATAATATTTGTTATATGGTTTAGGCGCCATATCAAATGAGGAAGAACCACCCACAAACACATTATAATCACCGAAAAGTTCACAAACCTCATCATAAAACTTTCTTCTTTTACTTCTGTCGGGGTCGAATGCAAGTTTATCTTCCTGCTTTGCGGCAGTACCCAAAATCGGGAATGTAATTGCACCTGATGCGTGGTACTGCACATTGTCGCCCGCAAAATCTGTATAGCCGTGTTTTTCACGCAAAAAGGTTACCTTTTTTTCAATTTCTTCTTTATTTACAGGCATTGAAATATCAGTTACTATATCAAGTGCCTTTGTTTCTTTATTGTATTTACCCACCTGCATTCCGTAGCTTCCTATAATGTCAATAGGATATTCGTCCATCTGATTAAAAATTCTCATACAAAGACCGGCCCCTGCCATAACAAGATGATATTTTTCTGCAAGTCTGTCAAGCACCGATTTGTTTTTGGCATCAAGCTTTGTTTTATGCTGGGTTAATGTTCCGTCAAGGTCAAAAGCAATAAGTTTAATCATATTATATACCTCTTTTCAACTGTTGACAACAGTCAACAAATATATTATCATAATCTTAACATTTCAATCAAAATAAATCAATATTTGGCGAAAACATTGAAAAACAATCAAAATCAATCAATTTTGAGGTGAATAAAAATGAAGTCCGAGAGACAGGAAAACATATTGGAAATTTTAAAGGAAAAACGCTTTGCAACTGTAGAGTTTTTAGCAAAAAACTTATATTCAAGTGCTCCCACAATCCGCAGAGATTTAAACGAACTTGAGGAAAAGGGCTTTGTAAAAAGAAGTCACGGCGGTGCTATGATTACGGATACGGAAAATTCACCAATTCCAATAGATTTTCGAAACCGTAAAAACATTTATGAAAAAATAGGAATGTGTAAAAAAGCGGCAGAGCTTTTAAAGGAAAACACAGTAATATTTATTGACGGCTCCACAACCACTCTGCACCTTGCAGACTGCATTCCTGCTGACAAAAACATAACTGTTGTTACAAACAGCCTGCTTGTTTGTGCAAGACTATGCGAAAAAGGGATTGTCACCCATTGTACGGGTGGAATACTTGTTCCTATGTCAAAGGCATTCGTAGGTCAACGAGCAGAGAATATAATAAGAGATTTTTGCTTTGACATCTGCTTTTTTTCCGCAGCAGCTTTAAGTGATGAAGGAAAAATAACAGACTATTCCGACATGGAAACCTCACTTCGGAAGGTTATGCTGGAAAATTCAAAAATAAGGGTTTTCATGTGTGATTCCTCAAAATTTTCAAAAGCATCTTCTTTTAATGTAACGGATTTAAATAATATAGACTATATAATAACAGACATTCCATTAAACACCGAAAGATTCAAAGCCCGGAATATACAAAAATAAGTCCGGATTATCCGGACTTATTTTTACAATTCTTCCACTATACATCCGTCTGCATAGCCTAAAAGTTCAACTAAAGACGGAATGTTATTTCCTTCCTTTGTAACCTTGGCACTTGCAAAGGATGTTGCAAGCACAAGCTGTGTTTTAAAGTTAAACCCGTTTAAATATGCATGGCAAAGACCTGCCATAAAGGCATCTCCGGAGCCCACGGTGGACTGCACCTCTGTATTTGGAGGAATAACCTTATAAGCCTCATTTGCAGAAACACCTATTGCACCTTTTCTGGAAAGTGTTACAACTACATATTCTGCCTTTCCCTTTTCTATTATTTTCTTTGATTCTGCCAGTATTTCTTCATCTGTAAGCTCGCTTTTGCCAAGCATATCACAAAATTCTGCATAATTTGGTTTTATTAATGTAGGGCAGGCGTCCAACGTTCTTCGAAGCATATCTCCGTCACAGTCTACAAATGTAGGCTTTCCCGCTTCCTTTGCAATTTTAACAAGTTCATAATATTCATTCTTATCCATTTCAGGAAGTACACTGCCGGAAAGCACAACTGCCTTACAGTTATCTATGTATGTTTTATATTTATCAATAAATTCTTTATGCTCTTTTGCAGAAACCGGATTTCCCGATTCATTAACTTCTGTGGTTGTATGATTTTTCATATCTATAATTTTTACATTAAGTCGGATATCACCTTCAACGCGTACCATATCCTCCTTTATGCCGTCTGCCGCAAGCTCGGAAAGAAACACCGTACCGTTATGACCACCTACAAAACCAAGCACCAGATTTTTACGGCTTACCTGTTTTAAAACTCGTGAAACATTAACACCGTTACTGCCTGCGTTATAAATTATACGCTGTGCCCTGTTAATTGCAAAGGGCTCGAAATTATCTATTATATAAGTTTTATCCACTGCGGGATTTATCGTTACTGTAAGTACCATTTTAAAACCTCCAAAAAAACACACTTTGACCATTATACAACTTTTTTAAAATCTTTGCAATTAGATATTGAAATTTTTTTATTTTTATTGTATAATGATATGTACGGTTATACTTTCCGCATTTGCGGAGATTATAATACCATCCGTACTAGTCGGGGCGTTAGCGGTGCCTTGTACCCATAATCCGCTATAATGGGGACGAATGCCCTTATGAGGGTTGAACTTGCAGGTCAATGAATAACTTTATCAATGTTGAAAAATTCGGTTCTGCGTGACCGGGAACTGTGAACCTTGTCAGGTCGGGAACGAAGCAGCAATAAGCAGACACTCCCGAGTGTACGCAGGCTCGCCGAATTTGAGTTGAGGGTTTTTTATACTCTGGGGGTTTTAATTCGAATTTGGGCTGTACGGTTTTTTTATAAGCATATATTTACGGGAGGAGTTATGGAAATGGCATATCAGGCTATTTACAGAAAATGGCGTCCCACAACTTTTGAAGACGTTGTTGGTCAGTCACATATTACAGACACTCTTAAAACTGAAATAAAAACAAACAGACTTGCTCATGCTTATCTGTTCTGCGGTACACGCGGCACAGGTAAAACCACTACAGCAAAAATTTTAAGCCGTGCGGTTAACTGTGAAAGTCCGCTTGAAAACGGAAATCCCTGTAACGAATGTGCAAGCTGTAAGGGCATTTTATCCAACACCATTATGGATATTGTAGAAATTGACGCCGCATCCAACAACGGTGTTGAAAATATCCGTGAACTCAGGGACGAGATTTCCTACACTCCTGCAAATGTAAAATATAAAATATATATAATAGACGAAGTTCATATGCTTTCAACAAGTGCTTTTAATGCACTTTTGAAAACATTAGAAGAACCCCCTGCACACGCAATATTTATACTTGCTACAACAGAGCCGCAAAAAATTCCTGCAACCATACAGTCAAGATGTCAGCGTTTTGATTTCCGCAGAATTTCTGCCAAAAACATTGCAGGCAGAATTGGCGAAATTACAAGAAAAGACGGCATAAATATACCCCCCGATGCAATACAGCTGGTTGCACAGCTTGGTGACGGCTCAATGCGTGATGCTTTAAGTATACTTGACCTTTGCAGCGGTATTGAGGGCGAAATAACCCGCGAAGATATTGAAAATGTTACAGGTTCTGTAAGCCGTACTGCACTTGTTAACCTTGCAGTCGCACTTATAAATTCCGACATTTCATCAGCACTTAGTCTTATAAACAAAATGATGGAATCCGGTAAGGAAATAGGCAACTTGATAGACGAGCTTATAATGTGCATACGCGAAATACTTATTTGCAAAATTATGGATAATCCTTCCGAGGTGGTTGATAAATCACCGGAAGATATTGAAGCATACAAAAACATTGCAAATGCAGCACCAAAGGAAGTTTTACTTTACATTATAAAAGTACTTTCCGAAACTGCATCACTTTGCAAAACATCCACAAACCCAAGAGTTATGCTTGAGGCTTCGGCGGTTAAAATATGTGACCCGGCATCCGACGGTAGTACAGAAGCCTTTGCCGCAAGACTTGGCAAAATGGAAGCTATGATAGCTACAGGTAGCATTCCTGTTGCAGCTGTACCTGTTGCGGTTGCACCTGCAGTAATTGAAGAACCTGCACCACCCCCTAAAGAGGTTGCTCCTATAATTGAAGAACATTTACCGGTCGTTGAAGATGTTGTTCCCGTAACTGAGGAAGCACCTGTTGTACAAGATGATGATGACGAAGAGTATGTAAGCGATGCAGAGGATTATGTTGATGATGATATGCCTCCATTTGACATGCCTCCAATGATGGATGATACTCCTCCATTTGATATGGCACCGCCTGCTATGGAAAACATACCTTTTGAAACACCGGCATCTGCTGAAGCGGCTACTGCTGTACCTGCTGAAGAACAGCCTGCTGTTGAAGAAAAAGCTGATGATGTTTCGGAAATAAATACATCACACCTTGCAGATGTTCTTAAAGATATAAACAGTGCACTTGCTCCAATGCTTCGAATGAGCAAAATAAAAGTGCGCGACGGCATACACTACGTTGTTGCTCAGGATATATTCAAGCTTACCATGAGCAGTAACAAAGAGTTTACCGAAAGCTTAAAGGGCTTGTTAAAATGCGAGCATTTGAAATTTGTAACAGAAACAGAATTTAACGGAACAGATAAAAAAGACCCCCTTGAAGATATAATTGCTATGGCGGGGGATGTTGACCAAATATCTATATTTTAAAAATCAAAACTTACGGAGGAAATAAAAATGGCTAAACACAGATTTAACGGAATGGGCGGCATGGGTAACATGAACAGCATGATTAAGCAGGCACAGAAGATGCAGGCTGAAATGGAAAGAATGCAGGCCGAAATGGAAGAAAAGAAATTCGAGGCTACTGCAGGCGGCGGCGCTGTTGCAGTTACAGTTTCAGGTAAAAAGGAATTGCTTGATGTTACCATTTCACCGGAGGCTTGTGATCCTGATGATGTTGAAATGCTTCAGGACCTTATTATCGTTGCAGTTAACGATGCAATGAAAAAGGCTGATGAAGATTCTATGAACCAGATGGGTAAAATCACAGGCGGAATGAATATTCCGGGGTTATTTTAATGGAATATTTTGTACCACCACTTGAAATACTTATTGAACAGTTTGCAAAATTGCCGGGTATTGGTAAAAAAACCGCTACACGGTTAGCTTTTCACGTTCTTAATTCTTCAAATGAAGATGCGTTAAGCTTTGCAAATGCCATTATAAATGCAAAAGAACAGGTAAAGCTTTGCAAGATTTGTCAGAATATCACAGATTCGGAAACCTGTGCACTTTGTGAAAGTCCAAAGCGTGACAATTCCGTAATATGCGTTACAGAAAGTCCGAAAGATGTAATATCCATTGAAAAAACCAATGAATATCACGGGCTGTATCACGTACTTCACGGTGCAATTTCACCTATGGATAACATAGGTCCTAATGATATTAAAATATCCGAGCTTTTAGAGCGATTAAAAGACGATACGGTAAAAGAGGTTATAATGGCAACCAATCCGACAATTGAGGGTGAAGCTACCGCAATGTATATTGCAAAGCTTATAAAGCCATTCGGCATAAAGGTTACAAGAATTGCTCACGGTATACCCGTAGGCGGTGACCTTGAATATGCAGACGAAATTACACTTACAAGAGCTATGGAAGGCAGAAGGGAAATGTAGCCTTATGGATTTGCACGAAACAATGGAACGTCCCGAGAGAGTTGTGCTTGTGGGCGTACACACCGGCAGCAGAGATGAACTAAATGATTGCACCGAAGAATCTATGCAGGAACTTGAACTTCTTGCGCAGACCGCAGGTGCAGAGGTTGTGGCACATTTTGTACAGAACAGACCTGCCGTTGAAAACGCAACTTATGTAGGCGAGGGCAAGGCAGAGGAAATACGCGAATTTTGTCAGCAACAGGAAATAGATATAGTTATATGCGATGACGAGCTTACAGGTTCACAGGTACGTAATCTGGAAGACTTTGTGGGCACAAGAGTTATGGACCGCAGTGCTCTTATTATGGACATATTTGCATCCAGAGCGAAGACAAAAGAGGGTAAATTACAAGTAGAGCTTGCACAGCTTCAATATTACCTTACAAGACTTACCGGCTCATTTGTCAACCTTTCACGTCTTGGCGGCGGTATCGGCACAAGAGGTCCCGGTGAAACAAAGCTTGAAACAGACAGACGACATATAAGAAACAGAATTTCCGTTATCCGAAAACAGCTTGAGGAAGTGGAAAAAAACAGAGAAAATCAGCGTAAACAGCGTATAAAGGAAGGCTTACAGCAAATTGCACTGGTAGGCTATACAAATGCCGGTAAATCATCACTGCTTAACTACCTTACAGATGCAGGAGTACTTGCAGAAGACAAGCTTTTTGCAACATTGGACCCCACTGCACGAAAGCTTACTTTGCCTGACGGCTCCCCCGTCATATTGGTAGATACAGTTGGTTTTATACGAAAGCTTCCACATCATCTTATAAAGGCATTCCGTTCTACTTTGGAGGAAGCAGTTATAGCAGATGTGCTTGTTCATGTAGCAGATGCGGCGTCTCCCCAGCTTGAACAAAACATTGAGGTTGTTGAAGGACTTTTGCACGAGCTTGGCGCTTCCCAAAAGCCCATAGTTACAGCGTTTAACAAAACGGACCTTGTTCCGGGATTTGTATCACACAAGCCTATGTCCGTGGAAATAAGTGTTAAAAAAGGTTATAATATAGACAAATTATTGGATACACTATGCGAGGCTATGCCTGAAAAACGTCGCAGAGTAAAGGTACTGATTCCTTACAGCAAAGGCTCGGTGCTTTCGATTATATATGCAAATGCTAATGTGAATTCCGAAGAGCATACTGCAGAAGGCACATTGTTGGACATAACAGCAGATGCAAAAACTTATAATATGGTGAGTGATTTTATTGTATAGCTACAAAACAATAAAAACTGAAAATTCAGACGAATTTGTGGAAAAAAAGTCCAGATTCATAGGCTACGCAAAGCCTGTGGTTACGGAAGACGAGGCAATAGAATTCATTAAAAAAATCCGTGCAAAGCACCCCGATGCAACACACAACGTATATGCTTACAAAGTAAGGGAAAATAACATACAGCGCTATTCCGATGACGGCGAGCCTGCAGGTACTGCGGGAATACCCACCCTTGACGTTATACAAAAAGAAGGGATTACAGACATTTGCGTTGTGGTTACACGTTATTTCGGCGGTACATTACTTGGTGCAGGCGGACTTGTGCGCGCATACACAAAGGGTGCAAAAATCGGCATAGATGCGGCACAGATTGTTGAGCGATATTTTTGCTTTGAATACACGGTAAACATTGACTACACAATGCTTGAAAAAATAAAGCTTGAAGCTCAGGCTATGGGTTGCATACCCGGGGAAATCGTTTATGCAAACGATGTTACCCTTACTTTTTATGTACCCTACGACCTTGAGGGCTTTGAAGAAAAGTTAATTGATATAACAAACGGCCGTGCCATAATCAAAAAAAGTGACAACGGCAAATTTGTTGATGTAAATTGAGGGTTTATATGAAATACGTATCAAACAGCGAGGCTGAAACTCAAAAAATAGGATATTCGCTTGCAAAGGAACTGAAAAAAGGTGATGTAATTGCATTTTTCGGCGACCTTGGTGCAGGTAAAACAGCATTTACCAAAGGTGTTTGCAGTTATTTTGGAATTGACGATGTTAACAGCCCCACTTTTACAATAGTAAATGAATATTACGGTGATATGACTGTATATCATTTTGATGCATACAGAATAGACAGCCAAAGCTGGCTTGACGGCGGATTTGACGAATACCTGTACAATGAAGGTGTCTGCATAATAGAATGGGCGGAAAATTTAGACGATATTCTGCCAACAGATACTTACAAAATAACAATTACACGAGATTTGTCAAAAGGTGACGACTACAGAGATATTGAGGTGTTAAGATGAAGATTTTAGCAATAGACAGTTGCTCAAACGTTGCAACTGCCGCATTGGTTGAAGACGATTGTTTAATTGCCCAGTTTTCACTGAACAACAAAACAACACATTCCACCAAGCTTTTACCTCAAATTGAATATATGATGAAAAATGCGGAAACCGACTTTACTGACATTGATTTATTTGCCGTAACTGTTGGCCCCGGCTCGTTTACAGGTGAACGCATAGGTGTTGCAACCGCAAAGGCTTTGGCTCACGCAGTAAACAAGCCTATGGTAGGTGTATCTGCTCTGATGGCTATGGCATACAACATTAAATATACAGATTATCTTATTTGCCCGATTATGGATGCAAGACGTGAACAGGTATACACGGCATCTTTCAAATGGGAAAACGACGAGCTGGTTACCGTAAAAGAGGACAGAGCAATGGCTCTTGACGAGCTTTTAGATGAGATAGATGAAAATGTTATATTCTTCGGTGACGGTGTACCCGTATTTAGGGAAAAAATTGCTGAAAAGCTTGGAAACAAAGCTCATTTTGCACCTGCAAACCTTATGCATATAAACGGCGGTGGTGTTGCAGAGGCTGCAAAATCAGAATACAAAAAAGGAAATGCCTGCGACTACGCAAGCCTTGTACCTACATATTTAAGGCTTTCTCAGGCGGAAAGGGAGTACAATGATAGGAATAGGAACTGATCACGGCGGTGTGGAACTTAAAGCGCACATCAAAAACTTATTAGAATCAAAGGGTATTGAAGTTAAAGACTTTGGTGTACATACTACGGAATCCGTAGATTATCCCGACATAGCAATTCCCGTATGCGAAAGTGTTGTGTCCGGCGAATGCGAATGTGCAATACTTGTATGCGGTACAGGCATAGGTATGAGCATTGCGGCAAATAAAATTAAGGGTATACGTGCCGCACACGTTACAGACTCTTTCAGTGCAAGAATGACAAAAATGCACAACAATGCAAATGTAATTTGTCTTGGAGGCAGAATTACAGGGCCGGAAATTGCTTCCGACATTATAGAAGCATACCTTAATGCAAAATTTGAAGGTGGCAGACACGCAAACAGAGTAGAAAAAGTAATGGCTTTGGAAAATAAATAAAAAGGAGCGAAGGCTGATGAACCGCAGAGATAAACACAACTACTATCTTGATATAGCAGAAACTGTATTGGAGCGAGGCACATGCCTGCGCAGAAATTACGGTACAATTATTGTAAAAAACGATGAAATTATATCCACAGGCTACACAGGCTCACCAAGAGGCAGAAAAAACTGTCTTGACCTTGGCTATTGCAGAAGAGAAAAGCTTAACATTCCACGTGGACAGAGATACGAGCTTTGCCGCAGTGTACATTCGGAAGCTAATGCAATAATAAGTGCATCAAGACGCGATATGATTGGTGCCACACTTTACCTTGCAGGCAAAGATGCTAAAACAGGCGAGCTTATTCCCGATGCTTCAAGCTGTGCAATGTGCAAAAGAATGGTTATTAATGCCGGCATAAAAGAAGTTGTTATCAGAAATACAAAGGATACATTTACAGTGGTTGATGTACAGGAATGGATAGATAATGATGACTCACTTTCGGACGAATTAGGATACTAAAAAATTTGACAGCATATGAAATATGCTGTCTTTTTTTTGCACTTCCGGCAGATGAATGTCAAAACTTTTGGAACGATTTTATTTCCATTTATTTCCAATATATGTTATAATGCAATTAACAGATACAAAGGAAAGGATGTTCAAAGTGGAAGTAATGTCACTGTTTAAACCAAAGGAGCAAAAAGCGAAGTTTACGGAAATACCCATAGACCAGGTGGTGGCAAACCCCCATCAGCCACGAAAAAACTTTTCGGGAGATTCTCTGGCGGAGCTTTGCGATTCTATAAAAACATACGGACTTATACAGCCAATAACCGTACGAAAAGGTACATATTCCAAATACGAACTTATTGCCGGCGAAAGGCGACTTCGTGCCTGTACAATGGCAGGAATGAAAACAATACCTGCTATAATAATTGATGTAAGTAATTATGAAAGTGCGGCAATTGCAATGATTGAAAATCTGCAAAGAGAAAATTTAAACTTTTTTGACGAGGCGGAGGGCTACAGTAACCTTATATCCGACTTTAACATAACTCAGGAGGAATTGGCACAGAGGATAGGCAAAACCCAGGCAACCATAGCCAACAAAATACGCATATTAAAGCTTAGCCCCGTTGTAAAAAAAATTATAAAGGCAAACAATCTTACAGAACGTCACGCAAGGGCACTTTTAAAACTGCCCGGTGAGGACATACAGCTTAAAGCTTTAAAAAAAATCACGAAAAACAACCTTAATGTTACACAGACAGATGAGTATGTTGAATTTTTGCTGTCACCCAAAAAACCTAAAAACAATCAAAAATCAACAAGAATTTTCAAGGATATCCGCATATTTTCCAACACAATAAAACAGGCAATAGATATGATGAATAAATCCGGAATAAACGCATATTCAGAAAAAAACGAAACCGACGAATATATAGAATATCTTGTGAAAATCCCAAAATTCATGCAAAAAGAGCCGTGAAAAATCACGGCTCATAATTATTTTACAAAATGTCATTAACCGACTTTATTGCAATTTTATACTCTTCCTCTGTTACTTCTGCATCAAACATGTTGAATTTAACATTATCAATGCTGTTACCTGTAATATATTTATACCAAGTAAGAGCAAGCATAAATCTTCCGGCACCCCATCCTGCGTGGAATGTATCACGGTGTACCTTTTCCATACCGTTTTTCTGTGCTGCCTGCATTACCTCACCGCATGGGATAATACCATCAGCATCTATTTCCTTTGCAGCTTTTGCATAGCTTTCCTTAACAAGGGCAAACATATCATCATATGTTTCAAACCCAAAATTCTTAATTTTGTCACTTCCTGTTTCGTATCCCCATGTCTGGTGAATAAGAATTTTAGCCTTGGGGCAAAGCTCACGAATATATTCTGCAAGTTCTGTTATGTATGGAACAAAAGAATCATAGTTAAAAGAACATCTGCTTGCCTGCTGTAATGTTATATAATCCCAGCTTTTAGCAAGCAAAGCCTCACTTATGCTCATTTTAAATGCTGTTGAATTACCGTTTATTTCAAGGTCATATTCCTTTTTATCGCCCATCATATTGCGAAAATGCTTTTCAAGAGGACATCCGCCAATGAACAGATTAGCAGTCTGAATATCTACACCCTCACTTTTTGCCAGATAGTGTATATATCTTTGTGCATCCTGTGAAAAACTGTTACCTATTGAAAGTACATTTATACTCATTAAAAATCCTCCCTAAAATGTTTTAATTAATTGTAACACAATCAAAAAAACTTGTCAACCGACTTGACACAAAAAAACAAATAATATATAATAAATTCAGCGTTTGCACGAAGCAGACTTATATATGGACAGAAGCCTTTTAAATTTAAACAAATAAATATTCAAGTGGATACGTAGCCATATGGCCTGTCAGAAGACAGGTTATGTGGCTTTTGTTTTGGAGTTGATATATATGAAATTTTCAAAGAAAAAACTTAATATGCCAACAATGATAATTTTGCTTTCTTCACTGGCAATTATTACAATAATACTTGCTGCCGGAATGGGCTCGGTATGGATAAATCCGTTATCTGCCGCAAAAATTCTTATAAGTAAAATACCGTTTACAGGAAATAGCGCCGCCACCACATACAACCCAATCGAATACAACATCATTATAAACCTGAGACTTCCGAGAGTATTGCTCGGAATGGTGGTGGGCGCATCACTGGCAGTATGCGGTGTTGCTATGCAGGCACTTACAAGAAACCACCTTGCAGACCCCTTTGTTTTAGGTGTTTCCTCAGGTGCTTCCGCGTTTGCTACACTTGGTATGCTTTTTGGCACCTTTTCAGTTTTCGGCATTTACCATCTTCCAATAAGTGCATTTATAGGCTCGCTTATGACCATAACACTTGTGTACTCAATTTCAAGAGTAAAGGGCAGAATAAATATAACCCAGCTGTTACTTTCGGGCGTGGTGCTTTCTATGATTATGGACAGCATAACAAGCATTATAAAGCTTAGTGCCCCAAATGCTCTTGGTCTGCACAATGCGGAATTCTGGATGTCAGGAAGTCTTGCAGGTGCAAAATGGGAATACCTTACACTTCCTCTTATAATACTCTTAATGTGTATGGTAATTTTAATTATAAATTACAGAGGCTTAAATCTTCTTTTATTAGGCGAAGAAAGTGCAGGTACTTTAGGTGCAAATGTACGTAATCTGCAAAAACTGCTTATAATTATTGCTTCACTTATGGCAGGTGTTTCAGTTTCTGTAAGCGGATGTATCGGATTTGTGGGACTTATTGTACCGCATTTTACCAGACTTTTAGTTGGCGGCGACCATAAAAAAGTGTTACCTGTATCCGCACTTTTAGGTGGGATACTCGTGGTATGGGTAGATGTTGTTGCAAGGACAGCTATAGCCCCCGAAGAATTACCTGTAGGTATACTGACAGCTATTATTGGCGGACCGATTTTTATATGGTTGCTGAAAAAAAGCAAAAAATAGAAAGGAGGATATTTATGCGAATGAAAATAAACAGTCTGACCTTTTCGTATGATGAAAAGTGTGCTGTAAGCAATGTAAGTATTAACATAAAAAATGGTGAATTTGTCGGCATTATAGGACCTAACGGCAGTGGAAAATCCACACTGCTTAAAAACATATACCGTGCTCTTAGCCCGGATGAAGGCACAATTATCCTTGACGGTGAAAATCTGCTTAAAATGAAGCATAAAAAATCCGCCCGGAAGCTTGCTGTTGTGGGTCAGGAAAATGAAGTACCTTTTGATTTTTCTGTAGAGGAAATTGTGGCAATGGGACGGTCTCCCCATAAAAAGCTGTTTGATGCAGATACAAAGCAGGACATATATATGGTACACCATGCCCTTGAACACTTAGGTATGGAAAAAATGGCAAAACGAAACTTTCAAAAGCTTTCGGGCGGTGAAAAGCAACGTGTTCTGCTGGCAAGAACAGTTGCTCAGGAAAGTGATTTTTTAATACTTGACGAACCAACCAATCACCTTGATATAAACTATCAACTGCAGATGTTTGACTTTGTAAAACGTCTTAAGGTAACTGTGCTTTGTGCAATGCACGACCTTAACATTGCGGCACTGTACTGCGACAGGCTTTACGCAATGAAGGACGGCAAAGTTATATTAAGCGGAACGCCCGAAGAGGTGCTGACGGAAGAAAATATTCAAAAACTTTTTGGTGTAACAAGCTCTGTAACCGTTCATCCTGTTACAAAAAAAATCACAATAACATACTTGCCGCAATGGATTGGAGAGTAAAGCATGAAAAAATTTTTATATTTATTTCTTATATGTACAATGTTTACACTTACCGCATGCAACGTACAAAATACCAATAACCGTGAAGAAGTATTTACAGAAGGTTATCCCAAAACCGTCAATAATTACGGAAGAAATGTAACCGTAGACCACAGACCGCAAAAAGTTCTTACATTAGGACCTAACTGTACGGAATTATTTGTTGCCTTAGGACTTGAAGAATACATCACAGGCAAATCTCTTGTAAACCACAGCAGAGGACCATTACCGGAATATGCCGATGCAGTTAACCGCATACCACAGTTGAATTTTGGCTCTGCAACCCGTGAAGCTGTGCTTTCAAGCGGTGCAGACTTTATATACGCACTTGATTGGGAAATAAGCGACCAGGGTGTTAATATTGATGAAGTAAAACAATACGGCATGGAGGTTTATGTAAATTCACCTACAACACTTGAACAGCAGTATAAGGAAATAATGGATATAGGTGTCATTTTCGGCATTGAAGAAAATGCCCGTAACTTTGTGGAAGACCAGAAAGCAAGAATTTCCGCAGTGGAAGAAAAGATAAAAGATCATAATCCCTTAAAGGTTCTTGTTTACGATAGTGGCAACAGCGGAGTTTTTACCTGTTCGGGCAGTAACTTTGAAAGTTTGCTTATAGAAAAAGCAGGTGGAAAAAATATATTTTCGGATATTACAGACAAACAATGGATAACTGTAAGCTACGAAGATGTTTTAAGCCGAAATCCCGACATTATAGTAATACACGACTACAATACCCCGTCGGTAGAAGAAAAAATTGCTGAAATAAAGGCAAATCCTTCACTTTCACAGCTTAACTGTGTAAAAAACAACCGCTTTGTTACAATAACACTTGAAAGTGTATTGCCGGGTAACCGTATGGCATACGCTGTAGAAACCCTTGCAAAAGGTTTTTATCCCCAATTATTTAAATAACGCCCTAAAGAAAGGAACTGCAAAAAAGTTTTTTACAGTTCCTTTCTTTATATTTTATTTATTTTCTTAAAAAACTTTCTCATACATAAAAGAAGCACAACACCTAAAACAGGAAATACAGCAGCAGTAATCATACCTGTTCGCATACCAACCTGCTCAGCAGTCATAGAAAGAGCATCTCCCACATTTGCCGCCCAGCTTGTTTCAGAGACCTTATCCACAATAATCCCCATAGCCTGCGGCGCAACAGAAGCACCGAAGTCACCACCTGCCGCCATAAGTGCATATGCCGCCACTCCGGAGTTCGGGAATTTTTCTTCCATTAAAATAAGTGTACCGGGCCACAGCATAGATGTACACAACCCGGTAAATACACAAGCCACGAGGCACACCGAACTGTTTGTTGAAAATCCCGCAATAAGATAACAAAGCAATGCACCTACCATACTACCAAGAAGTACATTGTAAATATTTTTGCCGTATTTTGCATAAGCAGTTCTTCCCAATCCCAAAAAAATTGCAAATAATGCCATACCTGCAATATCACCAACAATCTTAGGAATAATCAACGCCTCTTCCATATAGCCGGAAATCCAGTTTGTCATTGTATTTTCTGCTGCACTTCCAAGGAAAATGCAAAATGCACAAAGCATTAGTCCGTATTTTCTGTTACCGGCACTTTTTGCTTTGCTGCTGTGGGAAACATTAACATCAGGCATAGGAGAAATTGAAAAAAGAACAAAGGAAATTATCGGCAAAACAGACCAGAACAAAGTAAGCCACATCCAGTTATGAGTGCCGAAAATTTTTAAAGCTACCGTACTTAACACCACAACAGTAAGAAATCCATAAGCATACAGAGAATGAAGGGTACTCATATCCCTTTCCGGATTATCTGAAGGAATTGCCGCTACAAGAGGGCTTATAAGAACTTCGCAAAGCCCTGCCGCTACAGAAAAAATTACCGTTCCCGCAACTAATCCCAAATATGCATATTGAGGAAAAATAGTAGGTACAATTGCATAAACAACCAAACCTGCCGATGTAATAAGAGGCATTAACCTTACGGTACTTTTTATGTTGAAATGTTTGGAAAATATCGTAAAAATCAAATCTATTAAAAGCTGAGTACAAAAATTCACCAATACCAAAGTACCAAGCAAAGTGTATGAAACACCATACATTTCACGAAAGGTTACAAACAGCAAGGGAGGCAAACTAAATATTGAAGACATTGCCACATATGTGTAGTAACATGAATATTTAGTTCTTCTGAAGTCATTTTTTGAAAAAATCATACTATTCTCCTGCCCGTATTTTTATACCTTAATTACTCTATTATTTTAACAGACAAGAACTTTATTGGCAATATTTTTTTGATTTTCCCGGTTTTTGGGACATATCGGCAGAACCGTTATTGTGCAAAATGTCAATAAAAATTGCCCAAAGCGGGTTTTCGAGCCGAAAACCCTGTCGTACAATGTCGAATTTTGTCGAATATTTTTAATATTTTAAAGCAATTTTGCCAAAATTTAGTAATTAATGGAATTTATTTCCATTTTCTATTGTAAATTACATTAAAAAATATTATAATAATTACAAAGAAGACAAAAATTTACAGGAGGTAATAAAATGAAAAAAATAAGGTTAATGGTAGTAGATGACAACAGGGAATTTTGTAATTTAATACGTGATTATGCAATGTCTCAGGATGATATTGAATTTGCAGGTGCAACTTTTGACGGAATATCTGCATTGGATATGATAAGGGAAAGAAAACCTGACATAGTTATTCTGGACAACGTAATGCCACAATTAGACGGCATAGGAGTACTTACCCATTTGAAAAGCTTTCATGCTTCGGACAGGCCTAAGATAGTTGCACTTACATCGTGTCCTACAGATGAATTTATGACAACTGCATACAGACTTGGTGTAAACTATGCAATGTCAAGAAAAAGCGATGCAAATGAAATTATTAACCGCTGCCGAATGGTAATGACCAGCACTCCTGTTGAGTTGCCTTCAGAAAAGCTTACGGTTTCCGACATAGAAAACCGAGTTACAGCAATGATACACGAAGTTGGTGTCCCTGCACATATTAAAGGATATTCATACTTAAGACTTGCCATTATGCTTGTTCTGGAAAACAGACAACTTATAGAATCCATAACAAAGCTTTTGTACCCTACGGTTGCAAAGAAGTTTGATACTTCCGCAAGCCGTGTTGAACGTGCAATACGCCATGCTATTGAAGTTGCATGGACAAGAGGCGATACCGAAACACTTAACGGTATTTTCGGTTTTACAATAAATCAGGCAAAGGGTAAGCCAACAAACAGCGAATTTATTGCAATGATTTCCGATAGATTAAGACTTCAGCTAAAGGATGCGTAAAAAATGGGATACAAAAAAGTATGCAGAAAAATTCTGCATACTTTTTAAATTACTGGTTATATTTTTTCAAAATACTTAAAAGTTCTGTATAAGTAACCCCTTCAACGTTGTATTTATTTTCTGTTAAGTACGCAACAAACTTTCCATTACTGTCAACTATGATTGGTGGTTCTAATGCATAGGTATTAAACGCACTCTCACTACTGTATTTATTACCATATGTTCCATACTCATTAAAAATACTTGTTGTAGAGTATTTACTACCATAATTTCCATACGGATTAGAAATACTATCAGTATCATATTTGTTTGTCGAAAGTTTACCTAAATATACCTTGCTGTCATTTGAAAATAAGTATAGCGGATACTTTGCATAAGCAAATGCGGTAGAATTCGAGGTAATTATACTATTTATATATCCACTATCACTATTAATATTATTTTCTGTCACTTTTATACCATTTTTATATATTTCCGTCTGAACCTCGCCCGTAGTATGATCATATAACGTTATTTCACCATCCAATTGTCCATTAACATATTTGCCTAACAACACAACATTGTCTGATGCACTATAATACCAAAAATCTCCGTCGCCCATCTTATTGTTCACCCATGTACATTGTATATACGAGCCATCACTTTCATATTTGGTACCCTCTCCATTAGGAACAGTAACCTGCGATTTAGAAAACTCACCAACATAAAAGCTTCCATCCGAGTAATTTAATCTTCCTTCAAGAATAACGTCATTTTCAAAATACCCCATACAAAGACAGAATTCATCTGTTTTCCTATATATAGTTCCATATCCATTTGCAACTAAATTTCCTTCAACCTCAGTAATATCTCCCCAATAAAAATAGTCATCGTTCCAATTAATATATGAATCGCCATTAGTGGTTATTGATACAGTTTGCGTATTTCCATTCCAATCGACACCTGCTCCAAGACATTCAGAAACCACTCTAAGTGGAACCATTGTCCGCCCATTAACAATCTGTGAAGGTACGTCTATTTCAACCCTACATGCATTTATCATAACATAATTTTCCCCTATTGGAATCAATAATAACTTTCCAGCTGTTTCTCCTGCAGCCACTCCATCTTCATATCTAACTTCAGCCCCTAATTCTTCTAATATCCCCCTAAATGGAACAAGGGTTCTTCCGTCAACAAGCATTGGCGACGTATCAAAATTTATTTTTTCCCCATTTAAATACACACTTATTTCACTATTAGCTTGAGTAGGTATAAAGGTTAACAAAAATAATACAAAAACAATACCCAAAACACAAATGAATTTATTCCTCACTTCGTTTATCCTCCTTAGAAAATTTAAACTTAACAATAGTCCACATACTAGCATACACAAATTATAGCGAATTTTCCGCTAAATGTCAATAGTAAAAACCTTTCCATCATATAATAATGACAGAAAGGTTGATGATATTATGCCTCATTACGAAAGAATCCGGAATTTGCGAGAGGACAGAGATTTGACTCAGGCAAGAATGGGAGAAATTCTTTCCTGTAGTCAAAGAGTTTACAGTAATTATGAACGTGGAGATATTGACATCCCCACAACTACTCTTATAAAAATTGCAGATTTTCACGGTGTTTCCGTTGACTACCTGCTTAACAGAACGGATAATCCGAATACCAACAAATAGCCGCAGGAATGTTTACACTTCCTGCGGTTTTTCTTAAAATATTTTTTGAAAAAATCATGATAAAACTCTGTGAATATTTAGTGCTTGTTTATCTAAGCCTAAACAAGTGCTAATTTAATCATTTAGTTCCTTACTTCAGCTAACATATTCTCGATAAATATCCCATAACCTCTGGTTGGATCGTTTACGAATACATGAGTAACGGCTCCTACCAGTTTCCCATTTTGAATCACCGGAGACCCCGACATACCCTGCACAATACCTCCCGTACAATTAATTAGGTCTTTATCTGTTATATGAATGACCATACTTTTATTGTCCTTCGAATTTATATTTATTTTTTCAATATTTACTGAAAATTCTTCAATGCTGTTACCATCTATACAGCATAGAATTGTGGCGCTACCGGTTGAAACCTCCTGTCTTGAAGCAACCGGAATACGCTTTTTCTCTGTAATATCACCGTTAAATTTACCGAAAATTCCACATTCCGAATTTGACGTTATATCTCCTATTTCCGAAGAAATAAAGTAACCCTGAAGTTCCCCCGGAGAAGAAAATGTGCCTTTTGTCACATCACTTACCGATGCATAGTATATATTACTTTTCCCCGGGGTTATAAGCTTGCCCGTATCTGCATCAGATACCCCGTGTCCCAATGCCCCGAATATTTTGGTGTCAGGTTCTATAAAGGTAAGTGTTCCGATGCCTGTTGTTCCATCTCTTGCCCACAGTCCAAGACGGTACTTTCCGTCTTCGGAACATTTTACCGGCACAAGTGTTGTTTTTGATTTTTTTCCGTTACGGTTATATTCAACACTTATTTTTTTGCCTGTGCATTCATCCACAATGTCTGAAAATTCCGTCGCAGTGGTAACAGGCTTATTATCCACAGAAATTATTATATCGCCCTCTTTTAACCCCGCTTCCTTTGCGGGGCAGTGTTTTTTACCGTCCTGTCCGTAAAAATCCGAAAAATCCAGAATCATAATTCCATCAACATTAATATTAACACCTAAGCTGTGACCTCCCAAAATGACCTCGGAATTTTTTGCAGCCTCTACAGTCTGATAGCTTACAGGCGTAAGGTTGGCAAACTGATAGGAAAACACAAAAAAACCGATTAAAAGGAAGGTGAGTTTTTTTCTTAAACCTTTTTGCAATAAAATCACCTCTTGTGATTAAATTGTTGCCCTTATAAAATAACCGTATCCTGAAAAAAATATTGGAATAAGTGTATTTTATGGCTGTAGATTATAAATCTTCTAAGCTTTTAAAGGTATAACCATGTTCCTTTGCGATGTTGATAATTTGTTCCAATCCATTTGCATTATCTTCCGAAACCGCATGCAATAAAATTACAGCACCGTTATGAAACTGCTTTGTTACCTGTTCCACTGCATAATCAACACCCTTTTGGTTATTCGTATCCCAGTCGGCATACGCAATACTCCAGAAAACCGTTTTGTATCCGTTTTTTTGAATTGCCGCAAGTGATTTTTCCGAAAATTCGCCCATTGGCGGACGCATGAATTTCATATTTTCCTTTGTAAGTTCTGCAAAGCTTTTATTAAGCTCCGTAAGCTCATTTGCAATCTCTTCTTCGCTTAAATCAGGCATACTTGGATGATTTACCGTATGATTCCCAACAATATGCCCTTCCTTTACCATTCTTTTAATAAGTTCAGGTTCATTTTTCACATATGGACCTGTTACAAAGAATGCCGCAGGCGTATTTGTTTTTTTAAGAACATCCAGAATTTTTGCCGTATAACCGTTTTCATACCCCTCGTCAAAAGTCAGATACATTACCTTTTCATTTGTATTTCCAAGGTAATAGCCGTCGTACTTTTTAAGCATTTCCTTCCATCTTTCGGGAACTTCGGGCTGAGAATTTTCAACCTTTTTTAGTCCCCAGCCTATTTTTGTACCGTCATAGCCCATTCCCTGTGCAACCATATCTGCATCACCGCAGGCACACAGAAAAAGCAACATTCCTCCGCAGAAAAAAAATAAAAAAAGCCTTTTCAAAATCACACCTCCCGAATATAGTATGTGTAATTCAAAAAGACTTTTGATGTTAATTTATTTCAGCATTGTCAGGCAGTTCCGGCTTTACATTTACAGTATTGTAATTATCGTAAATAACCATGCCGGGTTTGGCACCATTGGGTTTTTTTACATTTTTTATAATTGTGTAATCAACGGGAACATTTGCAGAATTACGTGCTTTGCTGTAATATGCACATATTTTTGCCGCCTCTACTATTACATCATCAGATGGTGTTCTGCCCTCTGTTTTTATAACTGTATGGCTTCCGTGAATATATTTTGTATGAAACCACAAATCATTTGTTCTTGACTGTCGCAAAGTAAGTTCATCATTTTGCATATTATTTCTGCCCACATAACATACAAAACCGTCGGACAGTTGAAACTGTAAAGGCTTTGAAACCTGCTTGCGGATTTTTGATTTTTCAGCACGTTTTACATGGTATCCCTGACTGTACAGCTCATCACGAAGCTCGTTTATTTCCCTTTCATTTTCAACAATCATCAGGTTTTCCTTAATGCTTTCCAGGTAGTCTATTTCCTGCTTTGCAAGCTCCATTTGCTCTGCGGTTACAACCTCGGCATTTTTCAACTTCTGATAAATGGTGTAATATCTCTGTGCATTCTGTGCAGGAGAAAGTTCCGGCTTTAACGGTATTTTCACAAGCTCCATATTGTTATAATAATCTTCTGCTTCTATAAACTCATCACCGTAATTTATTCTGTACAGATTTGCAGTAATCAAATCACCAATTACTTTATTTTTCTCCTTATTTTCACAATCTTTCATTTTTTGCTGTTGAAGCGCCAGCTTTTTCTGACATCTTTGAATATTTGTTTCAACAAATTTCATAAGGCTTGATGTCTTTTGTGATATTCTCTCCTGAAAATCTTTTGTTTTAAAGTATTCGTCTACTGCATCATTTAAGGTTTCGTATTCTCTTACAACAAACATACTGCCGTAATGAGTAATATTTATTCCGCTGAAGTCTTTTATTTTTTCTTCATCTTTATATATTAAAACAGGTGAAAACTTTCCATTTTTTATTTTTTCAAAAAAATCATTTATAAATTCAGCAAATTTTGTTTTTTGCTCATTTGACATAAGCTGACAGTTTGTGTCTGCACTGCCCGTTGCACGATATGCAATTTCACGTGCGGAAAGCGGACCTATACCCACAAAGGTATCCAACAAAAAACTGTCTGCACCAAGGCTGTATGACCATAATTTATCTTTAATATCCTGCAATGATGCACAAACAGGACTTATTTTACCTTGTGACGGGGGCATTTCGTACATCATTCCCGGTATAAGCTGTCGCACCTGAGAAACGGAAAAATCAATATGCTTTATACTGCCTAAAACCCTACCTTCGCCGTCTACAAGAATAATGTTGCTGACCCTGCCCATAACTTCTATTATAAGACGCTTTACGGACACATCTCCAAGCTCGTCATGGCTTTCAATATAAATTTCAACAACGCGTTCAAAATCGGGCTGTGTTACAGCCACAACCTTACCTCCCATAAGATGCTTGCGAAGAAGCATACAAAACATAGGCGCATTTTCGGGATTTTCCTTTTGCACCGTCGTTAAATGAATACGTGGATTTGAAGAGCTCGCACTAAGCACAACTCTGCGATTTTTACCGCCTGCACGTACTCCAAGTATAATCTCGTCGTATTCGGGTTGCAAAACCTTATCCACCCTGCCGTTTGTCAATATATTATTAAGTTCCCTTGCCATACAAGATACAGCCAATCCGTCAAATGCCATAAATAAAAATCCTTTCAAAAATACTGCTTTTAATATTTTAACATATTTTCGTCATAAATAAAAGACAAACTTAATATTTATTTAATATAAATATGCACTTAAAATATAACGGAGGTTTTATAAATGACAGAACTCAACAAAGAAAATATATGTATAGGTGAAAAATCAATTGCTCTGTTTTCACAGCTTTACTGCGAAGCAGATGTTATTGTACCGGATATTTATCCCGATATTTCCAAAGTTATACACGTAAGCTCTACTGCGGGTATTACAGACAAAAAATGTTCTTCTGACCGCATAAGTGTAGATGGCAGAACAGAAATTATTATACTTTACCTGGGTGATGACGGAAGTGTGTACAGTATATCATCAGGCCAGTCCTTTTCGCATCTTATTGATGCTAAAGGTTGCCGTGATGAAATGTATGCGGAAGCAGAAGTAAACGTAGACAATATTGACTACACCGTTTTAAATTCAAGAAAGTTGAATGTAAAAGTTCTTATGGGCATAGATGCAAATGCCATAGAAGAAATATCTGCGGAAATTTGTACCTCAATGTCAACAGATGAGCCATATGAAATTTTGAATTCAACCGTTTCTCCATACCGTACAGTAAGCAGAACCTGCGAACAGCTGTGCATACGGGAAAAGCTTGAATTGCCGGGCGGTAAACCATCAATAGAAAAAATTCTTCGCACAGATGTGTGTATCAGAAACAAGGAATATTTTTTAAGTACAAATAAAATGATGATAAAAGGAATACTTTTGGTTTCAACTGTATATTGCAGTGACGTTGACGGCAAAATACACTGTGTTGAACACGAAGTACCCTTTGCAGAAATGATTGCCATGCCCGATGCAACCGAGGATATGGATGCAAAGCTTAAGCTTTTTGTAAACAAAATTTTTTACAAGCCCGAAGCCGATGCAGACGGTGACTGCCGCAATATTGCCGTAGAATGCATAATAACAGCTAATGCTAAAGCCTGCACGCAGTTTGACATAAACATTGTAAAAGATGCATACTGTACAAAATATCCCGTTACCATAGAACGGGGTACATCCTCAATAACAAGCCTTGTTGCAGAAAACAGCAGTCAGGTTTCCGTAAAAGACGTTGTTACCCTGGATGATGATACGGATGAAATTGCACAGATTTTCAACATCAGTCCGAAAGCATATCTTTCCAATACTGAAACGGATGGAAACAAAGTTACTGTGGAAGGAATTATAGAAACCGATATTATGTATGTATCCGACCTTTCCGAAAATCCGATAAACACATACAGACACACCCGAAAATTTTCTCATTCTTTTGAAATACCCAAAAAGGAATCCGGACTAATATGTGATGTTCACATAGACATTGTACATTCATCCTACACAATAAGTATGGGTAAGGAAATTGATTTACGCTTTGTACTGCAGGTGGATACAGATGTGCTCTCAAACCACAATACCGAATACATAAAATCCCTGCAGGGCGATGAGGACCAATGCTACACTCCCAAAAAATCCTATTGCATAAAAATATACTTTGCAAAACCCAAAGACAGCCTGTGGTCCATTGCCAAGCAACACCACATAACTCAGAAGTCACTGATGGAAATAAACAATCTGTCTTCCGACAATGAAATATTCGACGGCAAACAGCTTATGATACCAATAAAATAGTTGACGTTACCCTCCGTTTGTGTTATTATGCAAACGGAGGGTTTTGCTATGAAAAGACTTCTGAAAAATACAGAATTTAATATATTCCCCATCATTATGGGGTCCGATTATTTCGGCGGTGCAATAAGCAGGGAAACAGCCTTTGAAAATATGGATTTATACATAGAAAACGGAGGCAACATTATAGACACCGCAAGACTTTATGTAGACGGTAAAAGCGAAGAGATAATCGGCGAATATTTAAAGGAAAGAAAGCTTAAAAACAAAATTGTTATAAGCACAAAGGCGGCTCATCCCCCTTTGGGACATATGGAAATAAGCCGACTTTCCAAAGAAGAAATTGAAAAAGATGTTGATACAAGTCTTTCATTGCTTGGCGTAGACGCTATTGATATATTATGGCTTCACCGTGACGACCACAATGTTCCTGTCGAAGATATTACAGAAACTATGGCAGCCATCATAAAAAAGGGTAAGGTAAAATATTGGGGCGTTTCCAACTGGCAGGGGTCCCGTATGGAAAAAGCAAATGAATATGCCGCATTAAAAGGATTACCGAAAATTTTTGGCGGGCAGATACAATGGTCACTTGCAAAGCCTTCACACATTTACGACTCCACATTGGTTGCTATGAACGATATTGAGGCGGAATATTACAAAAAATACGATGCTCCTGTTTTTGCTTTTGCGTCTCAGGGCAAAGGTTTTTTTGAAAAATACGACCAAAACTGTATGAGTGAAAAGGCAAGGGAAAGATATTACTGCGAAAAAAACATAAAAACCTATCATATATTAAAGAAAATAAGCCTTGAAACAGGATATTCCCTTACAGCTCTCGGTCTGGCATATCTTATAGGTCAAAAGGATTTTGATGTATTCCCCATAATAGGATGCACAAAGGCAGAATATGTAACCAAGGCTATGGAAGCTCTTAAAGTGGATGATGACACAGTAAACACGCTATTAAAGATAAAACCTTAAGGCAAAAACACAGGTAATCCTGACGGATTGCCAAGTATTTTAACAAAGCGAAAGCGAAAATTCACCTTTGAAAATCTAGGTTCGGATCATTCTCTTTCGGGTAAAGGAGAAATAAAATGAAAAATTGTAATGTATGCGGAAACGAATTTGAAGAAAATGAACTTATAAAAAACACAACTGAGGACGGAACAGAATATTATGTATGTAAAAAGTGCAATGATGGTGTGGAGTTAAAAGATACAAAAGAATATTATATTTGCAAACAGTGCGGATATCCTCAGCCCAAAAAAGGCTTTAAGGGAATGTGTGATTTTTGCGAACAGACTAAAGATTTTAAAATGCTCGAGCTTACAACAGTTGAAGAAGAATTGCTGTACAATGAGCCTCAAAAATTTTACAGGGAAAAATTAGGGGAGGAACAAGCTAAAAAAATTGCAGAATGGATAGAAAGTCCAAAACGCAAAGAAGCGGGAATTCGCCACCGCCGCGACAGACTTATAGATACGGCTTCTGTGGTTGGAATAATACTGGCGTACATTCTGCTTGAATTTACCATGAAAGCCTACAGTGCAGACAACAAGCTTAAATTTTTTACATTGCTTGTAATTACAATAATGACATTGGTAGCTTCTCCCGCATTTAAAAAGTCCGACAGAAAACCGCGTAAAAAACCGCTTCCTCTATGGGGTATTTATGTTATATTTGCCTTGCTTGTGGACCTGTTTATTTTAGTTTTAAAATTTGCATAACGACAAAAACCCAAGGATTTATCCTTGGGTTTTTTATCTAATCTCTGATTTAAAAATCTTTTTAAATTACTTCTGTGCTGCTTCGAAACGCTTCTTAAATCTGTCAACACGACCGCCTGTATCAACAAGCTTCTGTTTTCCTGTGAAGAAAGGATGACACTTACTGCATATTTCAACTTTGATATCTTCCTTAGTTGAACCTGTTTCAATAACGTTACCGCAAGCACAAGTTATTGTAGTCTGTTTATAATCAGGATGTATACCTTGTTTCATTCTGTTTCACCTCTTCTGCAAATTCTGTAACGCAACAATTATAACACACCAAAATCCAAAAATCAAGCATTTTTTTAAAATTTTTCTATTTTCTTTTTGGCTTTAATGCGCAGAAATTGCACATAATGTGGTATTTTTTTGTTTTTTAAATTATATCAACAATAAATTGTGGTCAAAAAAACCAAAAATTTTTTAAAGAACTGCAGAAATATTGTCTCCAATCCAGTCATCACACACCATTCCCTGCTCTTTTGCTATTTTTATAAGGTAATCACACTTCTTTCTTGCAACGGCAATTTGAAGGGTGCAAATATCTATAAGTTCATTTGTGTCGGCATAGTCAAAGCTTCGGGTTGCAATGTAGAGTTCCTCCCTTGCCTTTTCCATATCATGTTTAAGTTCAGAATAAGTTAATTTGTCCAATTTTATCCCTCCTCACTGTAATATTATTCACTTTTATACCGATTTTATACCAAAAACTTCCTGTTTTTTTATGTTTATGTTGACAAGTAAGAGTTTTTACTTTATAATAATAAAGCTAAATATATTTACGGAGGGAAAAAGATGGCTAAAAAATTTGTTTACCTATTCAGTGAAGGTAATGCCACTATGAGAAACCTATTGGGTGGCAAAGGTGCTAACTTGGCAGAAATGACAGGCCTTGGCATGCCGGTACCTCAAGGATTTACAATTACGACTGAGGCATGCACACAGTATTATGAAGACGGAGAAAAAATCAACGACGATATTCAGGCAGAAATTATAGAATATATCGGAAAAATGGAAGAAATTACAGGCAAAAAGTTTGGTGATCTTGAAAATCCGCTTTTGGTATCTGTACGTTCAGGTGCAAGAGCTTCGATGCCCGGTATGATGGATACAATCTTAAACCTTGGTCTTAACGAAGATGTTGTTAATGCAATTGCAGAAAAAACAGGTAACGACCGTTGGGCATGGGACTGCTACAGAAGATTTATCCAGATGTACTCAGATGTTGTTATGGAAGTTGGTAAGAAGTACTTTGAACAGCTTATCGACAAAATGAAGGAAGAAAAGGGCGTTACAGAAGATATCGAACTTACAGCTGCTGACCTTAAAGAACTTGCAGGTCAGTTCAAGGCTGAATACAAAGCTAAAATCGGTGTAGACTTCCCAAGTGACCCGAAAGAACAGCTTATGGGTGCTGTAAAGGCAGTATTCCGTTCATGGGATAACCCAAGAGCTAATATTTACAGACGTGACAATGACATCCCTTATTCATGGGGTACAGCAGTTAACGTACAGATGATGGCTTTCGGTAACTGGAGTGATGAATCCGGTACAGGCGTTGCATTTACACGTAACCCTGCCACAGGCGAAAAGGCTTTGTTCGGTGAGTTCCTTATGAATGCACAGGGCGAAGACGTTGTTGCAGGTGTAAGAACTCCACAGCCTATTTCTCAGCTTAAGGAAGTTATGCCTGAAGTTTACGAACAGTTTGTTGAAATTTCTTCAAAATTGGAAAACCATTACCGCGATATGCAGGATATGGAATTCACAATTGAAGACAGAAAGCTGTATATGCTTCAGACACGTAACGGTAAAAGAACTGCTGCAGCTGCTCTTAAAATCGCTTGCGACCTTGTTGATGAAGGTATGATTACAGATAAAGACGCTGTTGCAATGATTGACCCAAGAAATCTTGACACATTGCTTCACCCACAGTTTGACCAGACTGCTCTTAAAAAAGCAGAAGTTATGGGCAAAGCTTTGGCTGCTTCTCCGGGTGCTGCTTGCGGTAAGGTTGTATTTACAGCTGAAGATGCTAAGCAGTGGGGTGCTAAGGGCGAAAAGGTTATCCTTGTACGTCTTGAAACATCACCTGAAGACATTGAAGGTATGAAGGCCGCTCAGGGTATCTTGACAGTTCGTGGTGGTATGACATCACACGCTGCCGTTGTTGCTCGTGGTATGGGTACATGCTGTGTATCCGGTTGCTCATCCATTGCAATGGATGAAGAAAATAAGAAATTTACTCTTGCAGGCAAAACATATGTTGAAGGCGACTGGATTTCAATTGACGGTTCAACAGGTAATATTTATGACGGTATTATTCCTACTGTTGATGCTTCTATCACAGGTGAATTCGGAAGAATTATGGAATGGGCCGACAAATACAGAAAGCTTAAAGTTCGTACAAATGCCGATACTCCTAAGGATGCAAAAAGAGCAAGAGAACTTGGTGCTGAGGGTATTGGTCTTTGCCGTACAGAACATATGTTCTTTGAAGGTGACAGAATTGCCGCTATCAGAGAAATGATCTGTTCAGACACAGTTGAACAGAGAGAAGCTGCTCTTGCTAAGCTTGAACCAATGCAGCAGGGCGACTTTGAAAAGCTATACGAGGCTATGGAAGATTACGGCGTAACAATCCGCTTCCTTGATCCACCACTACACGAATTCGTTCCTACAGACGAAAAGGACATTCAGCTTCTTGCTGATACACAGTGCAAAACTGTTGATGAAATCAAGGCAATTATCGCTTCACTTCACGAATTTAACCCTATGATGGGTCATCGTGGTTGCCGTCTTGCAGTAACATATCCTGAAATTGCTGCTATGCAGACAAGAGCTGTTATAAAAGCTGCTATCAATGTTTCAAAGAAACTTGGTAAATCAATAGTTCCTGAAATTATGATTCCATTGGTTGGTGAACTTAAGGAACTTAAGTACGTTAAGGACGTAGTTTGCAAAACAGCTGACGAAGTTATCGCTGCTTCAGGCTTTGACCTTAAGTATCAGGTTGGTACAATGATTGAAATTCCTCGTGCTGCTCTTACAGCTGATAAGATTGCAGGGGAAGCTGAATTCTTCTCATTCGGTACAAATGACCTTACACAAATGACATATGGTTTCTCTCGTGATGACGCAGGTAAGTTCCTTGACTATTACTACGAAAAGAAGATTTTTGAATCTGACCCATTTGCTAAGCTTGACCAGGAAGGTGTTGGTAGCCTTGTAAAGCTTGCTGCTAAACTTGGTAGAGAAACAAGACCTGACATTAAGCTTGGTATCTGCGGTGAACACGGCGGAGATCCTTCCACTGTTGAGTTCTGCCACAGTGTTGGTCTTAACTATGTATCTTGCTCACCTTTCAGAGTTCCGATTGCACGTCTTGCTGCTGCACAGGCTGCAATTAAAGAAATGAAATAATCATTTGATAATTTAATTGCGACAGGTGTATGCACCTGTCGCTTTATTTTAGTTTAAGAGGTGTTTTAAATGGCTAAACTTGAGCCAAAGTTATTCTATACAATAAGACATTATTCAAAGGAACAGTGTATTAAGGATATAATTGCAGGTATTATTGTTGCAATTATTGCACTTCCACTTTCCATTGCACTTGCCATTGCTTCCGGTGTTGGCCCCGAAAACGGTATTTACACAGCAATTATTGCCGGTTTTATAATTTCCTTTTTAGGTGGTAGCCGTGTACAGATTGCAGGTCCTACAGCGGCATTTGCCTCAATTGTTGCAGGTATTGTTGCCGCAAACGGTATGAGCGGTCTTGCAACCGCAACTATTCTGGCAGGTATTATACTTATTATAATGGGTATTTGCAAGCTTGGTAACCTTATAAGCTTTATACCACAAACCATTACAACAGGCTTTACAACAGGTATTGCGGTAACAATTGCAATAGGTCAGTTAAAGGACTTTTTGGGTCTTACATATCCGGCAGGTACACAAACAATAGAAACTGCTGAAAAGGTAGAGGCTGTAGTTCATAACATTTCAACAATCAATTATACAGCTTTGGCAGTTGGTGCTCTTGCACTTGCAATACTTATAGTAGGCGGGAAGTTTATGAAAAAGATTCCGGCTTCACTTATTGCCGTTATTGTAACTGCTGCGATTGTTAAAATATTCAACCTTGAAGTTAACACAATAGGCAGTGTGTATTCAAACTTACAGGCAGGGCTTCCTAAGTTTGTTGCTCCTGATTTGTCCTGGAATATGATAAGAACGGTTTTTCCTGACGCTTTAACAATAGCTTTGCTTGCAGGTATTGAATCCCTTTTATCCTGCGTAGTTGCAGACGGTATGATCGGAAGCAAGCACAATTCCAATATGGAGCTTGTTGCACAGGGTGCAGGTAATGCGGCATCAGCTTTGTTTGGCGGTATCCCCGCTACAGGGGCTATAGCAAGAACAGCCGCAAATATCAAAAACGGCGGTCGCACACCAATTGCAGGTATGGTACATGCAGTAGTTTTACTTTTGGTTTTAATATTCCTTATGCCTTTGGCAAAGCTTATACCTATGCCTACAATTGCCGCAATTCTTTTCATTGTTGCGTATAATATGAGTGAAATAAAGAAATTTGCCACAATATGTAAAATTTCACCGAAGAGTGATATTTTCATACTTATACTTACATTTGTGCTTACAGTAATCTTTGACCTTGTTGTTGCAATTGCAGTAGGTATTGTACTTGCGGCTATACTGTTTATGAAGAGAATGGCTGACGAAACACAGGTTACAGGCTGGAAATATATTGATGAAGCAAATGATACTGATAATATAGCTCTTAAAAAAGTACCCGAAAATACACTTGTTTATGAAATAAGCGGTCCTATGTTCTTTGGGGCATCAAGTAAATTGCTTGATATTTTACTTGATATAGAGGGTAAGAGTGCTGTAATTCTCCGTATGAGAAGTGTACCTGCACTGGATGCAACTGCACTTAGCAGTCTTCAGGACATATATGCAAAAATGAAAAAGAACAATGTAACACTTATTCTTTCTCACGTTAACCAACAGCCTATGTCGGTAATTAGAAAATCCGGCTTCAACAAACAGGTTGGTGAAGAAAATATCTGTCCTAACATTGATGCGGCACTTAAGAGAGCAAAAAAATTACTTGTAAAATAAAAATCATGCTAAAAATGCGGTGTAAAATATTTTTTACACCGCATTTTTTAAGCCTTATAAAAGTTTTCAGTAAACCTTACCATATCCATGGCATCCGGTCCGTAAAAGTCTGCCTTTATCATTTCGGCATATTCGTTATTTAAAACTGCACCGCCTACTGCCACGGTTATATTCTTATCCAAAGTATGAAGCTGACGTATAGTTTCCTCCATTGACGGAACTGTTGTGGTCATAAGTGCACTTAAACCAACCAACTTACAGTTGTTTTCAACCGCACATCTGCACACTGTTTCTGCTTCAACGTCTCGACCTAAATCTATTACTGAAAATCCGTAGCTTTCAAGCAACACCTTAACAATATTTTTACCAATATCGTGAATATCTCCCTTGACAGTTGCAAGTATAACCTTTCGCCCGTTATCCGACTGTGTTGCAGGCAGTACCTTTTTAACCTCATCAAATGCGGCAGTTGCCGCCTCGGCACTCATTAAAAGCTGTGGCAAGTACGCCTTTTTTTCTTCAAATGCCTTACCGATTTCATTAAGTGCAGGTATAATGTGTTCGTTTATTACATCAAGTGGCTTTACGGTTTCCAAAAGCTGTTTCGCACCCTTTGATGCCATATCAGCCATACCCTTTACAATTGAACCTTTAAGACTTGTATCCGACATCACCGCAGTTTTTGTATCTTCAATGCTGTCTGCATAAGCAATATATTCACCGCAGGCTGTATCAAGATTATGAAGTGCATTAAAGGCGTAATATGCATTCATCATACCTTCTGAAAAAGGATTCATAATTGCACAGTTAAGCCCGTTCTCCAACGCATTTGCAAAGAATGTGGAATTTATAATTTCACGCTTTGGCAAACCAAAAGAAATATTGGAAACACCAAGGCTTGATTTTATACCCATTTCCTTTAGCATTTTCACTGCCCGCAAAGTGACTATTGCACCGTCAGACTCTGAGGAAATTGTAAGTGCAAGAGGGTCTACTATAATATCCTTTTTATCTATGCCGTATTCCTTTGCTTTTTCAATAATTCTGTTTGCAACGGCAATTCTTCCTTCTGCAGTTTCGGGAATACCGCTTTTGTCCATTGCAAGTGCTATAACCGCACCACCGTATTTTTTAACAAGAGGAAAAACAGCATCCATACTTTCATCTTCACCGTTTACGGAATTAACAAGAGGCTTACCGTTGTAATAACGCATTGCATCTTCCAAAACCTTTGGGTCAGATGTATCAATCTGCAAAGGCAAATCTGTAACAGCCTGAAGCTCGGTTACAACCTTTTTCATCATTTTTGCTTCGTCAATTTCAGGCAAACCTACGTTTACATCAAGTATGTGCACACCTTTTTCCGCCTGCGTGATACCCTCGTTTAAAATATAGTTTAAATCCTCTGTTTTTAACGCCTCTTTAAGTTTTTTCTTTCCTGTAGGATTTATTCTTTCACCAATTAAAACAGGCTTTTCACCCACAAAAACTGCGTGTGTATATGAAGAAACAACTGTGCTTTCCTTAAAAGTCGGCAGTTTATAATCTATCCCCGCTGTTTTTTCGACGGTTTTCTTCATATATTCGGGAGTTGTGCCGCAACAACCACCCAAAATATTAACTCCTTTTTCTGCAAGCTTCATCATATACTCGGAAAATTCATCAGCATTAATGTTATATGAAGTCTTTCCGTCTATAACTACAGGCAACCCTGCGTTAGGATTTGCAATAATGGGTACAGATGCATTTTCAACAAACCTGTCTATAATTTCAAGCATTTTATCGGGACCAACGGAGCAGTTAAGCCCGAGTGCATCAACACCAAGACCTTCAAGCATAGCAATCATTGCCTCGGGACTTGCACCTGTCATAAGCTTTCCGCTTTCGTCATATACATTTGTAACAAATACAGGAAGGTCGCTGTTTTCCTTTACTGCAAGCACGGCAGCCTTTGTTTCATAGCTGTCATTCATTGTTTCAATAATTACAAGGTCAACGCCGTAATTTACCGCAACCTTTATGTTTTCTGCAAAAAGCCTTACAGCATCTTCAAACTCCAGATCGCCTAACGGCTTTAAAAGCCTGCCTGTAGGTCCAATGTCAAATGCAATAAAAACATCTTCCTTCCCCTCTGTTGCCTTTTTTGCACAGTCTATTGCAGAAACTATAAGCTCCTCATAATTACTGTATTTATCACAATTTATGCCGAATGTATTTGTTGTTACAACATTACACCCTGCATCAAGATACGCTTTGTGCATACCAACAATTGCATCAGGATTTTCAATGTTCCACATTTCAGGAGGGGTGCCCGGCTGTAAGCCCCTTGCCTGCAGGTATGTGCCTGCTCCTCCGTCAAAATATATTCTCTTTTTCTTTATAAGTTCAAGTATTTTACTCATCACTAACCCCCATTATAGCAGTTATGGATTTTACCGGTGTCATCAAAAGTGAGCTGTTTATTGTTATTCCAATATTTTTCGAGGCATTTAACATATCAAGTATTTTCGGCTGAATTTCCAGTGGCAAATCTCCATATCCGGGACTGAAACGGTGTGGCTTTTCAGGATTTTTCCGAAGCATATCGTCCATATAATCGCAAAATGACTCTGCCGCCGCAGATGCAACTGCATCTGTAATAAAATGCTTTGATGCAGAAGTTACCGAAAACTTATTTAAAAGTCTGTCTACTCCTATTCCCGTAGTTACGGCAATAACAAAAGCATCCCCGCAACCCTTTAAAACATTGCAAAGATTAACACTTTCAATATTTCCGAATCCTAAATCACAAATATTTTCCCCAACAAAATCCACAGGTACACATATATAGGCATACCTGTAGTCTACAACCTTATTAAATTCCTCAATACACAAATCAACTGCGGAATGTTCGAACTCACGAGCTGTTTTAAGTCTTTGGGCAAGTTCATTTCTATTTATTTTTATTTCATTTGTGTCAATACTGCCACACACAACATTCATATTCATCATTTTATTATTTCCGAAAGATTTTTCTGAATTGCTTCAGCTACATCGGGCTTGTTCATTGAATAAATATGTACAGCATTTATGCCATTTGCATAAAGGTCTATAATCTGGTCTGTTGCGTAGGCAATACCTGCCTGCTTCATCGCCTCGGGACTATCTCCGTAACGGTCAACTATACGCACAAAACGCTGTGGCAATGCGTTGCCTGAAATGGAGCAGATTCTCTTAATCTGCTTTGCGTTTGTAACGGGCATAATACCTGCAACAACAGGAACATTCACCCCTGCACGTAAAAGTCTGTACATAAAGTTATATAAAATGTTGTTATCAAAAAACATCTGTGTAGTTAAAAATTCGCAACCGCAGTCTACCTTGATTTTTAGACTTTCAATATCCTCGGTGCTGTTTTTACTTTCGGGATGACCTTCCGGATAACAGGCACCGCCAATGCAAAAACCGCCAAAATCACGAATTTCTGCAGTAAGTTCGGAAGCGTAGTGGTAATCAAGATGTTCCATACTCATGCCTTCGGGAATATCACCGCGAAGGGCAAGAATATTTTCTATACCCAAGGATTTCAATTTTTCAAGCTGACTTTTCACTACCTCCCTTGAGGATGAAATACAACTAAGATGTGCCAAAGAAGTAACCCCAAGGTCAGAAAGATTTTTTGCTATCTGTGCAGTATAGTCGGACGTACCTCCGCCTGCACCGTAGGTTACACTCATGTAGCTTGGGTTAAGCTTTGCAATCTGTTCCGTAGCATTCTTTACACTCTCAAAAGTATCACTTGTCTTTGGAGGAAAAACCTCAAATGACAAGCTTGGCTTGTTGCCTTTTATTATTTCCGTTAATTTCATATTAAAACCTTCTATCTTTCATTTATAGTTTAATTATAAAATAAAAAACAAAAAAAATCAAGGAATACACAAGTATTCCCTGATTTGAACATTATTTAACTGTAATTTTGCCTACTTTATAATAGTTGCCGTTCCTTTCGGCATCTGTGCAGAAGTAAATAAGTGGATACATATCGTTGCCGATATTTAGCTCAATATCATATTTGCCTGCAATTATATCTTCTGGCAAAGTAAGGGAAATGTTATTTTCATACTTTCCGGGGAACCATTTTTTAATATCAACATCTGTATCAAAAACATATTCATTTTCAGCGTTTATAAGTCGGATTTTCAAAGATGCTTTTTTATAGAATGGTGCAACACCAACATTATCAATATCCAGTTTAAAGCTTACCCTTTCTCCTGCTGATGCCGTTTCATCAAAGCTAAAGCTGTCTATTTTAAAGTGGTAGCCCATTTTGCTTATCCAGTCTTCAATTTTTTCCTTAAACTTTTTAGGAATGTCAATGGATTTTGCATTAAATGATGTTATATGCCATTCCAAAGATTTTTCAATAATAAGGTCTAAATCCCAGCCTTGTCTTTCCCATTCGCCAATCCACCAGTATGCTTCAAAGGAAACGGGAGCTTGTTTCCAAATTTCCGACAATTTTTCTACCTTTGGAGGATAAATTGTTTCCATATGCTGAGTATTCCCAAAACCGTCACCACGCCAGCCTGCAGGAATTTCCGCCTTTGTATTAATATAATGCAAAAGCTCAGGTCTTGAAACCTGCCCGAAAAGCTGTGTCTTTTTAAACACACTTATATATGTATCCACAAGGCTGTCAAGGTCTTCCTGAGGATACAAGTGCAAATTATGACCTTCACCCCAAGAACCGGGCAAGGATATATCAACCGATTCTAAAACGGGATGGTCGTCAAAACGTTCACCAAACTTAACAACTGCCTTTTTAAACAATTCCAAAAACAACGGATCTGTTGGGGAATCCTTTACACGTTCCATATCGGGACGTTCGGGACAAGGAATAAGCTCCTTTAACCAATCGGGTACGTCGTCACAGGCACGCGTGCTGTGTGCCATAAGGCGAAACATTACCACCTGATTGTGTGCCTTGGCATCATTCAAAAAATCCTCAACAAATTTATAGTTATATTCACCCTGCTTCGGTTCAAATTCCTTCCACAATATACGGATATATGCTGTAGTACAATATGGATAATAACCGTCTTTGCTGTCAATTTCCTCTGCATCTGCAGATACAGGGTAGCATTCTACCCTTTCTGTTTCCGTAAACTTATTTTCCGGACGCACAACAATGTCTGCATACAGTTTTTCACCGTTAAAATGCTGAAAGCTTGTAAAACCTGTGTAGGGATTTTGTCCATCTTCTTTTTTGTAATTAAAGCTATTTACTATCATATGCATTCCCCTATATCAAATTTTGTTCTTCAATCAAATCGCCCAATACCTTTGCCATCGAAGCAAAGCCGTAATCAGTTGGATGTGTACCGTCAACAGTACCTTCATTTCCGCAAAGCACCATAAGGTCACTTCCCAAAACAAAGTAGACATTCTTATCGCCATTTGCCACAGCATTGTCGTAAGTCTTTTTGATAACACGCATTCTTGCTTCAAACTTTTCATCACGTATAAACTTAGGTGCAGTCATAATAATAATCGGCATATCGGGATGGGCTTCCCTTATAGCCTTAAACATCTTTTCGTGTGTATCTTCCAGATGCTCAACACTTGGTGCATTAAAGTCGTAATCATAAACAAATACGGACATTTCAAGATTTTTTATGTAATCTATCATTGTATCCTCGCCCTTTGCACTTCCCGAAAAGCCAAGGTTTACATAGTCACAGTTAAAACGTCTTGATATAATTGCCTGATAACACGTTCCCGGTCTGGAAGCACATCCTCCTTGAGTAATTGACGAACCGTAATAAACAACAGGCTTATCATTCACATAAGATGACGGTGCCTCTACAACCGCATTTTCATCAAGCCCTATATACAAAGCCTTAACTGTGCTGTATAAAGGCATATTTATTGTAACCTCCCTCATTCCGTCCTCAGGAAATTCAAGTAAGCTCTCATAACCTTCCTCCATATTCGGATCAGGTCTGAATGTTCTTATATAAACACCATCGGCATACAAATCAAGTCCCGCATATCCTGTCATGGCAAAATGATCCCATTTATGTGACTTCTCAAGAGAAACGGAAATTGCCACATAAGGGCTGTTTGTTTTAAAACGTACTCTTCCGCCTGCCGCATTTTTATGCAATGCTTCTACACCCAGACTTACACTTTTTGCAACAGCTTCGGGCATTCTGCGAAAGCATCCGTTTTCATAAAACACACCATTTACTTCAAAAGGGGATTCCATGCAGTTGTAAAACTTCAAGCCCTCTTTTTCTATTTTTGTTTCTACAATAAAATTCTTGTCAATTTTTGCAAAATCGTTCATATATACCACCCTTAAATATGTTTTTTATAATTATAGTATAACAAAAACAAAAAAGCAATACAATATCGGGCAATAGTTGTATGTTTTTAGACTATTTAAACCATAACTTACTATCGCAAACGGACTTGAACTACCAAGTGTAACAGAGTGTGGACGGCATGTGTTATAAACGCCGGAAATTTTAATATAATTTCAATGCGGAGGATGAAGCAAGGCTGACGCCTTGCAAAGACGACAATTTGAAAGGATATAAAATTTACAAGTTTAGAGCATATGAGGTTCGCATTCTGTTACACTCTTTCCTCACTTCGTTCGGTCGTAGCTCTCCCTCTTCGAGGGAAACGCTGTTTCTGCGAATCAATCGCTGAAACCAAAAAAGAAGATGGTACTTACGTACCATCTTCTTTTTTGGTCTGAGTGACTGGACTTGAACCAGCGGCCCCTTGAACCCCATTCAAGTACTCTACCAAACTGAGCTACACCCAGACATTGTAACACTCGGTTACCTTTAATATATTATCAAAAACACAACAAAATGTCAATACCAAAATGTTATTATTGAAAAATTATGTGAATATAAAATTTAAATATACATATATTATAATTGTCGGTAAAAATACATATAATACCTGCAAAAATCTGTTGACAAAAAAAATAAAATTTGCTATAATGAGCGTGGAGACTCGGCTTTTGTGGAAAGTCTGAAAGGGAGAATGCGTCGTGGACTGTAAGCGCATTTGAGATGAGTAGTAAGCTTGGGAACACTCCGATGCATAATCAAAATAAAATATTGCAAAAGAGGGTACAGTTTTTCTGTATCAATGCGGGTGGCACCGCGGGTTAAATTTTATTTGCTCGTCCCGGGAATATTTCAGATATTCCCGGGCTTTTTTTATTTTTGAAATTTTATTCAGGAGGTAATACTATGTACAGAACCCTATTTTGTAACGACATTCGTGACGAACACATAGGTAAAACAGTTCAGCTTGCAGGCTGGGTTGATGTTGTGCGTGACCACGGCGGCGTTATATTTGTTGACCTGCGTGACTACACAGGCGTAACACAGGTAGTCATCCATAATGAGGCATTGCTTGAAAATGTAAACCGTGAAACAGTTATATCTGTAAGCGGTACAGTTGAAAAGCGTGACCCCGACACAGTAAATGAAAAAATTGCAACAGGTAATGTTGAACTTATTGCCGACACTCTACAGATCCTCGGCAAAAGTCACAATATGCTTCCGTTTGAAGTAAGAGCTTCAAGAATGAGCAAGGACGAAATTCGTCTTAAATACCGTTACCTTGACCTTCGTAATCCTAAAAACCACGATAATCTTGTTATGCGTTCAAAGATTATCCGTCATCTTCGTAACAAAATGGAAGAAAAGAACTTCCTTGATATGCAGACTCCTATTCTTACTGCATCATCACCTGAAGGTGCACGTGACTTTTTGGTACCAAGCCGTAAGCATCCCGGCAAGTTTTATGCTTTGCCACAGGCACCACAGCAGTTTAAGCAGCTTTTGATGGTATCTGGCTTTGACAGATACTTTCAGGTAGCACCTTGCTTCCGTGACGAAGATGCCCGTGCAGACCGTTCACCGGGTGAATTTTATCAGCTTGACTTTGAAATGGCATTTGCTACGCAGGAAGAAGTTTTGGAAGTTTGCGAAGATGTTATATACGACACATTCAAAACATTTACAGATAAAAAGGTTACAGAAAAACCTTTCCGCCGTATAACATATGCCGATGCTATGATGACATACGGTTCAGATAAGCCTGACCTTAGAAACCCACTTATAATCTGCGACCTTACTGATTTCTTTGAAGACGTGGACTTCCCCGCTTTTAAAGGCAAGCCTGTACGTGGTATTGTTGCAAACTGTGCTGGTAAGTCAAAGAAATTCTTTGAAGACTCTTTGAAATTTGCAACTTCTGCAGAGGTTGGTCTTGGCGGTCTTGGCTACATCACTTTAAAAGAAGGTGTGTTTGCAGGTCCTATTGCAAAATTCTTAAGTGATGCTAAAAAGGCAGAAATTATTGAACTTACAGGCGTTAAGGAAGGCGAAACACTGTTCTTTATCTGTGACGACAAGAAAAACGACACAGAAAAGAAAGCCGGACACATCCGTACATGGCTTGCAAAGAAAGAACAGCTTGACCTTATCCGTGACGATGCATTTGAATTCTGCTTTGTTGTAGACTTCCCGATGTATGAAAACGACGAGGAAACAGGCGAAACAATATTTACACACAACCCGTTTTCAATGCCTCAGGGTGGTATGGATGCACTTTTAAACAAGGAACCTACCGAAGTTTTGGCTTATCAGTACGACCTTGTATGTAACGGTATAGAACTTGCATCAGGTGCTGTACGTAACCACGATATTGACATAATGAAAAAGGCATTCGAAATTGCAGGTTATGACGAAAAAGAACTTAAGTCACGTTTCAATGCTCTTTATACAGCATTCCAGTACGGTGCTCCTCCACACGCAGGTATGGCACCTGGTATTGACAGAATGGTTATGCTTTTAACAGATGAAGAAAAAATTCTTGATGTTATAGCATTCCCTCTTAATGGTAATGCACAGGATCTTCTTTTGGGTGCACCAAGTGAAGTTACTAACCAACAGCTTGAAGATGTTCATCTTTTAGGCAGCGGCAGTGCCATCGCAGGACGTGCATCAGGCACAGGTGCTTCAAAACAGTCACAGGGTAAGCGCTCTACATTCTCTAATGCACAGCAGCTTAACCAGCTTGCTCTTACAGACGAAGAAGAAGCGATTATGCAGAACATCTTTAAAGATATGACTGAAAGCGAAAAGCTTTTAGGAAATATTGATACAGAAAACGTAGAAGAAATGGTACACGTTATGCCTATGACTAACGTACTTCGTGAAGACAAGCGCGAACAGCCCTTCACAAGAGAAAGTCTGTTAGAAGGCGCACCTGAACGCAGTGAAGACAGCTGGCAGGTACCAAAGGTTGTAAAGTGAGGTGTGTAGAATGAAATATTATGTAACAAATATAAATGACAAGGGAAATATTGCAGTTGATGATACTATACTTGTAAAAGATGTTCAGTCTGCCGCAGGCTCACGTATGCTTGAAGGTTTTAAACCGCTTTTCAGTGCAGAGGCTGTTGTAAGGCTTGAAAACAAAGGATACTCTGTTTCAGGCAAAACCAATGTTGGTGAATTTGGTCTTGACCTTGCAGGTGAATTTTCTTACTACAGCGAAAAATCCGCAGACATTAAAGGTGCTGCAGCAGAGCTTGTAGCAAATGGTGACATAAAGGCGGCTCTTGGTGTTGATATGAACGGCTCAACAAGACGTGCGGCTGCACTTTCAGGTGTAGATTTTCTTAAGCCAACATACGGAACAGTTTCACGTTACGGCATAATTTCCTGTGCGGCATCAGGTGAACAGCTTGGTGTATATGCAAAAAATTCCGAAGGCATAAAAGAAATTATGGATGTAATTGCAGGCCATGATGACAAAGACGGCACAAGCCTTAGAAACGAAAGCTATGATTATACAATAAATGCAGATGTTAACGAAAAAAGTGTTTGCATTATAAAGGAGCTTCTTGAAAAAGCAGATGATGATGTAAAGGCAAAAGTTAATGCTTATGCCGATGCACTTCGTTCAAATGGCGTTAAGGTTGAAGAAATATCACTTGATATTTTTGACGTTGCAAACACAGCTTGGCAGATTTTAATGACTGCCGAAACCTGCAACAACGTTTCACGTTATGACGGTGTTAAATACGGTCACCGTGCAAGCGAATATAAAAACATTGACGAGCTTTATGTAAATTCAAGAACTGAAGGCTTTAACTTCCTTACAAAGGCGGTTATACTTTACGGTTCTGATGTACTTTCCAAAAACCGTTACAAGGATTGCTACGATAAATCACTTAGAGTACGCCGTGTAATTGCAGAAAAGTTCGAAAAGCTTATGCAGGAATATGATGCTGTTCTTACTCCTGTATGCAGTAAGTCTGCTTATGCAGAATACGACATTCACGAAGCATTCGGTAAAGTATTTGCCGAAAGCGTATTTACAGCTGTTGCAAATCTTATAGGTACTCCTGCTCTTGTATCAGGCGGTGTTCAGCTTTTGGGTAAACACTTTGGCGAAAGCACACTTTTAAGCCTTGCAAGTGCTGTTGAAAAGGAGGGTAAATAATATGAACTACGAATTGGTTATCGGTCTTGAAACTCATGTGGAATTAAGCACCGAATCTAAAATATTCTGTTCCTGCGGCGGTCATTCTGCGGCAAATGAACCTAACGACTGCGTATGCCCTGCCTGCAGCGGTATGCCGGGTATGCTTCCGGTTATGAACAAACGTGTTGTAGAGCTTGCGGTTACTGCAGGTCTTATGCTTAATTGTAACATCAACAAATACACAACATTTGATAAGAAAAACTACTACTATCCTGACCTTCCATGTGCTTATCAGATTACACAGCTTAACCACCCAATCTGTACAGACGGTTGCGTTACTGTTAAAACATCAGGCGGCACACGTGACATCCGCATTAAGCAGATTCATATGGAAGAAGATGCCGGTAAGCTTGTTCACGGCGGTAAATATTCTTATGTAGACTTTAACCGTACAAGTGTACCACTTATTGAAATTGTTACTCAACCTGATTTCAGAAGTGCAGAAGAAGTTGTAACTTACCTTAACAAGCTAAAGTCAATGTTCCGTTCAGGCGGAATTTCAGAGTGTGAAGAAGGTGCTATGCGTTGTGACGTTAACATTTCCGTTCGTCCTGAAGGCAGTGAAGAATTCGGTGTTCGTACCGAAATTAAAAATATGAGCTCCTTTGAAGCAATTGAACGTGCTATAAAGTACGAATCACAGCGTCATATAGACGCATTGGAATTCGGTACAGAAGAGCTTGTTCAGGAAACAAGACGTTTTGACGATGTAAGCGGCAAAACTTCCGCAATGCGTAACAAGGAAACAGAGGCAGATTACAGATACTTCCCTGACGCAAACCTTATGCCAATTGTAATCGACGACGAATGGCTGGAAGAAATTAAAGCAAACAAGCCTGTTGCTGTTGACGAAAAGGCTGAAGATTACCGTGCGGCAGGTATTTCCGAAAAAGAAATTGATATGCTTATTTCCAACAACAAAATAAGCAAATTGCTTGACGATACAGTTGCTTTGGGATGCAGTGCAAAGGATACTGCAGCATGGATTCTTACAGACTGTGCAGGTATTTTGCGTAAGGACGGTAAAACATTAAACGACCTTAACGCTACTGCTGAACAGCTTTCAACAGTTATTAAGATGACTGATGAAGGTAAAATTAACCGTAATATCGGTAAAAAGATGCTTATTGCTCTTATTGAAGACGGCGTTGAACCAATGACTTACTACAAGGAAAACGGTCTTGACAAGAAGCTTGATTCTTCTGCTATTGACGGTGTAATTGATACTGTTATCGCAAACAACCCACAGGCTGTTGAGGATTACAAAAACGGTAAGGTTAAGGCTATTCAGGCTTTGTTTGGTGCTTGTATGAAAGAACTTAAGGGTGCAGCAGACCCTTCAGTTATTAAAGCAACACTTGAAGAAAAACTTAATAAATAATTAAATTAAGGGCTGTAAAAATAATTTTTACAGCCCCTATTGTAGGAGTAATTATGAAAAATATTTTACTTATACCCGTAGGCGGAACAATATGCACAGAGGTTAACGAAGTCGGCACTTTATCCGTAAGCGGAAAGGCAGGAATAAAGCTTAAGGCATATTTTGAAAACTCAGACTCCTTGTATGTTGATAAAGTTAATATTGAAGTTGCTGAAAATCTGTTCATATTAAGTGAAAATATGACTGTAGAAAAGTGGAATCTTATTATAGATACATACCGCAGATACACAACAAATAAAGATTACGACGGTATTATCTTTGCCCACGGTACAGATACTCTTGCATACTCTGCGGCATTATTTTCTATTCTGCTTAGCGGAACGAATACCCCAGTATTTTTTGTATCCGCAAACGAGCGATTGGAATCACCACGTTCAAACGGAAATGATAATTTCCGCTGTGCTGTTGAATGTATTTGCAGAAATATTGAGCCTAATATATACGTTCCATATAAAAACCTATCAGATAATAAAATGTATCTTCACCTTGGCTCACGCTTAGAACAGTGCAAAAATTATTCAGAGGATTTTTACAGCACAGGCTCAATAGACATTACCAATATAAGCGAAGAAAACTACGGTGAATATTTTAACAAAATCCAAAAACTCTATCCAAGGGAAAAGACATTAAAAGCTTTAGATATCAACAGTATTCCGCCACTTAAAGAATGTGTGCTTATGATACAGCCCTATGTTGGTATAAATTACAGTATATTTGATTACAGTAAATTTTCTGCAGTGCTTCACGGTACTTATCATTCAGGTACAGCATGTGCGGAAAAAACTCTGGAAAACAGAAATTATGGTACAAATTCCATACTGTATATGCTTGACCGTTGTGAGGAACTTGGCATAGACACCTATTATTCACCTGCAAAGCTAAGCGGTGAAGTTTATGAAACTACGGGAATTATTGCAAATCACTGTAGCGCAACATTTTTATATGGCTACACCACAGAAGTAACTTATGCAAAATTACTTATTGCATATTCCATATTTGAAAACAAAGAACAAATAAAAGCCTTTATCAATAACAAGTATAATTTCGAAAAAAACGAGTTGTGATTTTATCACAGCTCGTTAAATTTTATCCAGAAACATTGATGGAGGAATTCCATATTTTTTCTTTACAGCTCTCGAAAAATATTTCTCGTCAGAAAAACCACATAACTCGGCAATTTCTTTTACGGAATAGTTTCCATCCATTAAAAGATTAATAGCCTTGTCAATTCGTAGTTTCATTAAATACTGTTTGGGTGACATTCCCGCATATGTATGAAATTTTCTGCGAAGTCCGGCTTCGCTGACAAAATTATTTTTGCATACAGTTGCAATATTTATGTCACAATCAGAGAAGTGCTGTTCTATATAGGAAAGACACCTGTTATAAGTCTCATCATTTGCCGAAACACTTTCTTCCTCTTCAATTTTCTGAAATATTTTATATATTCTTGACTTTGCTCCATTTACACAGTGGGTTTTATCCCAATATTCCAACAATTCATTGAAACATGCGGAAAAGAAATTATAATTATCAATTTTTTTATTTTCCAAAATGTTATAATTACAATTTATCATATGAATAACCACAATTTCACTTCCGCAATATTGTACTTTATATGGAGTACTTGACGGAAGAAAAAACAAATCCCCTTTTTCGGATGTTATTTTCCTACCTTCAAATTCAAATTCGCCTTTCCCGTCAAGCCTGAATGCCAATGCAGAAAAGTGTCTTCCTTTTACATTGAAAAATCCATCTTCATGTGAAACTTTTTTTATTGTAAGTATCTGAAAAGTTAGTTTTTCATGAGAATATACCATAAACCTTCACCCTTTTAATAATAACATATTATGAGCGAAAAGTCCACCTTTATTATTTATAATTTAGTTGTTAAAGTCTGTTTTTGTTATATAATCTAATCAAAAGGAGGCTACTTTATGGCTTTATTATATGTATTAACAGTAGTATTTACGGTTGCACAATCTGTAACCACAAAGTTTTACACAAAATCATATAACAATCCCTATTTTTACAATGCATTAAAAGCTTTTTTTGCCACAATACTTATGTTTTTAATGAATGGGCTTAGTATTCAATTTGAAACAACCACATTTATACTGGCTTCCATATACGGCATATCCTTGTGTATTTCAATGTATTCAGGATATATGGCATTGAAAACAGGACCTATGTCACTTTCAAGTATGCTGGTTTCTTTTTCCATTATTATTCCAATATTATACGGATTTATCTTTTGTGGGGAGTCAATAACATCCCTCAGAATTATCGGCATATGCTTTTTAATACTGGCAATTATTTTAATTAACCTGAATTCCAAAAACAACTCCGGTGCTAAAATAAGCTTAAAATGGGCTATTTTTGTTCTTATAACGTTTTTGTCAAACGGAATTTGTTCAGTTGTACAGAAAAAACATCAAATATTGTATCCCGGACAATACACCGAGGACTTTATGTTTTTTTCAATGCTTTTGTGTGCAGTTATTTACATATTCATTTCACTAAAAAAATATCCGTTTAAACAATTATTTAAATCAAAAGGCAAGTGGCTCAGCATTTTATCTACTGTAACAGGCACATTGGCAAATTACCTTACACTTCGGCTTGTGGGTATGGAAAACGCATCTGTTTTATTTCCCGTTATATCTGCAGGCACGATTTTGACAACTGTAATATGCGGAATAATATTATTTAAAGAGCGTTTGAAAATAAATCAGATTTTAGCGATAATATGCGGTATTGCCGCAATTGTTTTCTTGAAAATATGATATGGAGGAATAAATTATGTTTAAAATTTTATGTCCCAAAGGCAGAATATTTGATATAGCCTCAAAGGAGTTTGTAAAATACACGAAACTCATAACAGGTATAACACCCGAAATCATATATGAAGATGACGGTAAAAGTGATATTGTTGTTTTAGGCTCAGATGCAGACAACGAATATGTGGCACAAAAAATTATAGACGGTGATTTTCCCGGATTTAAATTTCGTTACGGTACGGATGATTTTTCTATTCGCTCAGCTGTAATAAACAACAGAAAACATTTGTTTTTGGCCGGGGGAAGAAACCGTTCTCTTTTATATGCTGTATATACATATTTCGAAAAAATATGCGGTTGCAGATGGTTCTGGGACGGCGATATTATCAAAAAGGCAGAATGCCTGCCCATAGAAAATATTGACATTACAGAAAGTCCTCGGTTTATATACAGAGGCTTACGGTACTTTGCTCACAGAGGTCTTGACAGATTTCAGGCAGAAATGTGGGGATACAAAGATTGGACAAAGGAAATTGACTGGATGCTTAAAAAGAAGCTTAATATTTTTATGCTACGCATAGGAAATGATGACCTGTTTCAGAAAGCTTTTCCCGACATTGTGCCATATCCTGCAAATGATACAAGAGAAAACAAAACGGAATATAACGACAGAACAACCGCATGGTCATTAAAATATCGAGGTGAACTGCGCAAGAAAATTCTTGACTATGCTTTTGAAAGAGATTTGATGCATCCTGATGATTTTGGAACAACAACACATTGGTACACACCTACCCCACAGGAATTTTTAGATAAAGTAAATCCTGAATTTTTTTCTAACATCAGCGATGATTATAACGAAAAAGACCTGCTTGTATGGAATATACGCAAAGAAAAAAACATGGATAACTATATGACTCTTGCAGATACTCATGTAAGAGAGTATGGAAAGGGCGAGCTTTTCCACACAATAGGTTTTGCCGAACGCCTGTTTTCTTCTGACAAAACTATGAATTTAAAAATGAAGCTGTATGCATACCGAAAAACAATGAACAGAGTATTCCAAAAATACCCTATGGCAAAGGTCTTGCTTGCCTCATGGGATTTGACGGGATATTATACACCTGATGAAGTTAAAAGGTTGCTTAATGAATTGGATCCTGAACGCACAATAATATGGGATTATACATCAGATACAGAGTATGAGAACAACTTTACAAAATGGGATATTATAGGTAAATTTCCATATGTCTTCGGCATATTTGGTGCATATTGCAGCCAAAGCGGCGCACTTGGAAGATATGACATAATAGAAGAAAGACTAAAAATTGCAAAAGAAGATAAATTCTGCAAAGGCATGATATTCTGGCCGGAACTTTCCCATGGCGATTCTATGCTTATTGAATATTTTGCAAACAATTCATGGAATCCCCTTGAAAAGAATTTCAAAAAATTCTTAAATGATTTTTGCAATGACCGATACACGGAATATACCGACGAAATGAAAAAGGCTTATGGACTGTTTTTGCCATTTATACCACTTATGTCATGGAGTTGGCATCCCTTGGAAATTTTCTGTAACCCGACATTTATTATGAAGTGGGTATGGGAAGACAGTCCAAAAATAGGAAGTAAAGAATACAAAAGAAAAGAGGATATTATTAATCTTAAAGAGAATGCACTTAAAATTTTTGAAATTCTTATAAATATAAGAACGGAAAACAAATATGTTGAACGGGACGTATACGATATTGCAAGAGTTGTAGTTGCAAGATACTTGCAAATTGCATTGCACGAGGCTATAATAGAATTGATAAAATTCAAAAAGGATGGAAGCAAACCTGATGAAGCGTTAAGGCTACTTGAAAAGTGCATTGAACTTTCAAAGCTTATGACAGAACTTTTAAGTCAACACCAAGATTACTCATTAGCCTTAACCTTTGATAAATTATATGAAGAAGCACCCGTTAACCCACAGTTTGAAAGAACCTTGAAAGAAAACGCATCCTGTGAATATAACAGAACACAGGTTTATGAACATTTTAAATACCTTTATGTTCCTGAAATGGAGGTTGCATATAAATGGGCAAAAGATTGTATCGCCAAAAATGAGATAATAAATATTTCTCCATATATGGAACAAATTGATAAAATCAAGGAAAAATATTTCAACACACCTTTTGCTGACATGAAAAATATAACACATAAACAAAAAGATATTTTTAAAGATATATCACATATTATTTCAAATTTATTTTAAAGGAAGTGGATTTTTATGAACCTATTTGGTGCCAAAGACAAGGAAAAACAACTTTTGGTTTTGTGGAACAAAATCAACATAAACATTGACGACTACATTATAACATATTCCGAAGGAGATACCTTAAAGGTATGCAAAAAAGGTAATAAAATAGACGTTACCTATGCTAATGATTCACAGCTATTTCGTTCCGTATTACTTTCAGCGGAACTGATAAACGACGGAGTAGACAGAGAAATATGCGAAGAAGAACAATTCCGGCGTAAAGGTGTGATGATAGACCTATCCCGTGCCGGGGTTATGACTGTGGACGCTTTAAAAAACTATATGGAATATATGGCTCTTTTCGGTCTTAATGCCCTTATGCTTTATATGGAAGATGTTTACGAGGTTGAAGAGTTGCCGTACTTTGGTTATATGCGAGGCAGATATTCTAAGGAGGAACTTAAGGAAATTGACCGCTACGGACTATTGTACGGAATAGAGGTTATACCTTGCATTCAGACTCTTGGACATTTTGAACAGTATTTAAAATGGAATGAAGCTAAAGATTTTCGTGATACATCAACAGTTATTATGCCCGGCACTGAAGAAAGCCTTGCTTTTGTGGAAAAACTTTTGTCCACTGTATCAGAATGTTTTACTACCAACCTTATACACCTTGGTATGGACGAAGCATGGGGGATGGGTAGAGGAAATTATTTGAAAAAATACGGGTACGAAAACGGTGCACACTTATTCTGCGATCACCTTGCAAAAGTAAAAAAACTTGCGGACAAATACAATTTTAAACCTATGATCTGGAGTGATATGTATTTTCGCCTTGCATCGGCAGAAGAGAAATATTATGATGAAAATGTAGAATTTTCCGATTATGTAAAAGATATGGTTCCAAAGGATGTTATGATTACATACTGGGATTATTATCACAAGGATGAAGCTTTTTACACCAATATGATAAACAAACACAAACAGCTTTCAGACAATATAGTTTTTGCAGGCGGAATATGGCTGTGGGCAGGGCATCTTCCCGACTATAAAACCACCATAAATACAACTAACCCTGCACTTAATGTATGCAAGCAAGAGGGTATAAAGGACATATATGCAACAATATGGGGTAACGACGGCTGTGAAACAGATATAATATTCAGCCTTCCTGCTTGTGTATTATACGGTGAACACGCTTACAACAAAGCTGTGGATAATGACATTTTAAACAAAAGAATTAAAATGGTTTTCGGCACCGAACTGAACGCCTTTGAAAAACTTTCGGACGCACTCTATCCTGTAGGATGTTTTTCACGCACAAAGCCCTCCGTTTGTGTAAAGCAAATATTATACAATGACATTATCTGCGGTATTGTGGATTACGATATGCTAAACGAAGAAATTTCTTCAAATTACAAAAAACTTTACGAAGAATATACTGAACTTTCCAAACAAGAAGGTATGTTCAAAGAGCACTTTGAATACGTAACCACAATATGTAAAATCTGTTATGAAAAAACAGACATCATAAACAAGCTTCACAAGGAATACAACAACAAATCCGCATTAAAAGATTTGGCTGATAATTCCCTTGCAGAATTACTTGAAGATTATTCAAAGTTAAAAGAACTACACTATAAATTATGGCATAAATCAAATAAACCATTTGGTTTTGAAATTGTAGACGCCAGATATGGTGCTACAATCGGAAGAATAAAAACTGCAATAATGCGTATCAATGATTATATTGGCGGAAATACAGATTCTCTACCGGAGCTTGCTGAAAAAAGACTGCCTTATCTTGGCAAAACCACACTTGGTGCTTACCCCGGAATTGCATCTGCATTTACACCAAAAGGATACTAAAAATTATATAAAACACACTAATCCGTACAAATTACAAAAAGACCGACTGAAATTCAGTCGGTCTTTGTTATTGTATTAAACCAATTTAATAATACACATTTCTGCATTATTCCACACTATTCTGTTCGTGTCAAGTATATAAAATTTATAGGTATTTTGAAAACACATTAACATATCTGGTGTCAAAGCTAACAGATGTAATTTTATTGTACGGAATTTCATATAATTCTTCTTCCCATATCCCGTCTGCATCAAAATGTTGCATTACAACTTTTGTTTTCGTCGCTTTAATAATTCTTCCAATTACAAACGAATATTCATCCTCTTCCGCTTTTTCATTCTCAACTATAATATTTTTGTTTTGTTCCTTCAGGGATGAAAAAATTGTTTTCCAATCCGTCATATCAACTTTCGGTGTTATAACTTGCTCAATAACACCTTCAGATTTAATCATAGAAAAAATCTTATCAACTTCATATTGCACTTTTTCTATATCCCTGAATCGTCTGATAGAATATCCATTTAAAATAAATTCTTCTTCATTAGCACATAAAAACAGCTTTTCATTTGTAGCCAAAGGGAAAACAAACCACGTGTTGTCGTCATAGTCAAACTTTATCCTGCACAATTGTCTTTGTTCTATTGAATTATTTATAAGTAATTTTATATCACTTTTCTTCATTATTGCACTTCCTTTCAAAGCCTCGTCAGTCCCACGGATGCTTGTGCCCATAAAGGGTATTAGGCAAGGATGGATTTGCAAAAGAGGTTTTTTCAACATCTTTCGACATAATTCAGATTCGTGTTAAAACCGGGCTAAAACATCATTTGAATCTTATTATTTTTGTCATATAAAAAATAATCCATAATACTATCCACACAAATGTAGCAGTGGTTGTTTTAACAAGTTCAATAGAATTGTTAAATATAAAATCAAACAAAAGGTTTATCAAAAAGAATACTATTGTTCCAATAATTAAACCTATCCACTTATTCATATTCAACCCTCCAAAATTTTAGATTTACTAACTTGATTATAACACACAGATTGAAAAATTACAATCATAACTACCGGCTAAGCCGGTAGTTTGCTCTGCGGCTATAAGCCGCTGTTACTGGCTGGACTGAAAGTCCACTGAATTAACTGTCACTTGCAAAACTGCCCAAAGGCTTCCCCTTGAGAGGAAGCTGTCGAGCAAGG
>JAZQIO010000003.1:0-10114 GCA_045541135.1 Clostridia bacterium
TGAGAGGGCATGAAGCGTAAAATAAAACAGTTCGGTGAACTGTTTTATAGCGGAATGTTGTGAAGACGGGTACCGAATGCGTAGCATTGGGTCGTCAAGCGGAAAGGGTGCGAAGCAACCATATCCCCGATGGATCACCAACAAAGAGGATGCGATTGCATCCTTTTTTTGTTGGTGTTTTGTATGAAGGGATTCGAACCTTGAGAGGGCATGAAGCGTAAAATAAAACAGTTCGGTGAACTGTTTTATAGCGGAATGTTGTGAAGACGGGTACCGAATGCGTAGCATTGGGTCGTCAAGCGAAAAGGGTGCGAAGCAACCGTATCCCCGATGGATCACCAAAAATACAGAGTACACAAAAGTGTACTCTGTATTTTTTTTTATGTTGAATTTAAACAATCATCGTATAATCAATAAACACACTTTGCCAACGGAGCAATGCAATGTCGGTAGCTAATTAACCGACCACATCCTGTGGAGGGAAAAGGGAGAGAAATTTGGCGCAGTGGTTGAAAGAGATGAGTAAAGGCGAAAGCCCGAAATCTTTTTCGGTAAGCACAAGAGTAAATATGATTGTTAATCATAGGGTGCAACGCGCCGAAGGTGATAGTCCCTTCAGGGAGTTTATGTCCAACACGAGGAAACAAAAAAGTGGAGTATCGCAGAATATTTCGGGAAATCAAGAAGGTGCGACCAACCCATCGACCATAGTTTTCAACCATCACGGAATTGTTTTCTGTATTTAAGAGGTGAGCTTCCATAGTGAGTGCGGAATTCTTTTATAAAATGTGAAACCGTTGAATATCCTAACATGTCGGATATTTCCTGCACAGAAATATCACCGTATTCTAAAAATGAGCATGCCTTACTTAGTCGTATTATATTTCGGTATTCTACAGGAGTCATTCCTATACAACTTTTAAATTGTTTCCTGAAATATACTTCACTGACATTGCATATATCTGCTAATTGTTTGACTGATGGATTTTCTTTAATATGTTCAGACATGTAATTTAATATGTCTGAAATTCTTTTTGGAATATTTTTTTGCACTGTGTATGAGGCAAGTGTGCATATAATGTTTAAAAGAAGAATTTTTTTCATTGCAACAGGCTGAACAACATCATATGCTATTGCTTGCTCAAAAAGCATAGCTATGGATTTGTCGGAAGGAGAATGAAAAATTTTGATGCTATTGGAAAGTGTGATTTGTTCGTCAGACTCGTCAAACAGTAAAAAGTTAATTCCGATGGTGTGTGAATTTTTTTTCTGAGCTTCTGATATATGGAAGGTGTACTCGCTACCTGTGGGAATGTATACTATATCGCCGCTATTTGCAACATATACATTTTTTTTCTTGTCTGTGTAAGTGACTGTAAATCCGTTGATATAAAGAAAAAGATCTTGTTTTTTAGGGACGTTAATACACTGAAAGCTTTTGGTGCTATGCCATAGTTGTTTGAGTGCGTTGAGAAATCGCAGGTTAAAATCACGGTTAATCAGTTCATTGACTGTATATATTTTCATTTTATCACCTTCTTTTAAAAAGTATATCATTTTTTTTATATCTGTCAATAAAAAGTTTCGGAAAACGATATTTTTAGATAGTATTTAGTATATTTTTCAGGTATGGTTTATGATAGGATATAGGTATATTAAATGAAGGAGGCTTTGTTATGAAACAAACTGATTGGAAAATAGTATATACATCTTATGAAGGAATTACGAAAAGAGCGATTAATCTTTTGTCAAAAGAGGCGGGCAAATACATAATTCGTGAAAAGGGAGTATATCGCATTTATGTTTTGGCTTGCGAAACAGAAGAAAATAGTAGTATATCAAAAAATGCTTTTTTTGTAAGTTGTTATAATGAAAGTAAAACTATTCAAAAATATGTTGAACCGAGCGAAGTGCCGAATGACGGATTTTTAGTAAAGGTTATTGCTAATCCTGGTGATGATGAGGGTAGATTTGTGATACTTACCGCACATACCGAGCAGGAACTTTTTTATGCTGTAGTAAGCTTTCTTGATGACTATATTCCGAAGTATGCACCAAAGGGCGGCCATAATTCCATGCCTGATCTGATTTTTGATAATCCTCTGCCGGAGTGCAGTTATACTGAGACTCCCGATTTTAAAATACGAAGCATTTTTACCTGGGGGCATTCAATAAACGATTACAGAAATTATATTGATAATATGGCAAGAATGAAGTTTAACGAACTTATTGTATGGAATGATTATATCCCTTTGAATATGCCGGAAATTATAGAATATGCTCATTCTTACGGAATAAAGTTAATATTAGGATATAGCTGGGGTTGGAGAGAGATAGGTAATAAGACCGCAGAGATTTCAAAAGAAAGCATTGAAAAAGTTAAGGAATTAGCTATCCGTAATTACCGTAAATATTATTCTTCTATTGGTTGTGACGGTATTTATTTTCAGTCCTTTACAGAGAGAAAAGAAGAAAGTGTCGGTGGAAAGATGATTGCCGAGCTTGTTACAGAAATGGTTAATGAGATTTCAACAGAACTTTGGAAAATAAAACCTGATTTGCGTTTGCTTTTTGGAATTCATGCATCATCTGTGAAAAATCGTATGGAGGTAATAGCAAAGGTTGATCCGCGTATTGAACTTTATTGGGAGGATTGTGGCGATTTCCCGTACAACTACGAAACAAATATTGAGAGCAGGGAAAAATACGAGGAAACAATAGAGTTTACAAAGCAAATGTTAAAATTAAGAGATGGAAAAGGCGTGGCACTTGTATTTAAGGGAGTGATGATGCTTGACTGGACACAATTTACATATCAGTCAGGACCATATATTATGGGAGAAAATTCGCCTATGCTTTCATCTCACGACAAAGGGGTGCGTGCTAATTCGTGGAGAATATATTCTGCAGAGTGGATGAAGAACGGCGAATATGCTTACGAAATGCTGAAAACCATAAAAGAAAATAAAATTGAGGATGTAAATATGTGTCTTGCAGGTACCTTTGACGGAGGTATGTTTTTTCCTGTTGCGACCTGTGCGCAGATGTATCGCCGTCTTGATGATAATTACGCAGAAACCGTGAAAAAGGTGGCACGCAGAAACTGTATCAGCTTTGGGGAATAAGCTATGGGATATTTGTTTTTATTTTTGTCACTTTTGTTTGGGCTTATAAAAGTTTATTGCGGAAAGAAAACCTCGTATGTGGCAAATTGTTCTATGAATGCAATAATTATAAATACAGTTCGAATGGTAATTTCTTTTTTTATCGGAATTGCTATAGCCTTGATTTCAGGAACAGAAAGTTTTTTCTTTGAACAACCTGAGGCTGTATTAATAGCATTTATGAGCGGTGCATGTATAGCATGTTTTACAGTGAGTTGGTTACTGTCAGTGAATAATTCAGCATATATGCTGGTAGAGGTTTTTGTTATGGGCGGAGTTTTTGTTCCTTTGATTCTTTGCCGGCTTTTTTATGGAGAAACTGTCAGTATATTGCAGGGGATAGCAGGGATTCTGCTTATAATATCGGTATACTTTATGTGCAGTTACGATAAAATAGAAAAAGGAAAAATGACATTTAAGAATTTTGGGCTTTTGATTCTTTGCGCAATATCGAGTGGTATGAGTGATTTTTCTCAAAAGGTGTATGTTAAAGAGTTTGAAAATATCAGCATTATACTTTTTAATATTTATACTTACTTGTTTGCGGCAATAATACTGATAGGTATTTATGTTATTTTCAAATTAAAAGAAAAAAATAAACAAGAGTCATCCTATGTCATAGTAAAACCTGTATTTTATTATGTTTTGATAATGGCAGGTTGTCTTTTCCTTAATTCATATTTTAAAACACTTTCCTCAAAACATTTGGATGCAGTGTTGTTATATCCGTTAAATCAAGGACTTGCAGTTGTTTTTTCATTTGTAATGTCTGTTGTGCTATTTAAAGAAAAGATGAATTATAGGGGAACAGCTGGTATAATTATTGCGTTGGCATCAGTGGTTATTATCAATTTTTGCTAAAGTTATATGAAAATTAAAAAATATATGTCATCTAAACTATTCGGATTTTCCAAAACAAAAATATAAAATATCTCTATGGTTCTGCTTTCCCAACAAAGAGGATGCGAATGCATGCTTTTTTTGTTGGTGTTTTATATAAAGGGATTCGAACCCTGAGAGGGCATGAAGGGTAAAATAAAACAGTTCGGTGAACTGTTTTATAGCGGAATGTTGTGAAGACGGGTACCGAATGCGTAGCATTGGGTCGTCAAGCAGAAAGGGTGCGAAGCAACCATATTCCAGATGGATCAACACATAAGACTGACTATTTTGACAGAATAGCCAGTCTTATTATTTTCTTAAAATATCCCTTAAACTAAACAAATTAACTTATTTTCGTTTTGTAAACTTTCATCAATACTGTTTATTTATGCCATTGCTGAGGATATTTTTTTATTTGTGATTAATCGAACAATAATTAGTACAGAGTTTCTTCGGATTATATACCTAAATGAGTTTTTGAGTTTCTATATTTTTTAGGTGTAATTCCTGTATTTGCTCGGAACATTTTAATAAAATAAGCTGATGTGCAAAATCCTGTAAGACGGGATATTTCTTCAATATCATGCTTTGTGGTTATAAGAAGGTTTTTTGCAATTCTAAGTCTGTAATATGTCAGGTACTGATGCAGGGTTATGCCTGTTTCTTGCTTTATTATGCGACTTAAGTGGTATGGATGATAATTGAATCTATCTGCAATTTCTTGGTTGTTTAGTGAAGGTGTGGCATAGTTTTCGTGTATGTACGACAAAACCTGTTCACACAGTGAAGAATGAGTATTATCATCATTTGAAATTTGATGTAGAATTTCTAAAAGGCAGAGCTTTAAATATGCAGATGATTGCTCTCGATAAAATGTTGGCTTTTTTAAAAAATTATCGCAACAATTGCTAATTGTAGATTTTAATTGCGGAATGTATTTTGCAATAGGAGTATTTAATTCTTCCGGCAATTCATAACTTGGAGATAAATCGGGAAGAAAGGTTTCTTCAGTTGCGGTTCTTAATGAATCCGAAATATGAGAAAAATCATTTACTAAGTCAAAATCCAAAACTAAAATTTTAAAATTATTATCCTCCGTAAAGATAAAACGGTATTTTGTTTTTGGTGGTAAGTACAATATGAAATTATTGGAAAAATCATATCTTTCACCATTGGCAATAATGTACCCGGAAGCGCTTTCTATAAAAAAACACCTGCAATCATAACATATGTTAAAACCCTTTGCTTTGTCGTATGTGTAGTGTATACTGGCATACCGTATATGAGGATTGATTTCGGATATTTTCATAAACTCCACCTCTTTGTTTTGTTATATTTTTTGTTGGTTTATTTATACATTTTATCATGGAAATTTGGTATAGTCAAGTATAAAGGAAGGTACGTCATGAAATATTCTGTAGGATATCAAACGTTTAGTGATGATAGCTTTGTAGATGAATTTGTAAAATATAAAGATTCTATATCAGAAATTTTTTTCTTGGGGTGATTTTCCAAATGTAAGAAATAGTCAGTCGATAGCTTTTTTTGAAAAAATGTGAAACGGTTGGCCTTTTACGTAGCAATTAAAAAACTTAAGGAGGATATATATGTTAACCAGTGAAATGATAAAAAAAGCAGCCCTTGAGGCGGGTGCAGATAAGTGTGGAATAGCACCTATGTCCCGTTTTGAGGGTGCACCTAAGGAGATGGATCCGCGCTATTTGTTTCCAAATGCTAAAAGCGTAATAGGATTTTTTTTCAGAATACCACGAGGTGTACAGCGTGGTATAGAAGAAGGAACACAGTTTTATCAGTATCCTTCTATGGCATATGGTGGTATTAATGAAATTTATGCACCATGGGTACTTCATCATGTTGGAAGAGTTATAGAAGATGCCGGTTATGAAGCTGTTGTATACAGAAATACCGGTGCCAGAGGTGTAGTTTCAGATATGGATGGAAGTCCCGGCAACAGTCTTTCTCCCGAAGAACAGATTGAAGTATCAAAACATGCAAAGGGTAAGACTGCACACCATAGGAGTGTACAGTTTACACGTGAGGTTTCAGAGGGTAAGGTTCCACCTGATTTGCAGTTTCAGTTTAGAATTGCAGCTGTGGCTTGCGGACTTGGTGAAATAGGCTGGAGCAAAATGTTACTTACTCCTGAATTTGGTCCGTTGCAGCGAGTTGCATTTATCTTTACAGATGCAGAGCTTGAATATGATGAAATGTATTCCGGAGAACCTCTTTGCAGAAAGTGCGGTGCATGTGTTAGAGAATGCCCCGGTGGATGTATTCCTGCAATAAATTCCGGTAAAACAATATCAATAGATCTCGCTGGCAAGAAAATTGAATGGGGGGATATTGATATGTGGAGATGTTATGCATTTTACACTCACGGCGGAAGATATTATAATCCTTTTGTTCCAAAAGAAGTATTTGATAAGAACGAAGATGGTATGCTTGATTTGTTGGAAGGTGTAACTGATGTTGCAAATGAAAAAGAAATTATGAAAGTATATACTGCACTTGAAAAATACTTCCCAAGCTGGGTAGGTTACAACATGGCAAAATGCGGTGGATGTATCAGAGCATGCGTATCAATGCTTGAAAAAAAGGGCGGTTGTATGGAAGGTAGATTCAAAGAGCCGTTACGAACAAAGAAAGCGTGGAAACTAGACAGATGATTAAAGTTTTTGAAAAAGAAAAAAATGGATTTTCTATCGTGTTAAAGTCTGATGGTTGGCAGATGGCAATTGTTACATATGCAGAACAATATGACGTAAAAAATCATACTAAAATGGCACGACATATGACTACCGATGAAGTTTTTGCTCTTATAGAGGGCGATGCTACATTATGTACAATCAATAAAAATGACGGTATAGAAAAAATCCCTCTTGAAAAAAGTAAAATTTATTGTATAGAAAAAGGTACTTGGCATTCCTTGATTTTAAGTGAAGATGCAGTACTTGTTGCAACTGAAAATGAAAATATAAAACCAGAAGATACAGAAAAGAAGGTGTTGTTATAATGACTTCCAAGGAGATAAAAGAAAAAGCAAAAGAACTTGGTGCCACTATATGTGGAATAGGAAATGTCGAAATGTTCAGAGGAGATGACATTCAAAGAAGTCCGTTTTCAATCTTACCAAATGCGAAAACAATAATCGGGTTTGGCATAAAGGTTCCAAGGGGATTGTACAGTGCAATGGATATTAAATCCCAATATTATAACTATGTAAATTTAGGTGTTAAATACATAGATGAAAGTTTTGCGGAAATATTCCTTTTGAAGATGGGTGCTTTGATTGAAAATGAGGGTTATGATGCTTGTTTACAAAGAAGTATCCCAGGTTTCAAAATTAAGGGAGATAAATCAGCAAACCCTGAAGTAAGCAGGATTTATGAACTTGAATTTGCAAGCCCGGTTGAAGAGGGTAAGCCTGCACCTGATGTAATTATTGACTTTAATAAGGCTGCATATGTTTGTGGACTTGGTAAAGCAGGTCAACACGGAAAGGTAATTGTTCCGAAGTATGGAACATTTATGCGTTTTGTTTATATTATAACTGATATGCCACTTGAATTTGATGAACCGTTTGAAGATGAACTTTGTGATAACTGCGGTAAGTGCAAAGAAGGTTGTCCGGGTAATGCTATTTCGGATAAGGGTGTGGATAGTTGGCAGTGCAGTGTGTATTATAGAGGTGCACATAAATCAAATCCATTTATAAATGATGATTTCCTAAAAGATTATCCTGAACGTGAAGCTATTTTAAACGGTGAAAAGAAGTTTGACAGACAAGAGTCTGAAAAGATATACCCACATCTTAAGTTTATGCCAAATACACATTTTGGATATGTTCCTTGTCTTTGTGGTAAAAAATGTGAAACAGAGTGCTTCAAACATTTAAAGGAGGCAGGAAGAATATGAAAAATAAGATAATTGAATGTGCAAAGAAATTCGATGCCGATATTATAGGTTTTGCTCCAAGCAGTCGTTTTTCTCCGGATGATGAAATTTTTAAAATCTTCCCTGAAACTAAAACAGTTATAGGTTTGGGATTTCGTGTATTAAGAGGTATTTACAGAACAGTAGAAGAAGGTACAACATACTATCAGTACACAACTATGGGTGTGGAAAATCTTGAAGAAACGGTTATGCCTTTTACCCTTATAAATGTTAGTAATTTGATTGAAGAGGAAGGATTTGTGGCTGTACCTCAAAGAAGAAATCAGCTTATTGTAAATGAATTAAATTCTACTAATCCGGAAATGGACTATACAGATGTTGTTGACGGTATAGAAGCGGAACATCAGATTGACTTTTTAAACTGTGCAGTTATGTGCGGACTTGGTGAAAGAAGTATGATTAATTCACTTCTTACTCCGGAATATGGTCCGTTTATAAGATATTGTTTTATTTTGACAGATGCGGAAATTGAGCCAACAGAATTAGCAAATACTAATCTTTGTGATAAGTGCGGTAAATGTATAGAGGCTTGTCCGGGAAAAGCAATTTCAAAGGATGGCAAAAGGGACAACTGGCGTTGCAGTGTTTATTATAATGGCGCAAACGGCTCAAAAAATCCGTTTATGCCTCCTGAAGCATATTTTAACTTTGATGACAGATTAGACATAATTAACGGTACTGCAGAATTTGATATTGATAAAGCAAAAGATATTTTAGACAATACATATTTTTATCCTCCTGCAAAGCATTACTACCGTACTTCAATTTGCGGAAGGGCTTGCGACAGGGCATGTTACATTCATTTGGAAGAAAAAGGTCTGTTAACCAAGAAATTTAAAAGAAAATTCCGTGAAGGTGATGATTGGAAATTAAGCACAAAACAGTTTGAAACCTTAAAAAGAGAAACTGAATGGAATTTTACAAATAACAAGGAGAAATAATTATGAATAGAGAAAAGATTAAAATTGCCGTAATTGGTTGTGGAAGGTTCAGTCCGTTTTTTGTTCCTCTTTTTAAAGCTCATCCAGATGTTGAAAAGGTATATGTGTGTGATTTGAAACCTGAACGAGCTGAAGAATTTTCAAAGAGGTTTGATGTTGAAATTATAAAAAGTTTTGAAGAAGCAATTGCATCTGACAAAGTAAATTCAGTTGCTATTTTTACACCAAGAACAACTCATGCTCCGCTTGTAATTAAAGCACTAAAAGCGGGGAAACATGTATATTCATCTGTTCCCGGTTCAGCAACGGTTGAAGACCTTATAGAGATGGAGAGCCTTGTAAGGAAACATCGTCTTACATATTCAATGGGTGAAACAGGTTTTTATCGTGCACCTGCTATTTTCTGTAGAAGAGAATTTAAAAAGGGTACATTCGGTAAATTTACATATGCAGAGGCACAGTATAATCATGACATAAGAAATATGGAGCAAAGTTTTAGAAGCTCCGGCGGTGAGGATTGGAAAAAATATGCAGGGATTCCACCGATGTTTTATCCCACACATTCAACTGCTATGGTACTATCATCTATGCCGGGTGTGTATGCAAAAAAAGTTGTTGGTTTTGGGTTTAAGGAGAGTCCAAGAACAGATATTTACGGTACTGATGGACAAAATTTGTATAACAATCCGTTTTCAAACACAGCTATGCTTTTGGAACTTTCAAATGGTGGTATAGCAAGAATCAGTGAAAACAGATGTATTGGTTGGATGTCACCGGAAACATATATTACTCAGTTTTATGGTTCAGAAGGCGGATATGAATTTTCAGTAGCAAGACACCATATTGCTCACTGGGACGAAAACAGACATGGAAAAGTTATAATGAAGGATGTAACAAAGGAGCTGCAACCTGAATCTGTTTATAACTTGATTTGTGAAGATTATGATAAGGCTATACAGGAAATAGCTGATACAAAGGGATTTTTCGAAACTTCACCAATTCAGCCTGTCAGCAGATTGCCAAAAGAATTTGAAGGAATAGAAAATGGTCATAACGGAACACATCATTTCTTAATAGATGACTTTTGTAAGGCATATACTACAGGTAAACTTTCACCTACAAATATATGGGAAGTTGCACGATGGAATATAC
>JAZQIO010000004.1:0-52195 GCA_045541135.1 Clostridia bacterium
TGTTGCATATATTATAATATATGTAAATATTATAAATCGGCAAACTAATCTTTTAAATTTTATAGACTTGATACAAGTAATTCTATACCAAGACAATAGAACCGTCCCCTTGTTTAATCTTTTATAATCAATGCAATAAACTCTAACACCTCGTCGCCGGTATTTTTGATACCGTGACTCGAGCCTGACGGAGTATATGTAACCGTGCCTGGTTGTACCTCCATAGTCTTTCCGTTATCATCATAAACCCCTATCCCGGAAATAATGTAGTAATACTCGCATTCGCCTTCATGTTTATGGCATTCTACCTCTTATCCGGCTTTAAGCTGAGCAAGCGCAAAGGTGCGAAGTTTATCATTTTTCGTGCTAAAACCTGCAAGGTCAGAAAGATATAACTTTATATCTCCATTTTGATTGCATTCTGTTGTATATTTTAACTGTTCTTTTATCTGTATCATTGTTTATCGCCTACATCATATCATTTTTTTATTTTTCCATAGATCCATTAAACATCAAAAGGATACTTTAAACCTATTTGTTTCCTTATGTAGTCCATTTGTTCAAGAATTCTTATACTTTCAGACATCGGCATAATATCACTTTGTGTTTTACCGGAACGAATGCATTGACAAGCCTCGATTATTTCCTCCTCAAAGCCATCACCTATGCTCGGTTTTGAGACATGTCTTTCCTCATTTCCAGAATTAACAATCAATTCCTGTGCACCGTAAAACTGCGGTAAAACAATATATCCTTTTGTACCATATATGTAACCTGTTGCAGGTTTTTGTACATTTATTGCAGACGAAACAGATGCAATAGCACCGTTTGAATATTTAATTAAAACATTTGTCTGGCAATCTACACCATTAACAATATCCGAAAGCGAAATAACGCTTTCGGGATTGTCCCCTAAAAATATTGCTGTAAAATTAAGACCATAAACACCCACATCTAATAGCGAACCACCAGCCATATCATTTCTGAAAATCTTAGACTCTTCATACGGCGTTGAGAAATAACAAAAATCTGCCTTAACACTCCTTATTTTTCCTATTTCTCCGCTGTTTGCAATTTCAACAGCCTCTTTGATAGCGGGTAAAAACCTTGTCCACATTGCCTCCATTAAGAAAACCCCGTTTTCTTTTGCACAGTTTTCAAGTTTAACCGCCTGCTTGGCATTAACACATACCGGTTTTTCACATAAAACATGCTTTTTGGCATTAAGGAAAATTTCGGCACACGGCTTATGAAACGGGTGCGGTGTTGCAATATAAACCGCATTAACAAATTCAGACCTTGCCATTTCTTCGTAGCTTGTAAATACATTTTTTATATCATATTTATCAGCAAATGCTTTGCCTTTTCCCTCAGACTGTGAAGCAACTGCCGTTAATTCCGCCCCTTCAACATTTTTTACTGCCTTAGCAAATTTATTAGCTATATTGCCAGCACCAACAATTCCCCATTTAATAACTTTTTTCATTTTAATACTCCACCTTTAATTAATCTTTAATTATAACATCAACAAACTCAAACATTCTCAATAATTCAATAAGTTTTTTTTCTTTTATTGCTATTCTCCACTCTGAATGAATTGAATTGCTTGATAGCTCGTGTCAAGTCTGGAACAAAAAATTATTAGATAAATCAGACTTTATCTCTTATTTGCAACAGCTGTAAACTCACCGGGCATATTACTGTTTGTCCAAGCAGGATGTTCATCAAATCTTTCCAAACCAAAACCACTTCTAATTATGGAATTAAGGATTTCGCTAATTGTGTACTTTCTGTAACTACATTTTGGCATTTGCCGTCTAATCGCATCATCATAAAAACGAGCATGTGCCATTTCACCCTCAAACACTTCCGTTGAAAAATAACTCATAGTCTTCGTCTCTAAACCTAATATATCTGACATTTTGGTAAATGGGTGAAAATCGCTGCATATCATTAGTCCCCCTTTTTTTAACAAAACATACATAATTCGCATAAATTCATCAATATCATGAAAATAATGCAATACGCCGCCTTCCATGAAAACAACATCGAAATATCCGTTATATTTTTCTTGGTCAATTTCCAAAATATCACCAACTTCATAACAGATACTTACTTCTGCAGCTTCTGCCATCTCAAGTGCATATTTTTTATTATCTTCTGAAATATCAAAAACAGTTACATCAGCACCTAAAATTGCCAAAGGAATTGCTTTCTTACCACAAGAACCACAGATATTTGCAATTCTAACTCCTTCATAAGAAGTAAAATAATTTGCGTATTTCCCTAACATTCTCATGGGATTTGCCTTACTCTTTTGTGCTCGATCACTGGGCATGCCGGCTTCTTTGACCCAAAAGTCATATGCACTATGTTCCCAAGCTTTCTTGTTTTGACAACTATAATCCCTCATCTGTCTTTGATACCTCCACAAATTCAAATTTATCTAAGTTCCCCTTGAATAACACCCATTAGTGGCTTCTCTTGACCTACGGTCAATTAACCTCAGTCTCTGCCGTAATGTGGTGGTGAGGTTTAGATTACGAAGTACCCGTTTTTTCACCTCATCCGTCAGTTAACTCTGACACCTTCCCCTCAAGGAAAAGGCTTTTTTATTTAGACAACATTCTACAAAATACGCATTGCAATTCATCAATTAACATCAGTATATCACAGAAAAACTATATTTACAACTCTTGCAAACACAAAACCAGAAACGAAATTTTCGTTTCTGGTTTTATAAATTTGTTTTATTATTCAGCTATTTCTGTTTCGGTTACAGATTTTTCAACATTTATATTTCTGTATTTTGCCATACCTGTACCTGCAGGAATAAGCTTACCGATAATAACATTTTCTTTAAGACCAAGCAATGGGTCAATCTTGCCCTTGATAGCAGCATCTGTAAGAACACGTGTTGTTTCCTGGAAGGAAGCTGCTGACAAGAATGAATCTGTTGCCAATGAAGCTTTTGTAATACCAAGAAGAACATCTGTGTATGTTGCAGGTGTCTGACCTTCTTCAAGAGCGTTGTTAGCCTCCTTGATTGCAGAAATGTCAACCATTGAGCCTGCAAGCAACAATGTATCACCGGGATCTTCAACGCGTACCTTACGCATCATCTGTCTAACGATAACTTCTACGTGACGGTCGTTGATATCAACACCCTGTAGACGGTAAACACGCTGTACTTCCTGAATCAAGTAGTTCTGAACAGCTGTTACACCCTTGATTTTCAAGATATCGTGTGGGTTAACTGAACCTTCTGTAAGTTCGTCACCGGGTTCAATAATCTGACCTTCTTCAACCTTAATACGTGAACCGTAAGAGATTGGGTATGAAACAGATTCGCCTGTTTCGTCATTGAATATCTTAATTTCTTTTCTCTTATTCTTAATTTCTTCAATAGCTACTCTACCGCCGATTTCAGCGATAACAGCAAGACCCTTAGGCTTTCTTGCTTCAAACAATTCTTCAACACGAGGAAGACCCTGTGTGATATCTTCTGCCTGAGCAACACCACCGGTATGGAATGTTCTCATTGTAAGCTGTGTACCGGGTTCACCGATAGACTGAGCAGCAATGATACCAACAGATTCACCGATGTTGATTTTGCCTGAAACTGCAAGGTTAGAACCGTAACATTTAGCACAAACACCAACAGGAAGTTCACACTTCAATACAGAGCGAATCTTAACTGATTCTACACCTGCAGCAACAATCTTGCCTGCTTCTGCAAGAGTCATCAAATGACCTTTATTTACGATGATTTCGCCTGTCTGTGGGTTAACAACGTCTTCAGCAGTGTATCTGCCTTCCAAACGGTCTTCAAGCTTTTCTATCATTTCGTTACCGTCTTTAATGGCAGTAACAGTGATATATTCTTCTGTTCCGCAATCTTCTGCACGGATAATAAGGTCCTGAGCAACGTCAACAAGACGACGTGTCATGTAACCGGAGTCAGCAGTTCTTAAAGCTGTATCCGCCAAACCTTTACGAGCACCGTGAGTTGAAATGAAGTATTCCAAAACGTTAAGACCTTCACGGAAGTTAGCACGAATAGGAATTTCCACCGCACGACCTGATGTGTTAGCCATAAGACCACGCATAGCTGCAAGCTGACGAATCTGGTTGACACTACCACGGGCACCGGAGTCCGCCATCATGAAGATTGGGTTGTACTGGTCAAGCTTGCTCATAAGAGCATTTGTAACCTTTGTACTTGTTTCGTTCCATGTATTGATAACCTGAACGTAACGTTCATCATCAGTCATAAGACCACGGCGGTACTGCTTTGTAATCTTTTCGATCTTTTCTTCTGCTTCAGCAAGGTACTGAGCCTTTTCTTCAGGGATTTCAATATCACTAACAGAAATTGTAATAGCACCCTTTGTAGAATACTTAAAGCCAAGTGCCTTAAGAGCATCAAGAACTTCTGCAGTTTTTGTCATATCGTAAACTGCGATACATTTATCAATAATCTTACCAAGCATCTTTTTACCAACAAGATTTCTGTCAGTAATAATATAGTAGTTTTCAATTCTGTTGCCTGCTTCGTCAACAATAACCTTTTTAAGGTACTGTTCAGCATTCATATAAACTTCAGGATTTTTGCCTTCAGCAACTGCAAGCTCATATTCAGCAAGCTTTTTAGCTTCTTCATCTGTTGCAAGTCTTGTCTTAACATCTATTTCGTAGTCAAGAATATTTTCAATCTTTGAACGGTCTACAAAACCAAGGTTCTGTGGAACAACTTCGTTGAAAATAATTCTACCGCAGGTTGTCTGGATAATACCTGTAACCTTTCTGCCCTCAAATTCAGCAGTTTTTCTTACTTTTATAATAGAATGCAGGCTGATTGCCTTTGCATTATAAGCAAGTAGTACTTCTTCCTCAGATGCAAATACTTTACCTTCGCCGGGTTCACCGTGCTTGTAAAGGTTAAGATAATATGAACCAAGTACCATATCCTGTGTAGGAACAGTAACAGGACGACCGTCCTGAGGCTTTAGAAGGTTGTTTGCAGAAAGCATCAAAAATCTTGCTTCCGCCTGAGCTTCTACTGACAAAGGTACGTGAACAGCCATCTGGTCACCGTCGAAGTCGGCGTTAAACGCTGTACATACCAACGGATGAAGCTTCAAAGCTCTACCTTCAACCAACACAGGTTCGAATGCCTGAATACCAAGTCTGTGAAGTGTTGGAGCACGGTTTAAGAACACAGGATGTTCTTTAATAACCTCCTCAAGCACATCCCAGATTTCAGGACGTAGTCTTTCAACCATTCTTTTAGCTGATTTTATGTTGTGTGCTGTACCATCGTTAACAAGCTTTTTCATAACGAAAGGCTTGAAAAGCTCGATAGCCATTTCTTTTGGCAAACCGCACTGGTAAATCTTAAGTTCAGGACCAACTACGATAACTGAACGACCTGAGTAGTCAACACGTTTACCCAATAGGTTCTGTCTGAAACGACCCTGCTTACCTTTAAGCATATCGGAAAGCGACTTAAGAGGTCTGTTTGCGGGGCCTGTAACAGGTCTGCCACGTCTGCCATTGTCAATAAGTGCGTCAACAGCTTCCTGAAGCATACGTTTTTCGTTTCTTACGATAATGTCAGGAGCACCAAGTTCCAGAAGTCTCTTTAAACGGTTATTTCTGTTAATAACACGTCTGTAAAGGTCGTTAAGGTCACTTGTTGCAAATCTGCCACCGTCAAGCTGTACCATAGGTCTGATTTCAGGCGGTATAACAGGAACAACTTCCATAATCATCCATTCTGGCTTGTTGTCAGAATTTTTAAATGATTCAACAACTTCAAGTCTTTTGATGATTTTAACCTTTTTCTGACCTACAGAATCTGCAAGTTCTTCACGAAGCTCTGCAGCAAGGCTGTCCATATCAATTTCCTGCAAAAGTTCACGGATAGCTTCAGCACCCATACCTGCACGGAACTTGTCGCCGTATCTTTCATGGGCTTCTTTGTATTCTTTTTCAGTAAGCACCTGCTTTTTCTCAAGCAAAGTCTTACCGGGGTCTATAACGATATATGAAGCAAAGTACAATACCTTTTCAAGGATTCTTGGTGAAATATCAAGGATAAGACCCATTCTGCTTGGGATGCCCTTAAAGTACCAGATGTGTGATACCGGAGCAGCAAGCTCGATGTGACCCATTCTTTCACGACGAACCTTTGACTTAGTTACTTCAACGCCGCAACGGTCGCAGACAATACCCTTATAACGTATTTTCTTGTACTTTCCGCAATGACATTCCCAATCCTTTGTAGGACCGAATATACGTTCGCAGAAAAGACCGTCTCTTTCAGGCTTTAAAGTTCTGTAGTTTATAGTTTCGGGCTTTTTAACCTCACCGCGTGACCATTCACGGATTTTATCGGGTGATGCAAGTCCTATTTGTATTGCTTCGAAATTATTAAATTCTAGCAAAGTATTCAACTCCTTCTTTAATATTTGGATTTTTTAACGGTAATGCCAATGATTATTCTTCGTCTTCGTTAAAATCCAAATCATCAATACCGGTATCAAGTACAGGTTCTTCTTCAATTTCTTCATCAGGTTCAGCAAAAATCTGATTTACGATGTCGTCTTCAATTGTATAAGAACCGTCACTTACAAACTTGTCAGCGTCATCCTGACCCTGCATTTCTGCGTCAAGATTAAGCGGTTTTGGCATATAATCGTCTTCTTCGTCAACGCTTTCACGAATCGGAATTTCTTCCATATTTTCGTCAAGTACTTTAACGTCAAGCATCAAGCTCTGGAGTTCTTTAATAAGAACCTTGAAGGATTCAGGAACACCCGGAGTAGGGATGTTTTCGCCCTTAACAATAGCTTCATATGTCTTAACACGGCCAACAACGTCGTCAGACTTAACTGTAAGGATTTCCTGAAGTGTATATGCTGCACCGTAAGCTTCAAGTGCCCAAACTTCCATTTCACCGAATCTCTGTCCGCCGAACTGAGCTTTACCGCCAAGAGGCTGCTGAGTTACAAGTGAGTATGGACCGGTTGAACGAGCATGAATCTTATCATCAACAAGATGATGAAGTTTCAGATAGTGCATGTAACCAACTGTTACACGGTTGTCAAACGGTTCACCTGTACGTCCATCGTATAGTACAGTCTTACCGTCTTTGTTATATCCTGCATACTCTAAAGTCTGCATAATATCATATTCGTTAGCACCGTCAAATACCGGAGTTGCAATCTTCCAGCCTAAAGCCTTTGCAGCATAGCCAAGATGTACTTCAAGTACCTGACCGATGTTCATTCGTGAAGGAACGCCAAGAGGATTAAGCACGATTTCAAGTGGAGTACCGTCCGGTAAGAATGGCATATCCTCTTCAGGAAGAATTCTGGATACTACACCCTTGTTACCGTGACGACCGGCCATTTTATCACCGACGCTGATTTTACGTCTCTGTGCAATGTATACACGAACAAGCTGATTTACTCCCGGTGGAAGCTCGTCGCCGTTCTGACGTGTGAATATTTTAATATCTACAATAATACCTGCTTCACCGTGAGGAACACGAAGTGATGTATCACGTACTTCACGTGCCTTTTCACCGAAGATAGCACGAAGAAGTCTTTCTTCACTTGTAAGCTCAGTTTCACCCTTAGGTGTAACCTTACCTACCAATATATCACCCGGGCGTACTTCAGCACCGATACGGATTATACCGCGTTCATCAAGGTCACGAAGAGCATCTTCACCAACATTTGGAATATCTCTTGTAATTTCTTCAACACCAAGCTTTGTATCACGTGCTTCACATTCGTATCTTTCAATATGAATAGAAGTGAACTTATCTTCTTTAACAAGCTTTTCATTAATAAGGACAGCATCTTCATAGTTATAACCTTCCCATGTTACGAAACCGATAAGGATATTTCTACCAAGAGCAATTTCACCGTTGTCTGTTGCAGGACCGTCGGCAATAATATCATCCTTCTTAACAACTTCGCCTTCTGAAACGATAGGCTTCTGGTTAATGCAAGTGCTCTGGTTGGAGCGCTTGAATTTAAGAAGCTTATAAACATCTTCCTTGCCGTCATCTGTCTTGATAACGATTTTGTCAGCAGAAACGCTTGTAACAATACCGTCATTTTTAGCAAGAACAACAACACCCGAATCCTTGGCAGCCTTGTATTCCATACCTGTACCAACGATAGGTGATTCTGTGCGAAGTAGCGGAACAGCCTGACGCTGCATGTTTGAACCCATCAGCGCACGGTTAGCGTCATCGTTTTCAAGGAACGGAATCATAGCAGTAGCAACTGATACAATCTGCTTAGGTGATACGTCCATATAGTCAATTTTTGAAGCTTCAACTTCAAGAATTTTATCTCTGTAACGAGCAGTAACGTTTTTGTTGATGAATCTGCCGTTTTCATCAAGCAATTCATTTGCCTGAGCTACGATATATTCATCTTCCTCGTCTGCAGTCATGTAATGTGTTTCAAGTGTAACAACACCTGTTTCCTTATCTACTTTTCTGTAAGGTGTTTCGATGAAGCCGTATTCATTAACACGAGCAAAAGTAGAAAGTGAAGAAATAAGACCGATGTTAGGACCTTCAGGAGATTCGATAGGACACATACGACCATAGTGTGTATGATGTACGTCTCGAACTTCGAAGCCTGCACGTTCTCTTGAAAGACCGCCGGGACCCAATGCAGAAAGACGTCTTTTGTGAGTAAGCTCTGCAAGAGGGTTTGTCTGATCCATAAACTGTGAAAGCTGTGAGGAACCGAAGAATTCCTTAATTGCAGCTGTAACAGGTCTTATGTTAATCAAAGTCTGCGGAGTAAGAGTTTCAGCATCCTGAATAGTCATTCTTTCACGAACAACTCTTTCCATTCTTGCAATACCAATTCTGAACTGGTTCTGCAAAAGTTCACCAACTGAACGAAGACGACGGTTGCCCAAATGGTCGATATCGTCAGTTACACCAATGTTATATGCAAGGTTAATGTGATAGTTTACGGAAGCTAAGATATCATCTGTTCTGATGTATCTTGGAATCAATTCATCGATATTTGCTTCAATAGCAGCCTTAAGAAGGTCTTTGTCTGCATCACACTCTTCAAGGATTGCATCCAAAATAGGCTTGTAAACCTTTTCCTTAATCTTAAGTTCATCAATAATTGACTGATCAACATAGTTTTCAAGATGAACCATGTTGTTTGAGAATACAACTAAGTCTCTGCCGTCAACGTCAACCCAAACTCTGTTAACGTCGTTTTGTTCAATAAGAACTGCCTTTTCCCTTGTAAGCTTTTCACCTGCTGTTGCAAGAATTTCACCTGTTACGGGAGAAACAACATCATCCTTAAGTGTAAGGCCTGTAATGCGTCTGGAAATGTCAAGCTTCTTATTAAATTTATATCTACCTACACGTGCAAGGTCATAACGTCTTGGGTCGAAGAACAAAGCTGAAAATAATGATTCAGCAGATTCAACCGTAGGCGGTTCACCGGGACGAAGCTTCTTATAGATTTCAATAAGACCTTCATCCTTAGACTTTGCAGAATCCTTTTCCAATGAAATCAAAAGCTGTTCTTCACTGCCGAACATATCAAGAATTTCAGTATCAGAACCGTTTTCAAAAGCCTGAATATCAACATATTTTTCAGCACCGTTAACAATAAGCTTTACAGTGTTCTTCATTGCAACGGCACGCAAAATTACAGAAACAGGAAGCTTACGGTTTCTGTCAATTCGAACAGATATAGCCTTATTGGCATCAGTTTCATATTCAATCCAGGCACCACGGTTTGGTATAACCTGGTTTTCATAAAGTTCTTCACCTAATTTATCGTACTCTTTTTTAAAGTAAATACCGGGAGCACGAACAAGCTGAGAAACCACTGCACGCTCGGCACCGTTGATGATAAATGTACCTTGGTCAGTCATCAAAGGAAAATCGCCCATAAAGATTTCCTGTTCCTTAATGTCTTTTACCACATTCAGGTCAGAATCCTCTTTAGTTGTAAGACGAACCTTTACTCTGAGAGCTGTTGAATAAGTAGCATCTCTGTCTTTGCTTTCTTCCACGGAATACTTGGGTTCGCTGTCCAAGGAGTACCCTACGAATTCAAGGAGCATTTTACCTGTGAAGTCCGTAATACTCATATCGTGGAATACCTCTGCCAATCCCTCTGTAAGGAACCAGTCATATGAGTCTTTTTGTACCTCAATAAGGTTCGGCATATCGATACATTCGCCGATTTTTGAGTAGCTCATTCTGACGTTTTTTCCGTATTGGACGGGTTTTACCATAGGTTTTTCCATAAACGCAATCACCTCAATTTAATTTTATGGGCTAAAAACCGCATCAAATAAACAAATGCGGTTAATTAATAATATAAAAATCCATATTACCCCTTATACTACATCTCAACATATTATCATAATTAAACCTGCTTGTCAAGAAATATATGGCAATTTTTTTAAATTTTTTTATTTTCCTATTTAAAAGTACATAAAATGTTTTTATTTCCAATTTACAAAAATTCCTTTACAAAACCATCACCTTCAATGTATAATTAAAGGAAAGGAGGTTTTTTCAATGCCGGCTGTATTTGATAAAATACTATATTTTTTACAATTTATAAGAATAATTGATATTATAGATATTCTGATAGTTGCTTTTGTTATATATAAAGTTATTAAGCTTATGAAGGATACTGTTGCCGCTCAGCTTATAAAAGGTATAGTAATCCTCATTCTTGCAATGCAGATAAGTTCAATGCTTAATCTTTACCTTATAAACTACATACTTGTAAATGTAATGCAAGTAGGTTTTATAGCCCTTATAGTTGTGTTCCAGCCCGAACTGAGACGAAGTTTAGAGCGAATGGGCCGAACAAAGTTTGGCAACTTTTTCTCGTTACCCAAGGAAAATGCTGAGGAACAGATGTCCAACACCGTTACACAAATCTGTGGTGCTGTTGAAAATTTAAGCCGAAACAAAGTCGGTGCTCTTATTATAATTGAAAGACAAACAAAAATAGGTGATATTATACGTACGGGGGTTACGCTGAATTCCGATGTGTCATCAGAACTGCTTGTAAACATATTTGTACCAAACACTCCTCTTCACGACGGAGCTGTAGTTATAAGAGATAACAAAATAATTGCCGCAGCGTGTTTTTTGCCGCTGACACAAAATCCTGACCTTAACATAGAGCTTGGTACACGTCACCGTGCGGCAATAGGTATAACCGAAACTTCTGACTGCGTTTCACTTGTAGTATCTGAAGAAACAGGAAAAATTTCACTTTCAATGGAAGGTTCTCTTACAAGAAACCTCACAGTAGATTCTTTGGAAAAAGCACTAAACAAAATACTTTCTCCGGAACCAAATCAGCTTAACACAAAGAAATTCAAACTATGGAAGGGGTTGAACAAAAATGAAAAAACTGCTGCAAAATGATATATTCTTAAGAATATTTTCACTTGCACTGGCAATATTCTGTTGGATATATATTGTTTTCATTACCAATCCTGAAATAGAGGTAAAAATAAATAACGTTCCCGTTACACTTGCAAATCATCAGGCAATTAAAAACGAAGGTTACATTGTTTCAAGTGAAGTAAATACCACTGTAAACATAAAGGTAAAGGGTTCACGAAAAATGCTTGCAAATCTGGATGAAAGCAGTATAATTGCATATGTTGACCTTATAGACTGCACTGATAAAAAAACTTTCAACTTACCCGTAAACATAAAGCTTCCTTATGACGGAATAAGTCTTGTAAGCTCAAACGTAACAAAAATACCCGTATCAATAGATAATTACGTAACAAAGGATTTCCCTGTTGAATACTCCTACACCGGAGAACTTAAGGATTCACACTATTCCGTAAACTCAACAGAAATTTATACACCTACAGTTACCGTATCAGGACCCGAGCCCATACTGAATACCGTTGAACGGGCAACTATAACAATAGACCTTAAAAATGCTACAGATGATATATCCGGCTTTGCTCCAATTAAATTTTTGAACAGTAACAATGCAGAAGTATCTCCGGTTACACTGGATATCAAAAACAGAGATATTTCCTTTAAATGCGTTGTTTATGCCAAAAAGGTTGTTCCCATACAGCCTGTCCTTTCCGACAGTGCAAACTACGAAGCAAAAATTCAGGGAGACAGCATTATAACAATTGAAGGCCCGGCCTCAAAAATAAATGCTATTTCATCAATACCCACATCTACAATCCATGTATATGAAGCCAACGCTGTATATCCCGTAAAGCCTATTTTACCGGAAGGTGTAACAGCCGAGGAAAATATTCATACAGTATATGTACAGGTGACAAAAAAATGATAAAAACAATAAATAACATAACAGTTCCTCTTGAGACCTCGAAAGAGGAACTGCTTTCTGTTGCAATAAAAAAAAGCGGCCTTTCGAAAAAATCTGTAACAGGATATAAAATAAACAGACGCTCAATAGACGCAAGGCGAAAAAATGTTCAGTTCAATTACAGCGTAACTCTTTTTACCCACAACGACATCGTTAAAAAAAGAGAAACTCCAAAGCCCGGTATAAAAAATTCGGAAACCCGTCCCGTAGTTATCGGAAGTGGACCTGCCGGACTGTTCTGTGCATACATTTTAGCCAAAAACGGATATGCTCCCATACTGTTTGAACGAGGCAAATGTGTTGACGAACGTGTAAAGGCAATTCACTTGCTTAACACAACGGCAACCCTGGACCCAAATACCAACATACAGTTTGGCGAAGGTGGTGCAGGAACATTTTCTGACGGAAAGCTTACCACAAGAATCAACAGCCCTCACTGTGAGGAGGTGCTGGATATTTTCACACAATTCGGTGCTCCCGAAGAAATACAGTATATGGCAAAGGCACACATCGGCACAGACATACTTCGTGACGTAATAAAAAATATGCGTAACGAAATTATACGGCTTGGCGGAGAAGTACACTTTGAAAGTAAGCTTGAGGATATAACGGTCAGAAACGGGAAAATTGATTCAATTAAGATAAACAATCACCACATCAGCTGTAAAGTTCTTTTGCTTGCCATAGGACATTCTGCAAGAGATACCTATTATATGCTTGCAGACAAAGACATCTTTATGGAACCCAAGGCATTTGCGGTAGGTGTACGCATAGAAAACCCCCGGAACTTCATAGACAAGTCACAATACGGAGACTTTGCAGGACATCCCATGCTTGGTGCGGCAGATTATGTACTCAAATACAACGGAGAAAAGCGTTCCTGTTTTTCCTTTTGTATGTGTCCGGGAGGCTATGTTGTGGGTGCAATGTCCGAAGAAGGCACCGTTGTAACCAACGGCATGAGCAACCATGCACGTAACGGCGAAAATTCAAACAGTGCCCTTGTTGTAAATGTTACTCAGCAAGACTACAACGGAATACTTGGCGGAATAGAATTTCAGAGAATTATGGAAAAAGCCGCATACAGTAAAGAAAATCCATACTTTGCACCGGTACAGAACACAACAGACTTTCTTGAAAAAAGAATATCAAAAGATATAAAAAATATTACTCCCACATATCCCATAGGATACACGGGAGCAGACCTTAATACCATACTTCCCGGGTTTGTTTCAAACACACTTCAGGAAGCTTTACCCTACTTTGACACCCGCATAAAGGGCTTTGCACAAAATTCTGTAATAACGGGTGTGGAAACCAGAACCTCGGCACCTGTACGCATTACACGAAATGAAGATATGGAAAGTATATCTGTAAAAGGGCTTTATCCCATTGGCGAGGGAGCAGGCTATGCCGGCGGTATAATGAGTGCCGCAGTTGACGGAATCAAGGCTGCAGAAAAAATCATCAGCACTTATGCACCAATAATTTAATGCAGAATGTAGAATACATGGTAAAGAATTTATTAAAGGCAAACGGAATTCCGTTTGCCTTTGAAGTTAGAAATGCACAGCATTTCAACATCAATTCTTAACTCTGCACTTTTCATTCTTAATTTATTTAACTGCCAAATCCTCCAACACATCACTTACAGCTATTGGCGTAACGCTGTTTTTATGAAGAATTGAAAGCAGATTGTTTATTTCCTCCACACAGTCCGATACATCATCTACTCTTTTTACTTCACGGTATGTAATGCCGTCAATCTTCTGTTTTTTTATAACTTCAATACCGTATGGCTTTACAGAGCCGAAATTTTCATCATCTTCCTCTTTTTCAGTCATATAATATTCTGCAATCACCGACTCTTCACGCTTTAAAATAGGTTTCAAATCAACAACACCGTATAATTTTTTCTTCAAAATTTCTCATTCCTTTACTTTTATTTTTGCTATATGATTATAATACCCTTCCATTTAAAACTCCATAAAAACTCATCGCAAAAACCCACATAAAAAATCTTAATATAACACAATTTACGACAATTCAACAAAAAACAGTACTTTTTTTAAAAATTTTATTAAAATTGAATAAAAATCTGTTCAAAAAAAGGAAATAAACATACATATGTAGAATAAATATATAACAGAAGCAACTTCTGTATACAACATACCTAAGGAGGAAAGTTTTATGAAAACTACTATCGTTGCAAGAAAAATGGATTTAACCGCAGGAATGAAGGATTATGTTGAAAAGAAATTAGCTAAACTTAATAAATTTTTTGACGACGAAGCTGAAGCAAAAATAACAATGTCAGTTGAAAAAAACCGTCAGAAAATTGAAGCAACCATATATTCTAACAATACAATTTTCAGAGTGGAACAGGTTACAAGTGATATGTACGTTACCATGGATAAAATAATTGACGATATGGAACGTCAGATTCGCAAAAACAAAACAAGACTTGAAAAGAAATTAAGAAAGGATGCCTTTGTTGATATGGGCGTTTCGGATGTTCCCGTTGAAGAGGAAACAGAATTTAACATTATTAAAACAAAAACATTTACAACCAAACCTATGAGCAGTGAAGAAGCAATACTTCAAATGAATCTTTTGGGTCACACATTCTTTGTGTATAAAAATGCAGAAACTGAAAAGAATAATATCGTATATAAAAGAAAAGACGGAAACTACGGTATTATTGAAATAAACTGAATACAAATACTAAAGACGGTCTTTTAAAGATCGTCTTTATTTTTTCGGAGGCCATATGAAACCATACATCAAAAACCGACTTTGGATTGTAGGAATTGCAATAATTTTAATATTCATATACAAAGCTGATTTTACAAAATATATATCTGCACTTTACTCCGTACTTTTACCTGTAATTATTGCTTTTCTATTTGCATGGTTTTTACTCCCGTTAAAAAAGAAAACAGAAGTTTTTCTCCAAAAAACCTCATTTGAACTTGTGTGTAGATTTTCACATCCGGTTTCTGCTTTTTTAGTTTACATTACATTTATTACAACGATAATTATATTTATAATTTGTCTTATCCCAATAATCAAAAACAGTATTTCCAATATATGGATGCAATTTGAAAAATACAAATCCGTTACCGAAAGATTTTTAAGCCCGGAAATACTTAACAATATGCTGAAAAAAATAAATCCTCAAATTTATATAACCGGTGCAAAAGTGACTGTTTCGGCAGTCATAGATATTTTTATGGTATTTGCTATACTTATTTACGTATTATTGGAATATAAAGCCCTGAAAAAAGGTTTTGTAAATATGCTGGAATTTATTATAGGAAACGATAAATGTGAAAAATCCATATACTACTTATCAAAAACAAACATCATTTTTTCAAAGTATTTTTTCAGTAAGTTTATAAGCTCACTTTTATTGGGAATAATCACAACCGTAGGCTTTTTTATTGCAGGAATAAGCTATCCTGTTTTATTCGGTACAATAGTAGCACTTTCCAATATGATACCTGTTTTCGGAATGTTTATAAGTACGGTGCCTATTGCATTGCTGACATTTGCAGAATACGGTATTTTAAAGGCAGCAATATCCGTTATTATTATAACCGTAGCACAACAGATTGAAAACAACATAATTACTCCGAAGGTTGTAGGTGATACTGTAGGCTTAAGCGGTTTCTGGATACTTGTAACCACACTTGTAGGCGGCGGACTTTTTGGCTTTTGGGGGCTTTTAATATGTATACCCGTTGCCGCAACACTTAAAATGTTGTTTTCTGAAATTAAAACAGGAAGACGTTAATGCGTCTTCCTATCTTCCTATTTCATATATTTAGAAGGATTATCCCCTGTAATTTTTTTAAACATTGAACTGAAGTAATAAATATCCTTAAAGCCCGACTGAAAAGCTGCCTCGGAAACATTTGCCGAGCCTGAAACAAGCAAGTCCTTAGCCTTATTAATACGCATATAAATTACATACTGCGTAGCGCTCATACCTACAATTTCTCGGAAAATTTTCCTGAAATGAGAAGTACTCAGTCCTGCTATTTCAGCAAGCTCATCAACAGTAAGTGTTCTTGTAAAATTATCGTTAATATATTTTTTAACCTTTTCTATTTTTTCATAGTGACCCAGGTTATATAATATTGCCTCGTTATGCTCCGCAACGTAACACAAAATTTCCTGCATATAAGCATTGCAAAGTGGTCTGTATAGCTTTGAACGGGTATTCCATGCATTATTCAGCTTTTTGAAAATATCAATTATTTGCCTGCTTACATTATGTATAACCACAGGCTCATCCTTAACAATAAGCTCACTTTCCGGTGCATACTCTATATCAAAGCCTATGGATATGAAATGCCATGGTGCAAACTCGTCGGTAACGCACTTTCTGGCAGTACGGGGAGGAAACAGAATAAGGTCATTTTCCACAACCTTTATCATATGTCCGCTGATATCATATTCACCAATTCCACCCATATTAATTGCTATTAAATAACATTCACTTATTGTTGCATTAAAAGACCATCCCTTTGTGGTTTCTCTTTCTATTGAGTTACGAATACTTTTCACCGTAAAATCATATGAATTCTGCATTTTTTATCCCTCTTTTCAAAATGATTATAGCACATCGTAAAAGCATTGTAAATAATTAAATAAGCAAAAAACACAAAAAATAATCATTTTACGGAAATTATTTTACAAATACCTCTTGATACACCCTAAAGAAAATGTTATAATTAATCCAAAGGTATTTTTTAATACCAAAAAAAGAAAGGACGGATTTACATAATGGCAGAAAAAATGATGAAATTACAAAAAGTTTATGAATCTCGCGACGTGTCTAAAAGAGTTGAGCTTCCTATTTCCGAAAAGGAACTTTGCGACAGATACGAAAAGGTTACAACAGCTATGGTTAACGATGTTTTGCGTGAAGACAACATCCTTTACCAGACACTTCCTAACAACATTCTTCCTCTTCGTGAAGAAATGAAGGTTGCAGGTATTGCTTTCACATTGAAGGGTTCTAAAAACCTTGATATCACAGACGAAATGGAACAGAGAGCTCAGATGCTTGAAGCTATCGAGCCTGATTCAATCTGTGTTTGGGATACATGCGGAGATGAAGAATCTGCTCAGTGGGGCGAAATCATGACAATGGCTTCTATTAAAAGAGGTTGCCGTGGTGCTATCGTTGACGGTGGTATCCGTGATACAGACATGGTTCTTGCACAGGATTTCCCTGTATGGTGCAAATACCGTACATCTAACGGTATGATGGGTCGTTTCCGTATGATTGGCTGGCAGATGCCTATCGAAATCGGCGGTGTTCACATTTTCCCCGGTGATATTCTTCTTGCTGATATCGACGGTGTTATCGTTGTTCCTCGTAAGCTTGCTTATGATGTTCTTGTTCGTGCTGAACAAATCCGTGATAACGAAGTTGAAATCAAAGAAATGGTTAACAGCGGTATGAAACCAACAGAAGTTGTTGCAAACGGTGGCTATTTCTAAAATATAGCCCCTTTACAAAATATATTTTAATTTATTAAGGAGGACAAATAAAATGTTCGATTTTAACGGTAAAACAGTTGTAGTTACAGGCGCAAGCGGCGGTATGGGTTCTATCCTATGCGAAAGACTTGCTGCTAAAGGTGCAAACCTTGCTCTTTGCTCAGTAGACAAGGAAGGTTTGGAAAAATTGGCTGAAAACCTTAAGAAATATGATGTTAAGGTTGTTTGCGAAGTTGTAGATATTACAAACGAAGATGAAGTTACTGCATTCATGGCAAAGGCTGCTGAACTTGGTTCACTTGCAGGTCTTGCTAACTTGGCTGGTCTTTCAATCCCCGGTCAGATTCCTGAATTTGACGTTAATTCATACGACCTTATGATGGATGTTAACCTTAAGGGTGCATTCATTATGTCAAAGCATTTTGCTAACGTTGCTGACGAGCAGGCTATTATCGTAAACATCGGTTCAATGGCTGCTATCAATGCAAACGGCAATGCTCCTCTATACTGCACAGCTAAGGCTGCAGTTAACATGTTCTCAAAGGCTATGCTACTTCAGGTTGGTAAGAAGAACATCCGTGTTTCTACAATCAATCCCGGTGGTGCTGACACAGCTTTCTGGGGTACAAGAGCAGTTGATAAGACAAAGCTTATGCAGGCTGAAGACGTTGTTAACGTTATAGAATTCGTTCTATGCTCTGATCCTTGCATCCAGATTCATGAAATTTCATTCGAAAGTTTTGCAAGATTCAACTAATTTTATGATTAAGGCTCCGAAAACTGTTTAACGGCTTTCGTCCTTTTGAAAAGGAGAAATGAAAAAATGAAAGCAGCTCTATTAAAATCATGGGAGAACATGGAAATCTGCGATATGCCGAAGCCTGTTCTTGAAAAAGACGAAGTTTTAATTAAAATGATTTACGCAGGTGTTTGCGGTTCTGATATTACTGTTTACTCAGGTAATCATCCTACAGCTACTGCTCCTTGTATCGTAGGTCATGAAATTCTTGGTATTGTTGAAGAAATCAACTCTGATTTCCCAACAGACATCAAAGTAGGCGACAGAGTTACTGTTAACCCACTTATCGGTTGCGGTCACTGTGAACCTTGCAGAAAAGGTATCCACGTTTGTAAGTCACTTAAGCTTTTGGGTATCCACGAAAACGGTGGTTACGCTGAATATACAAAAGCAGACATCAGAAAGGTTGTTAAAATCAACGAAGGTATTTCTGACAGAATTGCTGCATTGGCTGAACCTTTCGCAGTTGGTTACCACGTAACAATGCGCGCAGGCGTTAAAATGGGTGACAGCGTTCTTATTATCGGTGCAGGTCCTATCGGTATGGTTCTTGCTCTTTCTGCTAAAGCAGCAGGTGCTGACAAGATTATCATTTCTGAACCTGCAGAAACAAGACGTTCAGTTGCTGACGAATTTGGTTTTGAAACAATCAACCCAATGGATTATGATGATGTTATGACAAAAATCAACGAGCTTACAGACGGTAACGGTTTTGATATCGTTTACGAAGTATCAGGCTCAAAGCCGGGCGTACTTCTTACAACAAAAGCTTGTAAAATCCGTGGTACAATCGTTTCTATGGGTCTTTCCGGTCTTGAATATCCGTTCCCAATCGGTCAGATTTCATTTAAGGAACAGACTTTGGTTGGTTCTCGTACATATTCCGAACCTAACTTTATCGGCGGTGTAAGAATGCTTGAAAAGCTTGACAAGCAGTATGACCTTAGCAAGCTAATAAGTGACGAGCTTACAATTGACCAGGCTCAGGAAGCTATTGATATGATGATTAACAAAACAAATAACGGTAAGATTCTTATCAAGTGCAACTAATCGGCTATGATTTTGGCATAGACCCTTTAGCTTTGGGTAATTGAAAAGACGTTTAAATGTAAATTCGCATATCTTCATGATATGCGAATTTTTTTCATAAAGCTAAACTATAAACAAATGTCACCTCTCGCAGTATAAACATACAGCTTCGGATTCCATTTGTTTATTCTACATCCAAACTCCTTACTCCTTTTTCGGCTGTGATTTTGCGCCGACAATATAACGGCGTGTCAGTGGTTTTATAATTACATAATGCAGAAATCCGTATGGCTTCATACGGATTTCCTCTATAACTATTCATTATTCACTATTAACTAAATATTAATATTTTGTTGGTAATCCCTCTTTATAGATGTGAGAATCCGAAGACCATGTAAGCACCTTTGGAATTGCATAGCCCTCTTCCTCATTAAAATCAATTACAGTCATGCCCGTATGGTCAATGTCAAAAATGTTGGCAATTATAGGATACGGTATACCAAGTACTTCACTTAAAAATGCAACACCAAAGCCTGCGTGTGCAAAAAGTGCAACTTTTTCCTCATTTGGTTTTATAGCTTTGTATATACTTGTATTGCCTATTTTTTCATAGCCTAATGACTTGAAAAATTCAAAGGTTTCTTTGTGCACTCTTTCAATGCCCTTTTTATATGCTGAAAGCTTTGGATGCTCATACCAATTTTGTCCAACGGAAGCCACCGATTCGTCAGCTAAAAGTCTTCTTGTTTCGCTATCACTGAAAAACCAAATCTTCTGCCCGTTTTTAATTGTTGTAAATTCCTCAAATGTATAGCACTCATTGGCAAAATCCAGAAGCTCAATATCTTTTTTAAGAATTTCGCTTGTTGGCTTTGCAGTCATAATTGCTCTGTTTGATGTGGATGCGTAAATTTTGTCAATTCCGTATTGTGCAAGCCTTTTTGCCAAAGCCTCCGCCTGTCTTTCACCAAGTGGCGTAAGTGAATCGGGCTCATATATGGGGTCTCCGTGTCTTATATAAAAAAAACGCATAGATGGTTTAACCTCCTCGTTTACTTTTACAAAAAAAATACCACAAAAGAAAAATAAAGTCAATAAAAAATTTTATTACTTAATGTGAATATATATAAGTAACGGAGATGTAAAAATTCACATCTCCGTTACTTATACGTTTAACTATTTTTCAAAAACAAAGCTTGCCTTTGTTTCATCCAACATATCAGGCTGTACCTGAATATCCAGATTCTTCCATTCTATTGGTACTTCGACAGCATAATAACCTATCATTTTTTTGCCGGGTGCCAATGTTCCGTCCAAAGTATTTCCGTTTTCGTCAAAAGCCATCAATGCAGAAATTGAATAATCACTTGCAGTATCATCAACATATGAACTAAACATCATAATTGAACTTATACTTTGATCTTCATCAGAAATATTTTCGATTTCAAACTTCACTCCCACATACACATTTCCTTCTGATGCTTCAAAATATTCCACACCATTAGATTCTTTTAAATCTGTTGCAGTTATTTTCAAATTATCAAATACAGCAGTTTCATTAAGTCCAAAGGTTGTATCTTGTATTGTAGTAGTCTCCCCGTTAGAATCTGTCACTTCCTTTTCTACACCTTCACCACAAGCTGTCATACATACCATCAGTACAACAAGCAAAACCAAAGATAAAAATTTTTTCATTTTTCATTTTCCTCCTTTTTTATAACCTAACGGTTATAATTTAGTATATTATAACACATTTTTTGATACAATGTCAATAACCAAACGGTTATCAAAAAAATAGAAGGTGTTTTCGTGAATTATTATCCACGTATACGGGATTTAAGAGAGGACAAAGATCTTACTCAATCAGATGTTGCAAATATGCTTTCAATGAAACAATCACAATATTGCAGATACGAAAAAGGTTATCGTGATATTCCTACAGATATATTAATAAAGCTTGCAGATTTCTACAATACTACTACGGATTACATTCTTGGCAGAACGAATACAAAATAGTTAATTGACTGTAATAATTTACAGTCAATTATTAATATACTCAAACCTCTTTACTTTTCTACCTTCAACCTCTTCCTCTTCCTCCCACATATTGGCAGGGCGTACCCAAAGCTTTTGTTCTCAGTACAGTGCACGGTAAACAACCATTTCCTCTAATGTTTCGCTATGTATTGCAATATCTATAAGCTCATACTCTTTCCCCTTATAGTGTCTGTAAATGCCTTTTTTCATAACAACAACTCCTTTTTCATATTATAACATAAAAACTTAAAAAAATATAGTATTTTATCATTGACATTACGACGTTAAAATGTTATATTGTTTATCGAGATTATTGAAAAGAGGTTTACAAATGGCAGCACAAATAGTAGGTATTTTAATTCCGGTATTTGCAGTACTTTCACTTCAATGCAAAAATATGAGACTTTTACTTGCATTGCAGATTATTTCAAACGGACTTCTTATGCTTAATTTTGCATTATTGGATGCCTGGTCAGGGGCACTTACTGCAATATTAGCTACGGTACAAACTATAATCATATTTATATTTCGTGTATCAAATAAAAAAATTTCTTTTTTTGTTATAATTCTTTTTATGGCTTCATTCATAACAGGTACAATAATTACATATACAAGACCTTTGGATATTATACCGTGTGTAGCTGCTTTTATTTTTGTATTCAGTATTATACAGACAAAAGCATCTGTATGCAGAGTATACTCACTATTAAATACAATTCTTTGGATTATATATGATATAGGCTCCGGTGCGTGGACAACCATAATAACACATGTGTTGTTACTTGGCTCTGCCATTGTTGGTATAATGCGCCACGATATAGGTAAAAAGCGACGCAACAAGGTTGACAACCGCAATTAAAAATATTATAATTAAATTGCAGTAACTTTTAAGTTCTGCAATTTTTTTATGAAAGGTGATATTAAAAATGTTAGATTTCACATACAACACTCCCACTAAAGTATTTTTCGGAAAAGGAAAACACAAAGAAGTAGGAAATATAATTAAAGAGTACGGCTTTGATACAATAATGATGCAGTACGGTAAAAACAGCATAAAAGCAAACGGTCTGTACGATGAAGTGATGAAATCACTTTCCGAAAACGGTATAAAGGTTGTTGAAATGGGCGGTGTAGAGCCTAACCCCAAACATACTTTTATACGTGAAGCCGCAAAGGTTGCAAAGGAAAATAATGTACAGATGATACTTGCTGTCGGTGGCGGCAGTGTTATAGACTCCTGTAAATTCACTGCACTTTCAGCTGCAAATAACTGTGATGTGTGGGACATTCCAACAGGCAAAGCAAAGGTAGAAAAGACAATTCCTGTAGCCTGCATTCTTACAATGGCTGCGGCAGGCAGTGAAATGAGTAACTCAGCAGTTGTTACAAATATGGAGGAAAATCAGAAAAGAGGCTATGGTTCTGAGCTTAACAGATGCCTTTTTGCAATAGAAAACCCCGAACTTACCTATACAGTAAGCAAATACCAGACTGCCTGCGGTGTTGTAGATATTATGATGCACACTATGGAAAGATACTTTACAGTAGGTGAGCCTACCGACCTTACAGACAGAATTTCAGAAAGTATTATAAAAGCTGTTAAAGATGCAGGCTCTGTTGCAATCAACGACCCCGAAAACTACGATGCACGTGCCACAATAATGTGGGGATCTTCCGTTTCCCATAACGGTCTTACAAATTGTGGCAGAACTCAATACCTTGCTGTGCATCAGCTTGAACACGCCCTAAGCGGTGAATATGACCACGTTGCACACGGTGCAGGTCTTGCAGTTTTATATCCGGCATGGTGCAGATATGTGTATAAGGAAAATCCTGCCCGTTTTGCTCAGTTTGCACGCCGTGTATGGGATGTTAAGGAAGCTGACGACGAAAAAGCTGCACTGATGGGAATTGATGCAATGTCCGAATACTTCAAGTCCATAGGTATGCCTTCAAAACTCAGCGAATTTGGCATAACAGAAGACTGCATAGACAGACTTGCAGACCTTTGCACTTTTGGCAAGTCACGCAAAATTAACGGTTATATAGAGCTTGATTACGATAAGGTAAAAGAAATTTTTAAATCAGCTTTTTAAAACTAAAAAAATCGGAATGGTTAAACCATTCCGATTTTTTAATATACGTAAAAATATACACAAAAAAATTGTAACACACTTCCTGCAAGCACGAATATATGCCATATAAAGTGAAAAAATTTAAGATCTTTCCTTTTGTAGAATATAATCCCCACAGTATATGCCACCCCACCAAGCACCAAAAACCACAATGCTGCAGGCGGAAAAGCAAGTAGGGATTTTATGGAAAAAACTATCATCCATCCCATAATTACATAAAGCACAAGAGAAGCCTTTTTCCACTTTTCCATATTTATTGCATTAAACACTACTCCAAGCACCATACACCCTGCCTGAATGCCGAAAATTGTCCAACCCAAGGCACCCTTTATATAATTAAGTGCAATAGGGGTATATGTGCCGACAATTAAAATAAAAATAGAACAATGATCAAGAATCTGAAACAGCTTTCTTGCACCTGTTTTAGCCAAAGCATGGTATAAGCATGAAAGCAAATATAAAAGCACCAGACTTCCACCGTAAATACATGCACTTACAACACCTAAAGCACCGGAGGTATGTGCCGCCTTTACTATCAAAAGCACCAATGCCGCAACTGAAAGACCTGCACCCACGCCGTGTGATATTGAATTGGCAATTTCTTCGCCAACTGTCTGTGTTTTAACTTCCTTTAACATTCCCATTGTTTTTGCCTCCTTTAAAACACGCTAACTCGTTCATCGGTTTTCCAATACCATATTATCACTTTTCAATTAACTTGTCAAATATTTATTCAAAGTTCCGGCTTAAAGCTTGGCATAAGTTCAAGCTTAAATAAATTCATTTTATGCTTTCTGTCTATAATTTCTTTTTTATCCTTGTCCTCTATTTCACCTGTGCGGATATAAATATCAAGCTCTGCATAGGTAAAGCCTAAGTTTTCCTCATCTGTTTTACCGCAAAGACCGTCTATGGGCACCTTATCCACCAACACATCAGGAAGACCCAATAATCTGCCTATTTCCTTAACTTCAGTTACTGTAAGGTGTGACATAGGTGAAAAATCACCTGCCGCATCACCGTAACGTGTTGAATACCCTACCCAATCTTCCGAAAGGTTGCAGGTGTTACAAACTCTGCCGTTACAGCTTTGGGAAATTGCATAAAGTGTAGTCATCCTTATCCTTGGCGGAATGTTTGTTACAGTCTGTGTGGAAATTTCCAAATCCTTTGGCATACTGTTTTTTAAGCCCTCAACTGCATCCTTTATATTAACGATATAGTGCTTTATGCCAAGGTGATTAACCAAAAGCTGTGCCATATCAATATCATGCTGTTCGCCACAGGGCATCAAAACACCGATAACCCTGTCCTTACCCAAGGCTTCAACACAAAGTGCCGCCGCAATAGAGCTGTCCTTGCCGCCGGAAATACCAACAACAGCATTGCAACCCTTTCCGTTTTCCTCAAAGAAATTTTTAATCCATTCAACACATTGATTTTTAACTTTTTCCGCATTAAACATACATATTTCCTCCTAATTCATAATCCTTAACACCGCCGTGTGCACCGAATATTCTCCACTTACCTGCACCAAGTCTTTGCATTACCGCATTTCTTTCACCTGCGCATAGTTTCGGATTTGTATCCACAGATGTCATAAGTATTGGTGCATATTGATTATACTGCTTTTGTTCGGAAGTCATACCCTTTATATTTACATAAATATCACCGGTAAATGTGATATGATGTTCATAATCTATAAGTACAATTTCACCGGGCAGGTGTCCTCCTCTGCCTTCATAGACTTCAAAGTGCAAATCGCCGAAGTCAAAAAATCCAATCTGCCACAAATCACCGCTTTTGGGGTCATTTTCATTCCACATAACATTTACTTTTTCAGGATTTGGCGGCATATAATCCGTTAAAGTTTTGCATATGCGAATATATGGCTTGTGAAGTATATTCTGTTCACGGTAGCCATCACTACCCTCAAACTCTGCTTTTAAACTCTTTGCACTTTTGGCACTTGCTATTATTTCATCAAACATTGGCAAAAGTCCACAGTGGTCAACGTCTGCATGGGTTATAAGGGCAGTCTTTTTCATTTTATCAAAATCCGGAATAAGCTTTCTGAACAAATCTGTCATTTCATCTTTGTAATAAGCATACCCCGTATCCACAAACAAATATTCATCCCCACTTTTAATAATTGCCGTGTTGCTTCCGCAAGGAGGCTCAATAAGTGTAATTTCTGTATTTTCCGTTATTGTATGTCTTGTTACGCGAGGCGAAAAGGCCTCTCCCCTGCATTGTGCAAGCAGATCTGCAAACTTGCTTATGCTGTCAAAGGTTTTATATGGCGAAAGGCCCTGTTCATCAAGTATCTGCATAGCAAGGTTTGTGTTTATAAGCAAATCGTTTTTCTCACTTTCGGAAATTCCGCTTGCCTCAATAAGGCTTGTAACAAAAGAATTGTAAAAAATGCTGTTATCAAAAACCTTTTCGGAACGGTTGTATTCCACAACCTTTACCTTACAATATTCCTGTGCTTTTTCAACAAAGCGGTTTATTTTATCAGCATCGTCCACAAATAATCCCATTTTGAAAATCTGATATTCCGTTTCACTTTCCTGATAACTCATATAGGAAATGTTAAAGCTGAAATTTTCAATAAGTTCCAATATTTTAGTCACACTGCCGGGTCTGTTTTCCAGATAAAACTCAAGAAGAATTATATTAGACTCTGCCCGATACCCCTGCAGATATCCAATTGCCTCAAGCTGTTTATCTGCCTTTAAAAGAGCATCCTCACAGCCCTCTACATCTATAAACAAAGTATGGGAATCCACAGCTTTGTTATAGCTTACCCTTGAAATATTTATATTAAGCTCTGCAAAGCATTTACTTGCCTGCAAAAATGCACCAATATGGTTTGGCATATTTGTTACATAAGTTTTTTTCATAAAAATCACCTTAAACTTAATTTTAGCACACATTTTATAAAAAGTAAATTATCAATTAAAAAAGACTGCCAAAAAATTTTGGCAGTCCCAATACTAACCTTCTATTTCTACAATCTGCATCTTAATCTTGTCAAGTGTTACATATTCTCCAAGACCTTTTGCATAATCCTTAAATTTGCAGATTTTCTTTTCTTCTAAAACATCGTTGTTACATTTCAATGTGTATTTTACAGAAATTGAACCTGACAAATTTTTGGAAACATCTATAATATCATACTCATAGATAACATTTCCCACTATTACATTAAAATCCGAAATTTCTGCAAAGTTTTCGTTATCTTTGTAATGAAGCATCAAAGTTCCGTCGGCACTTTCCCCGTCAAATTCCTTTACATCGTAATACACATACTTATCCTTCACTTCTTTTTTCAGTTCTTCTTCCTTTTTGGCTTCTTCCTTTGCTACATAGTCATCTGTGTAAGCCACAAGGTTATAGTTATCGCTTTCTGCATCAAAGGTAAGCTTGCCGTTTTTCAAAGTAACCGTACCCTCAATTGCTTTATGTTTTACAACATCATCGTACATAACCTTAAATATTCCGTTAATTTCAGTATTTGTACTGTTTGTTGCCTCTATAAGTTCTATTTTGCATTTTACTACAAGTCCAAGACCTTCATAGCATTTCATATTTGCTTTAAAAAACGGATCATCACCCATTGCGACATTGATTGTACCCTTTATGTTTCTGTATCCTGAAATACGTTCAATGTTGGTTATTTTAATACCCTTTGTTTCCTCTTTTTCCGCTTCTTTTACTTCTTCTTTTTCCTCTTTTATTTCTTCTTTCACTTCATTTTCAGGCTCTTTTTCAGGTTCTTCAACCACTTTATCTTCTGTAACAGGGCGCTTAATTGCTCTGAAAAGAAGTGCTGCAGTTTCTGCCCTTGTTATGCCTGCATTTGGTTTAAGCACATATCCGTCGTATCCTTTCAGCAAACCTGCCTGAACAGCTATTGCCACATATGTACGTAAGTGAGGTGAAATTTCATCACTGTCGCTGTAGTATTTTAAAACAACTTGACTGCCTCCGTACGCTTTTTCCAACCCTCCTATTTTAACCAATGCATAAGCAACATCTTCCCTTGTTGCAATACCTTCAGGATTAAAGAAAGGCTGAGCACCATCAGGGTAATATCCTGTAAGATATTCCTTTACGGACTCTATGTAATCATAAGACCATCTGTCCGGTGTAACATCGGAAAATGTCTGTACATCTGCCTTGTAGCCATAATACGTTTTTCCATATATTCTTGAAATCATCTTTGCAAACTGTTCTCTTGTTACATTATCGTTTGGTGCAAACATACCGTTTCCAACACCGTCTATAACAACAGAATCATAAAAATACTGAATTTCACTGTATGCCCAATGATTTTCGGGCACATCCGAAAAGGTTGAATCTGCACATACATTTACACAAAAGGCAGATAACATCAAAATTAATGTCAACATTAAACTTACTGTTTTTTTCATTTGTTTTCCTCCTAAATATTTATTTGCCTTGCTTACAGTTTTCCTTCGCATCACCTCTGAAATTTGAATTCTACCAATTTTTGCGCAAAAAAAGGTGCGTAGCCGAAAGCTACGCACCGAAAATGCATAGCTCCCGATTGTTGCTACACAAACCGATATACAAGAAAACAAGTATGCCAAAAAGAGCATGCATTTTCAACTAGTATAAATGCAGACTTGTCCCCTTATATTATTTAGTTTGTGTAGCATAATTATTATACCATCATATTCCGTAAAATACAATACTTTATTAAACAAAAGAAAAAAGCCTGAACTTAAAGTTCAGACCCTTCTGTCCTCAAAACCGTTTTTAGTTAAAACCTTAACTTTTTCAAAACCACATTCTTTTACAAGTTCAATGGCTTTGTCATATGCAAATCCAAGATTATCTGCATCGTGACAGTCCGAAGTTATAACAACGTCACAACCAAGTTTTTTAATTTCCTTCAAAATGAATTTTGCAGGGTAAGGTACAGTTTTGTATCCTCTGCTTATAGCACCTGTATTTACCTCAAATATTGGCTTTGACCTTGCAATTTCACGCAAAGCATCAAGTGCGCATTTCCTGTACCAATCCGCTTCTTCATCAAAATATTTGTTGCCCTCGTTGTTTTTCACAACCAGGTCAAAATGACCTACAACGTCTGCATCTGTCTTTTTTATAACATCCTTTAATGTGTTGTAGTAGCATTCAACATACGCCCTGTAATCACCGCCAAAATACTTTTTGACATTTTCATCAACTACATCTGCTCCATCATCAACATCAAAACGGTTACCGTCTTTATTCACAAAATGTAATGAGCCTATTACATAGTCATACTCCATATCATCGGGAGCATAAAACACATCCCTCTCTAAGCCAAGCAAAATATCAAGCTGGGGATATTTTTCCTTAAGTCCCAATATTTCTTCTCTGTATCTTTTCATGCTGTCGGGATTCATACCATATCCCGCATCGGGCACATAACAATGCCCGGAAAATCCAAGGGATTCAAAGCCAAGCTCAATAGCTTTTTTTACCATTTCCTCCGGCTTGTTTTTTCCGTCACAATATGTAGAATGAACATGAATGTCAGAATAAATCATTTTGTCATTTTCTCCTGTTTAACCTTGTGGTCAATAATGTGGCGGGAAGCAAGCTCCTTCATAACATCATCAACACTTATGCCCATTTCAACCATCATAACCATTGTGTGGTACATAAGGTCAGCAATTTCATAAATTGTTTCTGCCTTGTCATTATCCTTTGAAGCGATAATAACCTCTGTACATTCCTCACCAATTTTTTTAAGAATTTTATCAATACCCTTTTGGAAAAGGTATGTTGTATATGAGCCTTCGGGAAGCTCCGCCTTTCTGCCCTGAAGCATTTCATAAAGTCCCTGAACAGAAAATGTATTTTCCTCACCCATAACAATATTGGTAAAGCAGGAATCTGTACCAAGGTGACAGGCAGGACCGTCCTTTGTAACAGTTACTGTAAGTGCATCAAGGTCACAGTCAGCAACTATGCTTTCAATGTGCTGATAGTTGCCGGATGTTTCGCCTTTTCTCCAAAGCTCCTGTCTGGAGCGAGACCAGAAGCAGGTTTTCTTTTCTTTAATGCTTATCTCCAAGCTTTCCCTGTTCATATATGCAAGAGTTAAAACCTTTTTGCTGTTTGCATCTACAACTATTGCAGGAATAAGTCCCTTTTCATCAAATTTCAAATCATTTATATTAACCATTTTTTACAACCTCACATTAATATTATTGTTTTTTAGCACCTGCTTCAAATCCTTAATTTCCACTTCACCGAAATGGAAAATTGAAGCCGCCAAGCCTGCGTCAATATCAGGGATTTCATTAAACAAATCCACAAAGTGTTGAATGTTTCCTGCACCGCCTGATGCAATAACAGGCACATTTACAACATCATTTACAATCTTTAAAAGCTCAATGTCAAAACCACCCTTAACACCGTCTGTATCAATGCTGTTTACCACAATTTCACCTGCACCGTTTTTCTCGCCCTGCTTAATCCATTCTATGGCATCCATACCTGTGTTTTCTCTGCCGCCCTTGGCAAATACGCAGAATTTTCCGTCAACACGTTTTACGTCTACCGAAAGGACAACGCATTGGTCACCGTACTTTTGTGCCGCCTCATATATTAGCTTTGGATTTTTTATAGCACCAGAGTTTACGGAAACCTTGTCGGCACCGCATTTTAAAACTCTGTCAAAATCATCAAGTGTATTAATACCTCCACCTACTGTAAGGGGTATAAATATCTTACTTGCAACTTCTGTTAAAATATCAGTAAATAATTTTCTGCCTTCAAAGGATGCTGTAATGTCGTAAAACACAAGCTCGTCTGCACCGCACTTACTGTAAAATTCAGCAAGCTTTACAGGGGAAGAAACATCTGCAAGTCCCAAAAAGTTTACGCCCTTTACAACTCTGCCGTCCTTTACATCAAGGCAGGGAATAATTCTTTTAGTTATCATTTTGCCACCTCTATTGCTTCTTTTAAATCTATGGCATTTGTATATATTGCCTTACCTAAAATTGCACCGTACATGTTCATTTGTGAAAGTGCTTTTACGTCATCAATTGAGGAAACCCCGCCTGATGCAATAATATCCATACTGTATTTTTCTGACAAGTATTTATAAAGCTCAAGGTTTGTACCCTCCATTGCACCGTCTTTGGAAATATCAGTACATATAATAGTTTTTACGCCATCTTTTTCAAGCTTTGCAAACATATCATCGCAGGATATTTCCGAAACCTCTGTCCAGCCGTGAATTGCAACCATACCGTCGGAAATGTCAACACCTACTGCTATTTTATCGCCGTATTTTGCAATCATATCTGTTGCAAACTGTGGATTTTTAATTGCTATTGTACCAAGTATCACACGCATAACACCTGCATCAATATACTTTTTAATAACCTCCTCTGTACGGATTCCTCCGCCAACCTCAATTTTAAGGCTTGTGTTGTCGGCAATTTCCTTTACTATATCATAATTCGGGTTGTTGCCGTCCTTTGCACCGTCAAGGTCTACAATGTGGATATACTCCGCACCTGCCGCCTCAAAGGATTTAGCAACCTCCAAAGGATTGTTGCCGTAAACTGTCATGTTATTGTAGTCGCCACGAAGAAGGCGTACCACATTTTTATCTTTTAAATCTATTGCAGGAAAAATATTCATTAGTTTTATTACTCCATTTCACAAAATGCCTTTAAAATTTTCATACCCACATCACCGCTTTTTTCAGGGTGGAACTGTGCACCGTACACATTTTTGTATGCTACCGCCGCTGTAAGCTCTGCACCGTATTCCGTAGTGGCAATTACAGACTCATCACAGTTTGTACCGAAATATGAATGCACAAAGTACACACAGTCATTTTCATCTATATACTTAAATAGCTCATTTTTTGGCTTATCCTTTGGAAAATGCAGACCATTCCAGCCTATGTGAGGTATTTTGTAACCTTCGGGTACAACACCTTCCATTGAAACGATGTCACCCTTTATAAGCCCTAAGCCTTTATGCTCACCATATTCAAAGCTGCGTTCAAAAAGCATCTGCATACCAAGGCATATACCCAAAAGCGGTTTTCCGTTTTTTACTTCATCTACAACCACGTCTGCAAGTCCGCTTTCACGAAGCTTTTTAGCCGCATCCGCAAAAGCTCCTACACCGGGAAGTATAATTTTATCTGCTTTTTTAATCTCTTCAGAGTCAGAGGTTAAAACCACCTCTGCACCTATATACTTAAATGAACTGTATAGGGAAAATATGTTTCCTACACCGTAGTCAACAATTGCTATCATTATAAAACTCCTTTAGTTGAGGGAATCTCGTTTTTGTATTCCTCGTCTATTTTAACTGCCTTTGCCATTGTTCTCCCAAATGCCTTGAACATGCCCTCTATAATGTGGTGAGAATTTTTGCCTGCCAGCTGTTTAAAGTGCAAAGTAACATTTGCGTTTCTCACAAAGCCGAACATAAATTCACTTACAAGCTCTGTATCAAAGTCTCCAACCTTTGCAGTTGGTATTTCCACATCATAGCCAAGGTAATCTCTGCCCGAAATATCCACAGCACACATAATAAGTGCTTCGTCCATGGGAAGGATTATGTCACCGTAACGTACAATACCGCGCATATCGCCCAAAGCTTCTGCAAAAGCCTTACCCAAAGCTATGCCGATATCCTCAACTGTGTGGTGATAATCAACTTCAACATCACCGTCACATTTTACATCAAGGTCAAATCTGCCGTGCTTTGCAAATAAAGTTAGCATATGGTTCAAAAAGCCGCACTTTGTATCAATATTGCTTTTACCTGTTCCGTCAAGATTTAAGGAAAGCTTAATATCCGTTTCGGCAGTTTTTCTTATAATTTCACTTGTTCTCATAAAATCACCCTCTGACAATTTCAGTTATTTTTTCAATAAATGCTTCCATCTGCTCACGTGAGCCTATTGTTATTCTGTTATACTGACAAATTTTTTCATTTGTAAAGTGTCGTACCAGAACACCTTTTGCGCGAAGTTCATCATAAACTTTCTGTCCGTCAAAATCAGGATGCTTTGCAAAAATGAAATTTGCTTTTGAAGGTATAACTTCAAATCCCAGTTTTTCAAGCTCCTTCGACGTATAGTCACGGGTTTCACAGATTTTCCTGCAGTTTTCCATATAATAATCATTGGAATCCACTGCCGCCTCACCTGCAACCATTGTAAGTCTGTTTATGTTATATGGATTTGTGGAATATTTAATTTTCTCCAAATCCTCAATAATTCCTTCGGAAGCTATTGCAAAACCAAGTCTTGCACCTGCCATACTTCTTGACTTTGAAAAAGTCTGTACAATCAAAAGGTTGTCATATTTTTTTGTAAGCTCGTATGCACTTTCTCCTCCAAAATCCACATAAGCCTCGTCAATAAGCACAACATTATCGGGATTGTTCTTTATAATCTCTTCAATTGCATTGAGTCCAAGCATTAAGCCTGTCGGGGCATTGGGATTTGCAATTACAACCATTCCCTTTGCATTAAAATACTTTTTATAGTCTATTGAAAAATCACTTTCAAGTGGCAAGGCATTGTACTTTACACCGTGCAATTCGGCGAACACTTTGTAAAATCCATAGCTTATTTCAGGGAATGTAGCATCTCTGTTATCACCGCAAAAAGCCATAAACGCAAAGTTTAATATATCATCCGAACCGTTTGCAAGATAAATGTTTTTGTCCGATACTCCATGTAAAGTCGCAAGCTTTACTTTAAGTTTTTTCGCCTCAGGGTCAGGATACAGCTTCAAAAGCTCTACCTCGCTTTTATTTACCGCCTCAAGCACCTCTTTTGAGGGAGGATAGGGCGACTCATTTGTATTAAGCTTTATATATTCCATATCCTTTGGCTGTTCACCTGGTGTATATGCTTCTAAATTTTTGTATTTGGAATTTAAAAATCTGCTCATTAATTTTCATCCTCAAATCGTATTGTAGCACTTTTGGCATGTGCAGACAAGCCTTCCTTTTCAGCAAAGTATGCAATGTCATCTGCAACCTTTGAAAGTGCGTCTTTTGTGTAATAAGTGTACTGTGTTTTCTTTACAAAATCATCTACTGAAAGAGGACTTGAAAATCTTGCAGTACCGCTTGTGGGAAGTGTGTGGTTAGGGCCTGCAAAGTAGTCGCCTAAAGCTTCGGGACAGTATTTGCCCATAAATATTGAGCCTGCGTGCTTTATACTGTCAAGATAATCAAATGGATTATCCACACACAATTCAAGATGTTCGGGTGCAATTTCATTTGCAATATCTATAACACACTTAATGTCATCAGCAACAATAATTTTACCGTTGTTGTCAATTGATGCTCTTGCAATCTCGTTTCGAGGAAGTAAAGGTATCTGCCTTTCCAGTTCATCACTTACGGCATTTGCAAAATCCATATCGTCTGTAACCAATACAGCACTTGCCATTTTATCATGTTCTGCCTGAGAAAGCAAATCAGCTGCCACAAATTTTGGATTACATGTATTGTCTGCAACAACAAGTATTTCACTTGGTCCTGCAATCATATCTATTGACACAATACCGAATACCTGCTTTTTAGCCTCTGCAACAAAGGCATTACCGGGGCCTACAATTTTGTCAACCTTAGGGATGCTCTGTGTGCCGTAAGCAAGTGCCGCAACTGCCTGTGCACCGCCCACTTTAAATATCTTATCAACCCCTGCAATTTTTGCGGCAGTAAGAATAACCGGATTGATTTTACCGTCCTTCATAGGCGGTGTAACCATTACTATTTCACCACAGCCTGCAATTTTTGCAGGTATGCTGTCCATAAGCACTGTTGAAGGATACGCCGCTGTACCGCCGGGCACATAAAGACCAACCTTTTCAACAGGAATAACCTTCTGCCCAATAACCACTCCGTTTGTTTCGCTTATAATAAAGCTGTTACGTACCTGACGCTTGTGAAAATTACGGATATTTTCAGCAGCATCTTCTAAAATTCTTACAAATTCAGAATCCATAGACTTGTATGCTTCCTCTATTTCCGAATCCGTAACCTGCAAGCTATCAAGCTTTACACCGTCAAACTTCTCACAGTAGCCCCTAACAGCCTCATCCTTGCGTTCTATAACGTTTTTAATGATGTCAGCAACAACATCTTCAATATTTGTTTTCATATTAACACGGGCGAAAATTTCGCTGTTCGGAACCTCGCCGTATTTCATAATTTTAATCATTTTTCTCAACCACCTGTTGTTCCAATCCTGCACGGATTTTTTCAATCATTTCGTTTTTAAATTTAAAGCTTGACTTGTTTGCAATAAGCCTTGCACTTATAGGAACAATGTCCGTAAATGGCTTTAGGTCATTTTCAAGCAAAGTTTTACCTGTTTCCACAATATCAACTATAACGTCGGAAAGGTCAAGGATAGGTGCAATTTCAATAGAGCCGTTAAGCTTTATAATGTCAATATCCCTGCCTATACCCGCATAGTAATTTTTCGCAATATTAGTGAATTTTGTAGCAACGCGAAGTGTTCTGTCCGTGTTGTCACGGAAATCTTTCTTTGCAGCTACAGCCATACGACATTTGCCTATGTTAAGGTCTAAAAGCTCGTAAACATCAGGCTCATATTCCAAAAGAATATCCTTGCCTGCAACACCGATATCCGCCGCACCACGTTCAACATAAATTGCAACATCTGAAGGCTTAACCCAGAAATATCTTACACCAACTTCTTCATTTTCAAAAATAAGCTTTCTGTTATTTTCTTTAATAGACGGACATTCAAAACCCGACTTTTCAAACATATCATAAACCTTTTCACCAAGTCTGCCCTTGGGAAGAGCAACATTAATCATTGTTTTCAAGGATTTCGAACCCCCCATCCTTTAATTTTATAAGCTGTCTGTACTTTAAAGCTTCCGGCACAGACTTTACAGCAAGTACGCTGTTGCCGTTATCCGTAAACATCTTAATAAGATTTGCTATTGCAATTTCATCTGTTTTTTCGTAAAGCAAAACTGTATCTACATCGTATTTTTTAATGTTTTCGTTAAGTCTTTCAAGCATATCAAGATACACAGCAAAACCAACAGCACCGCATTTCTTACCCATTTTAGCCATCAACTTGTCGTACTGACCGCCCGAAAGAATACCCGCAGGTATGCCCTCTATAAAGCCGCGGAAAACAATACCGCTGTAATATCTCATATCGTTGGCTATTGAAAAATCAATGTTAACAAACTTTTCAAGACCTTCGTGCTTCATAAAGGCGTTGATTTTTTCAAGCTCTGTAAGTGCATCTGAAAAACCGCAGTCCATAGCTTTAAGCTTTTCGATAACGCTGTCAAGACTGCCGTATGTGGAAACAAGTGTAACAATATTATTGCAATCTGCACCGTACTGTTCACAAATCTTTTTAATATCGTGAGTATTCTTTTCGCCAATACATTTTAAAATTTCAGCCTTTGCACTGTGAGGCACATCCAAACCTTCAAGCACAGCACCAATAACACCCATATGTGAAATGTCAAGCATAAAATTATCACTTATGGCATTAAGACTTTTAGCCGCCAGGGCAACAACCTCGCAGATGTTGTATGTATCAATATCACCTATACATTCAAGACCTGTTTGCATAATTTCTTTAAATGTGTGTGTCCCCTTTGAAACACGGTAAACATTTTCGTTATAATAAACCTTTTGTACACAGCCCTTTTCTTTCTGAGTGTTTTTAATAATGGAAAGTGTAACGTCGGGCTTTAGCGCCAATAGCTTACCGTTTGTGTCATTAAAAGTAATAATACTGTCGGAAACTAAAAAGTCCTTGTTTTTAACATACAGGTCATATTCCTCAAACTTACTCATTTTATATTGAATGTAACCGTATTTTTCATATAGTGAACGAAGCTCAAAAATAGCCTTCTCGTCAGTTTTTAACACATTTGCATAATTCATATTATTCATCCTTTATACGCTCTAAAATTTCATTATAGCCACCGGTACCGTATTTAAGACATCTGTTAACACGGCATATTGTAGCACTGCTTGCACCTGTAAGCTTAACTATATCATTATATACCCTACCTTCAGAAAGTAACACCGCAACATTCATACGCTGTGCAAGGTCCTGCATTTCCTTTATGGTACATATATCTTCAAAAAACTTGTCGCACTCCTCTACTGTTTTAAGAGAAAGCACAGCCTTGAAGAATAATTCCTTTTCTTTTGAATGGTGAATATCCATACTATTCACTTCCTTTTCATATATTAAAAACTTCCACTTTCACATTTTAACACACTAAAGTGCTAAAGTCAACATAAAAAGGGCGATACCGTCAAAATTAGACGATATCGCCAATAGTAATTAGTTTATATGGTCTATTGTTGTAAATTTTGCATTATCAATTGAAATTGTAACACCGTTAAAATCAGAACCTGTTGCAAGGGTTGCGTAGAATATGTTGTTCTTGGCTAAGTCAGGCTTGTTTTCTGTGATAATGTTAGGGAATATTTCGTCAAAATTACATGTTTCATCATAAGCAATAACATTAACCATAACCTTCATAATGTAACCTTTATCAGATTTACAAACCAAAGATGGATAGTAGGTTATCGAAATAAGTGCTCCATTCTTAAGAATCTGATATTCAAGATTATCAATGAATGTTGTCATCAAGTCCACATGGTTACGAGCCAATTCAAAAGAATCCTTGGGCAAGTTGTTACATACTTTACCGTCAACATCTACAAAATTACTGTGATATACAGCATTTGGAACTTCCTTAAGAATATGTTTATATATTTCAGGATTATTAGGATATTTATGTATTTCAGTCTTAACAGGTGTATCAATAGGCACCTTAACGCCTGCCTGAACAACAGTTGCAGAATTAAATCCTGCAATCATATCAAGCTGTGTCAGAATCAAAGCCAGATTTTCACCTGTAAGCACCTGATCAGGGTAAATATTATCTGTATTATCAAGACGGATACCGTTTTTGTGCGCTGCACTAACAAGCTGATTCATAACATCATTATGAACCTTGTTAACATCCGCATAGAAATCATCTGTTGAACCGTCAATAAAAGTTGTATATGATTTGTTATTTATAACGAAAGCGAAAAGTGCAATTGTATCAAGGTTTGTAGCCTTTGCATCGTAGAAAGCTTCTGTCTTTCTGTCTGTACCCCATACATAGTCACACACGGCAGAAAATGCTACAGCATAATCACGGTTGAAATCCGGAAACTGTAGTACCATACCATCGTACTTCGGAACTTCTGTTTCATACAAAAGTTGCATTGCATAGCCTGCAATTTCACCGTTTGTGTATGTTTTATTCGGATCATATTCTCCAAAATAGCCAAGACCCTCATAAATAATCTTAGGTATCTTAGAGTTTACAGTTGAAGCAAAATCCTTTTTAGAACCTGCATCAACTGTTCTTGAACGGCAGATCAAAGCCGCAGCTTCGGCACGTGTAACACCGTCAGAAAGACGCATTGTAACACCGTCATCACCATTCATAATACCGTAAGCATAAGCCCATGCAGCAGCTTCAGGCTTAGCAGACTGGCTTGTGATGGCACCGGGAGCGAAAGCCTCAGGAGAACCTGCACGTTTCCACAAAAGACGTATTACATCATCACGAGTGATCGGAACATCAGGTCTGAAACTTGTACCTTCAACATCCATATTTGAATACATTATATAGTCATAAGCCCAATGGCCGACAATGTCATCAAATGCCGTTTCGAAAGCTATGTCTGTTTTACCAATCATTTTAACAAATTCAGCTCTTGTAACATTTGCATCCGGACGGAAAGTGCCATCCTGATAACCATTGATTGTACCATCATTTACAAGTGTCTGGATATTTGCATAAGCCCAGTGTCCTTCAGGCAAATCGCTAAAAGATTTGTCTGCACTTACTACTATGGTAAATGTACTCAAAACAAGTACAAATGCCAAAAGTAAGGATAATATTTTTGTTGAATTCTTCATCATTTCTTCCTCCGTTTATTTATATTATTTTTATATTGTTTACAAATCTGTTGCGGTACGTCGACAAACGACATACCCTACATATTATAAAGTACATCTTGTTCTAATTTCAAAACATTTGTATCTATGTATTCCCATATTTTACGGTAATCTTCATCTCCGCGGATTATGTGATCGTGAAAGGAACGTTGCCATAAATTTTTTCCGCATGCAATATTACAATATCTTTTTAACAAAGATATGAATTTAGACATTTCATTATTGTAGGGTGCGGCGGTTTCCGACGCACCATTAACATAATCAATTATACGTAATATTAAATGAAAATGATTAGGCATTATAATGTATTTATCAATAGTAATATGCGAATACCTTTCGCTCATCAATTTAAGATATTTATCAAGAATCTTTCCGTATTCAGATAATATCATCTTCGGTACGTCGAAATCGCCGTACCCTACGATATTACCCAACAAACTCTTTCTGCCTTTTGTACATATTGTTACAAAATACATACCCGGTGTTGAATAATTATAATTTTTCAACCTTGTGGGTTTTCTTACGGATAAATTTCCCCATATTATCACCATTTACAACAAATTTCTACAACATCAATTTATCCTTTACAACATCTACTGCATCCTTTGAAATATTGCATTTCAAAAGATATACAGGAACACTCGTAAACAATTTGTTGAAAAAACTCATAAGTAAATCTGATTGTTCTTTATATACATCCAAAGGAACTTCTCTCATCATTCGAATTACAGCCTCCATTGGAGTTATTGGCGAAATGGAACACTCCTCCGCGCGTTCAATAAATACCATTGCACAAAGCGGTGCGGAAACATTTTTGTTTATGAATGTTTTTCCTGCCCACGGTGTACCGTATGCACGGAAAACTCCGTCAACACATCGAATAGCCGGCATATCATCATTTATTATTACCGTTTCAGGATAATATTTCTGCCACAAGCCTGTATGGGTAGACTTCCCTGTGCCCGACGGAGCAGTAAATGTAATAGCTTTACCCTTATACATTATTGTAGATGCGTGTAAAACAGCACCGTCAAAACGCCTTATACCCTGTGCAAAAAGATGTCCGCACACATTGACTGCAGTAAGGTCAGGTGCTATACCAAAAAGGTCTGTAAGGTCACTGTATGCATAGTTAAAATTAACCCAGTCTTTATTGACCTCCATAAAAGAAACTGTTTTATCAACCTCTGTTATATAATCATAAAAACCAAATGTTTTTTCAGTTTCAAAATAATGTCTGCCATTGCGTGATACAAAAGGTTCAGGATGTTCTACATCTATTGAATTGTTAAAATCAAAAGTAACAGTTACGTCTGCTTTTTGAAATTTATCAACCTCATAATCCTGCATACGGGAATTAAAATATTCAAAATCAACACCCGAAACAACAACATTCAAATCGGCAATATTATAATATTTCATAGCGTACCTCAATTATATTCATATACATATATAATACTATATTTTAAGGTATTTAGCAAGCATTATTTTTTAATACAGAATAAGAATACGGACTTATGCTTGAAACACTCTGCCTTTCTTTGAAGCAGAGGGTAGGATTCGTCAATTTTCACCGTATACTCTGATACAACATCGTTCAAAAAATTACAAAAAAGACGGATTGCAAGCAATCCGTCTTTTAAATAACATATCAATTCGGTTTTAAATTAACCTTCAACTACAGGATTAAGTTTTTCCTGATCAATTGCACTTGTTGAGTTAGCATATACAGAAACTGCGTAGCTATTAGTTGTATTTTCGTCTAACAAATAGCTCTTTACATACTGTCTTCTAAGTGTTTCGAATGTATTGGCTGCAATATCGTTTGAAGATTTTAGATTTACAACCTTAACTGATGGTTTTACATAATTTTTCATACTATATTGCACCTCCCTTATTCTTCAACTTCTTCTGCAGATACATTACGTTTTGAAATGAAGTAGTTTGTACCCATTACATCAAGTTCAACCCATTCACCAGCTTCATCCTTAACGCATGGTGTAGCTTCAAGGTCGTACTTATCAGGGTCAAGATATTCTGTAGTTTCAGCTGAGTCTACCAACTGGATACCGAAATAACCATTTTGGAATTCTTCGCTACCAAGGTATGCATTTTCGTAAATACCAAGTTCTACAGGTTCACCAGCTTCAGCAATTGTATTATCGTGTGAAACTGTACCGTTAGGATATGCTGTAATCTTAAGAGCGATTTCATCATCAAAATGACCTGCTGCAGATTTAGCAAGGAATGTAGCTGACTTACGTGGACCATAGCCAAAGTCTACCTCTGAGTAAACAGGAGCAGCTTCAAGTGTTATGAATTCTGAAGGTTTTGTTTCACCTGTTGCAGTTGTACCCTGTGTTTTCTTAATACCCATAACAGTACCACCTGTTAGAGGAATTGTACCAAACTTACCATCTGAAACATCTTCCTTATAACGACCGTTTACTGTAAGGTCTACACCTTTATTAGGATCATAGAATGTGTATGTTTTAACTGCATTCTTTGTACCTGTTGCACTTGTTTCCAAGCTCTGCATTTCCACTTTAACACCTATAACTGTTCTGGATGATGCATTGAAGAAGTCAACGATCCAAGCCTTTACACCTTCAATAGGAATAATTGCTTTAGAACCAAGTGATGTTTCGTCACCGGATACATAATTTATCCAGTCAAATGTTCCAATAAAACGATCCGTACCATTACTACCAATACCGAAGTTAGTGCCTGTCTTAGCAAACACAACTACGTTGTCATCAGTTACATAGTAAGTATTTGTTGATTCACCGTTATCCTGTACGTCAATCAAAGTAACAGATGCCTGTGTTTTAGAAACCTTATCGATTGAACGAACATAACTGTCTACATCCGGGTTTTTATTGTTTTCGTCCTTATCATCAGTAGTAACTTTACCGTCACCGTTATAGTCAACCTTCGTTCCATCAGCAACGAATGTATCATTACCTGAAGAAACGAACTTAACCTTACCGCCTTCAAATTCAGCGAAAGCAGCTTTAACTGAATCAAAGTTAGCATTACCACTTGAATCTACTGTAGCCTGGTCGATATGCAAGATGTTTCTGCCGTCAGCCTCAACTTCGTAAGACTTTGTTGTAACAGCTTCTTCACCTTCGCCTGTTGTTGTTTCAACAGGAGCAACCAATAAATAAGATACGAAAGTATCTGCTGTAGCACCTGAAACAGAAGCGTTAAGTGTAATGTTACCACTATAAGCACCATCTGAGCCAAGTTCATAAACTGTTGTTACGTTGTATGTAGCATCCGCAGAAACACATACAGCACATGTCATCACCATAGTGAAAACAATCAAAGCTGAAATAATTCTTTTTAGCTTCATTTTTAAACCTCCTTGAGTGTTAAAAAAATATTAAATTAACATTAACCATATTTTACAACTTTTTTACAGAAATGTCAAACATATTTTTAAACTTTTTTTAAAAAATTTCTTTTTTGTGCAAGTGTAACAAAAGCCGTTTGGGTTTTTGGGCAAAAAAGCAAAATGGTTTTTGTAGTTAATAGGTATAGTGAGTAGTGAATAGTTATGGTAGAAACGCCTTTTTAGTTAATAATGAATAATTAATAATGAATAATTATGGTAGAAACGCAGGGCGTTTCTTTATTAATTAATTTTATTATCAACTGTTTTACATATTGATACAAGTAGCTTAATTATTTCATTCAAATCATTATTTAAACTGTTATACTGTGCAACATCAACATATTCGGTTCTATACAAAAGTGTAAGCCAATACTCAGTTTCTTTTGCTTCCTTTAATGCTATTTTGCTTTTGGAAAGGAAATCAGAACTACTTTGAGCATATTGTGCCTCGGAAACATTAGCCCCTATACTTGTTCCCGATTTTAAAATCTGCTTAGATAAAATGTACTCATTTTTATCTGTCGTCAAAAATTTATACAAATTAACCATTCTGACTGCAAAATCCATAGTTTTATCTGCTATTGCATTATTAATCATATAAACATTCCTTTATTTCAAAGAAATGCAGAGCATTTCTTCATCAATTATTCATTGTTCATTTTTAATTATTAATTAATGAAATTTTTCCATCATTTATAACAATTTGCTTATCCATAAATTTTACTGCCGCATTTTTATGAGAAATAAGGATACATGTTTTATCTTTTAAATCCCTTATATTACCAAGCATTTTTTTCTCTGTTGAAGCATCCAGTGCGGATGTAGCCTCGTCCAGCAAAAGTATTGGAGCATTGCGGTAAATTGCCCTTGCAACTGCAAGGCGTTGTGTCTGACCTTCGGAAAGTCCCACACCATTTTCACCTATTATTGTATTTATACCGTCCGGCATTTCGGAAATATCGTCCCACAGGCAGGCAATTTTTAAGCATTCCTCTATTTTCCCATTATCGGCATTTTCGCCAAAGAACACTACATTTTCCGCAACTGTGCCTGAAAGTACCATATTGCCCTGTGGCACATAGGAAAACAGATTTCTGCAATCTGCATTAAGTTCGTATTCACTACCCTCTGCAGTAAGTATTATTTCACCGCTATCGGGGTTGTACATAGCAAGAAGTAATTTTAAAAGTGTGCTTTTACCTATGCCCGATATGCCCGAAATAAGCATAAAGTCGCCCTTATTAATTTTAAGGTCTGCATTTTTTAGTATAATTTCTTCCTTATTATAAGAAAAGGAAACGTCTTTTAATTCTATACTTTCAAAATCATCAATATCTGCCGGTTCTTTGTTTTCGGCAAATTGCACAATATCCATAAGTCTTTCCGCAGATGCAAGCATCTGATAATACTGAGGTATTACAGATGCAATGCCTTTAAAGGGTGACTGCACCTTGCCTACAAGCTGTACCATAGCCATAAGCTTACCGTAGCTTAGTGTACCGAAGGCTATTCCGAATGCACCCCAGCCAAGTGCCAGAAAGTAACCGAAGGTAAATGCAAATTCTGCCGCAAGGCTTGCCATTATATTATTGTTGTTACGTTTTTTCAAAGCCTTATAGTTATTATCCTGTATGCCCTTTGCGTGTTTTACAACTCTATTTTCATTTGCAAAGGATTTTACAACAAGTATATTCTGTATACATTCAAGCATAAAGGAATTGCTTTTATCGCTCCATTTGCGGCATATAAGTGTATGTTTTTTAAGGCGTTTACCCCAAACAGCAGCACCCAATCCCACAACTATACCCACAGCCGCACACACAAGTGCAAACACAGGCTGTATTATAAGCAGTGCACCAAAAGCAGAAACAACGCCTGTTACAAATGCAAGTATCTGAGGAACTATGCCTATTATAGCACACATTACAACGTCAGAATCTATGGTGATACGGTTTAAAATTTCACCGCTGTGCATTGATGATGCGTGGGCATAGTGCATATTTACAGCATCGGAAAATATACGTCTTTGCAATTTTAAAGTATGCTTGGCTACAATATCCGCACTTATTTTCATATAAGAAAAGCTAAGCAAAAATTGCAGAATAATCAAAATACCAAGCAATATTGCGGAATTTGTAAGTCCGTCTTTGTTTTGTGCAACTGCACAGTCTATCACATTTTTGGACTGCAGTGCAAGGACCACACCACAAAAGGCATTGAGCATTCCCACAATACTTATTATGCAAATTCCCGGTATAACCGGCTTGCTTATACTTTTTATCCATTGGAGAGTAGGATTTTTATTTTCCAAAATCATCTGCTCCTCTTATTACGTAATTTATATATCTTTGTTATAATTTTTGAACACAAAGGTCTTAACCATATGAAAAGACACCACAAAAAGCTATAGGTTTTGTACCAAAGGCATTTTTTGCCATACTGCTTGCCCTTACGTTCAAAAGAAGTCATTACGGCAACTACATCTTCCCTTTTTACGGGATATTCTATTGCTACCTGGTCATCGCCGCAAAGCTTAAGGCCAAGCTTGCCTTTACCTACCACACGGTGCAAAACGTAGCTTCCGTTTTCACGGCGGTACAAAATTATATCGTGTTTTTTTATTTTTTCTGCCTTTACAACAGTAACCTTATCCCTATTATTTATAAACAGGGGATACATACTGTTGCCCACTACGGTGAACTTTACAGCCTTGCCTTTTTCAAGCATAGGCATTGCAAGTTCTACAATATCATCCATAGAGGTTAATTGGAATTTACTAATTAAATCAGACATCTATAACTCCTGCTGCCGCAAGCTCCTTTATGAATATTTTAATATCTCCTGCCGCAGTTTCTTTATCTACATCATATTCTTTCAAAACAGCTTTAAGTAAATCATGCTCTGTTTTATCCTCCAAAAGCTGCAGCCACAAAAAAGCACTTACGTCATTTAACATTATCATAGAGCTGAAGTCAACAACATTGCTTTCGGTAGGAATTACAACATAGTTATCGGCAATTTCCCTAAGTTCAAAACCCTGTTTGATTTTCATTACGACCACCCCGATTACTTAATATTTTTAGCAAGGCTCAAAGCTTTTTCGTACTGCTTATCTACAGGAACTTTAGAAGCCTTTAATTCGTCATTTAATTTTATCTGTGTTGTTATATCTGCAACACCGTATGAAAAAAGCTCGACATTGCTTTGGAAATTTGCAACAGCATTTGCCGTAAGTTCATCGTAAACATTGTTTATTTCCACTCTGTAGCCCAAAGCATTAAGTCTTTCCTTTACAGCGTATACATCGTCACCGGTATCGCCAACCGTAAGCTTTCTTGTGATTTCATAAGAGCTTACTGTACTCATATCAAAATCCTTGTATTTATTGGAAACTATATAATCAGGTTTTATACCCACTTTATGTATAGTATTATGGCTTGGGGTATAATATTCCGCAACGGTGTACCACATATACTGATTACTTCTCAGCGGCACTGTGGTTTGAACTGTTCCCTTGCCGTAAGAGGTCTGCCCCACTATTATGCCGGTTCCGTAATCTTTTATTGCACCGGATACAAGCTCTGATGCAGATGCGCTATATTCGTTTATAAGTACAACGCCGTTGAATTTATACTTTGTTTCATCAGCATAATGTTTTTTGTTTTTTGCTTCATTTTTATATTCTTCTGTTGCAACAAGCTTGCCGTCAGGTATAAAGTAGCTTGCAACGGAAATTGCGGCATTCATATAGCCACCAAGGTTGTTTCTGAGGTCTAATATAACTGTTTTTACGTTTCTTTCACCAAAATAATACATTGCCTTGTCAACAGCCTCTGATGTATTGGCGTTGAAGGATGAAATTTTAAGATATCCTACATTGCAGCTTTCTATAATTTCATAGGTAACAGGATTTATTTTTATTGTTGCACGTTTTAAAGTATATGTATATTCTGCACGGTTTCTTAAAACAGTGATGCTTACATTTGTGCCCTCTTCACCTTTTATAAGTGATGTAACCTTGTCAAGCCCGTAGCCATCAACACTTTCTCCGTCAACAGCCACAACAATATCTCCAACCTGAAGACCTGAATTTTCAGCAGGTGAGCCTTCAATTGCTTCACCTAAAATAACATATTCTTCATCAAAGTATACGTTTATGCCTATTCCTACATACACGCCCGACACATCTTCAAAACGGGCTTCAAATTCTTCGGCATTATAAAACATTGAATTTTCATCAAGTGCTTCAAATGCACCTTTTCCGAATTCCTCCAAAAGCTCCGGATGGTCTGTTAAAATTTTCATAACTGCCGCTTCCATAAGCTCTTCTCTTGTAATATCATATCTGTAATATTTAACTATGTAGTCAAGAAGGTTGTCGTAAAATTCCGATACAACCTTGCCGTCGGTTGTGTCTATTGCATTAAGAATCTGAGTTCCTGCCGCATTTACACTTATGCCTGAAATAACCATAACAACACAAAGCACTGTTGCCAGAATTTTTTTAATATTCAACATCAAAACACCTCCGCATTATTGGGATACTCCCCATATTTTAATATTTTCACCATAGCTGTCGGCAAAAATATAAATGTATTGGTCAAGATTTTTCATAATAAAATCCTGACTAAGTCCGATTTGCGAGCTGTCAAGAGAGTAAAATTGATTTTTACTTTCCTTTATCCACAAATCGAATTCCTTTCTGTATATATCCGTAACAATCATTTCGTCCTCTTCAAGCCAATAAAGCTTTACTTTGTATATGGCAGGCTTCACAACTTCCCCTGCCTTCCATACAAAAAGTGCATTGTTTGACTTATCAACCACACATGTGTAAATATCTGTATAGCTAAGGTCGGACTCTTTGGAATTTTCCGTAACAAAAAAAGTATTTTTGTTGAAAATTACACCTTGGTTACGTAATAAATCCGCTTTTAATCCGGATACAAATTTGTATTTTTCATCTTTTATATATCTTTTTATAATGCCGTCTGTCAAAGGAGTAAAATCAGTACCGTTTTCATTAACCAGACCATTTCTTGCAACTATAATGCCGTTATTTATTGCGGCAGATATAAGCGATGGATTTTTAATGTTACGTCTGTTTTGTAATTTACTTATTCCCGATACGTCATCTGTAACCTTTACATCATAATGCTTTACAAGCTTTTCTGTCATTTCAGTAAAGTTCATTGCACTGACATTTACACTGCAAAGCATCATACAAACAGCTAAAATTCCGATTATTTTTTTCATATTTTCTCCACGGATTACATTTTTTCAGGTGCTTCAACCTTTAAAAGTTCAAGCACATTTGCAAGTGCAATTCTTGCACAGTCTATAAGCTTTAGTCTTGCGTATGAAAGTTCTTCATCTTCAATGTTTACATGACATTCGTTGTAGAAGGAATGGAAGGTATTTGCAAGTTCTACGGAATATCTTGTAAGCTTTGAAGGCTCCAATGTTTCAGCCGCTGCCTTTATTTCGTCAGGAAGCTCCGCAATCTGACGAAGAAGGTTGAATTCCTCTTCCTTCACAAGAATTTCTCTGTTTATTTCTGTTGCAGACTTAACCTTTTTGCCCGATTCCTCCAAAAGGCGTATGATACTGCAAATTCTTGCATGGGCATACTGAACATAGAAAACAGGGTTGTTATTAGACTGTTCAACAGCCAAGTCAAGGTCAAAGTCAAAGTGACTGCCTGCGTTTCTCATATTAAAGAAGAAACGTGCTGCATCTATGCCAATTTCTTCAAGCAAATCGTCAAGTGTTATAGCCTTACCTGTACGCTTTGACATTCTTGCAACCTCACCGTTACGCATAAGACGTACAAGCTGCATTAAAACAACCTCAAGCTTTTCACCGTCTACGCCAACAGCATCCATTGCATATTTCATACGTGCTACGTGACCGTGATGGTCTGCACCCCATACGTCAATTACTCTGTCAAAGCCACGGGTTACGAATTTATTTCTGTGGTATGCAATATCTGCCGCAAAGTATGTGGGAATACCGTTTGCACGAACCAGAACATCGTCCTTTTCTTCCTCATCTGCGGATTTTAGCCATATTGCACCGTCTTTTTCGTAAGTATAGCCTTTTTCCTTTAATATTTCAACGGTTTTCATAACCTCTCCACTTTTGTGAAGCTCACTTTCGTAAAACCAAACGTCGTAGTTGACACGATAATCACCAAGAGTCTTTTTCATAAGCTCTACGTTTTTGTTAAGAGCATAATCAACCAAAGCTTTCTTACGTTCTTCACTTTCGGCATTTACGAATTTGTCGCCGTTAAATTCAATAAATTCCTTTGCACGCTGTGTAATGTCCGCACCCTGATACCATTCTTCTTCAAAAGGTACGTCTATACCGCATTCCTGCAAATATCTTGCTTCCAATGAGCAGGCAAATTTTTCAACCTGGTTACCTGCATCGTTAAGGTAAAATTCACGGGTTACATCAAAGCCTGCAAAGTCAAGAACAGCCGCCATGGAATCACCAAGAGCTCCTCCTCGTGCATTACCCATATGCATAGGACCTGTTGGGTTTGCACTTATAAATTCAACCATAACCTTTTTTCCCTTGCCGTAGTCTATGCTACCATAACGGTTACCCATTTTTTCAACAAGGTTTATTACATCATAAAGCCAGTTTTTATTAAGATAAAAATTAATAAAGCCGGGGCCTGCAATTTCTACCTTTTCTATATAAGTACCGTTGCAATCCATTTTGGAAACAAGCTCTTCCGCAATCATTCGCGGAGCTTTTTTTGCAATTTTTGTTAAAAGCATTGCCGCATTTGTGGAAAAGTCACCGTTTGCCTTTTCACGAGGTGTTTCCACCTGATAGTTGACTGCTTCAAAACCACAGTCGGAAATTGCTTTATCTACAAGATTTGAAATCTGGCTTCTTACTGTTTCTTTTATATTCATAAACTAATGACACTCCCTTACCTGCATATGGAAATCGTTTTTCCCTACTAAATTATTATCTACATCTATACTGTAATCGGCAAATATTTCTCCGCCGTTGTCGTCAAGTTCAATTTTTAAATTCTGTGCCCACACACCTACAGATATTGCACCGTACATAGTGTCGTAGCAACAAACGTGGTGCTTACCTTTTTCAAAAATAAGCTGTGTGTTATTTGTACCAAAACGAAGTATTGTAACCTTCTTGTCCTGAACCTTTACGGTTGTGGTGGTACCTTCCATACCCGTAAGCTCCGATTCCTTATAAGTAATATAGTAGGCATCGCCCTTTTTGTACATATTACCTTCCGTTATAAGTTCTACTTTATCTTTTTCCCCATCATTATCCTGCGTTCCCACAAGAGTAATGAGTACGTCTTTTTTCATATACTTTCCTCCGCGAATATACTCCGCAACGCACACAAATCCCCCTTAAAGTATAAATACCCATTTGTGTGCGTCACAGTAGTAGTTAAAAAATTACACCAACGGACTTGGTCTTTGAATAAAGTGCAAAATGTTGCCTTCAGGATCTCTGAAGAAAAATGTGGCTGTACCGCTTGGTGCAACCTTTAAAGGAGTAACCACCTCTACACCTGCAGCAATCATTTTTTCAGACATTTCTTCAATATTGTCTGTTGCAAGAGCAATGTGTCTGATGCCTGATTCTGTTGTTGTAGTGCTTCTTGGTTCTGTGTCAGCTACACAAATTTCAATCATACTTTTATCCGGAGCGGCTATAAAATACACACCGTTGCCATTTTCAAATACAATTTCAAAACCAAGTGTTTTGCAGTACCATTCTGCCAAAGCCTTTGTGTCTTTACCGAAGATACCTACATGTTCAATACCTTTTACCATTTATACTACCTCCATTATATCTAACACTCCAAATTATATTGTAACAGATTTGTTAATAAATTTCAATAGATATGTTAAGGATTTTTATTTTTCGTCTATTGCTTTTAAAAGCCCCTCACATCCTGCAACAACATCACGATATGTTGTATCAAAATTGCCCGTATACCACGGGTCTGCAACATCGGCATCGGAATCCGTAAATTCAAGTAATTTATATATTTTTTCTTCAGGATCAGCACCCACAATACGAAGAGTGTTTCTCACATTTGCCCTGTCCATACAAATTAAGTAATCATACTTTGCATAATCCGACTTTTCAAGATGTACTGCACGCTTTCCTTTGTAGGATATACCAAGACCGTCTAAAATCTTTGCCGTGCCGTAATGTACGGGGTTTCCTATTTCCTCATAGCTTGTAGCTGCAGATGCAATGTGGAATTCATCACTTCTTCCAAGCTTTGCAACCATATCCTTAAAAATAAATTCCGCCATAGGGCTTCGACATATATTGCCGTGGCATATAAACATAATTTTAGTCATAAAAACACCTCGGGCACATTTTATCATAAAAAGGGTACGATTGCAATATTGACTGTGTTTTTTAGGTATGATATAATTTCCAAAAGAGGTGACTATTATGACTAAACAATATGATAAAAATATGATTTCAACCACAAACGACAATGAAAACCTTGTGTGGTATGACGTCAATGACGAGGATTTTGACCTTTACGGTACAGACAGAGGTAAAAACGACGTTTTTTCATGTCGTATTCCGGAAGAATATGCAAAGGATGTTAACGAAGGTGTTTACAACATGAGATCATACGCCGCAGGTGTGAATATACGCTTTGCATCAGATTCTCCGCTTATTGCAATAAGGGCAGAATACGGTGAGGGAAGAGTTCCAACATGTTGCACAGTATGCGGTGCATACGGCTTTGACCTGTATAAATGCAACGATGACGGGACAGAAACATTCCGCCATCAGTTCAGACCGAATGCTGATTTCGACTACAAGTTTTTTGACAATGACCCATATAAAGCAAAGGACGAGGGACTTATATACTACACACTTAACTTCCCCTACTTTGCAGAGGTTAAAAAATTACAGCTTGGCATTCTGGCAGACTGCAAATTGGAACGCGGCAAAAAATATGCAAATGAAAAGCCTGTTATTTTCTACGGCTCTTCCATTACCCACGGTGCAGCGGCAAGTACACCTGGCTACACATACGAAAACTTAATTGCACAAAAATATAATATGGACTATGTAAATTTAGGCTTTGCAGGTAATGCCCGTGCGGAAGAACCAATGTGCAGATATTTAGCAAAACGTGATATGTGTATGTTTGTGTTCGATTACGACCACAATGCCAAATCAATCGAATTTTTAGAAGAAACTCATTATCCATTCTATGAGCTTTTCAGGAGCATTAATCCCGATGTACCATTTGTTATGATTTCAAGACCTGACTTTATTCACAACTATGACGCCTCCGTCAAAAGACGTGACATAATCAGAACCTCCTACGAAAAGGCACTGGCAAATGGTGACAAAAATGTTTACTTCATAGACGGTGAAACACTTATGAACCCCGACGACGAATTCCGCTGTACAATAGAGGGCGTACACCCTAACGATGTAGGCTTTACAAGAATGGCAGAGGTTATCGGCAAAAAGATAAATGAGATTTTGAAATTGAAATAGTAAAATTACGGACAGCATTATTGCTGTCCTTATCTTTTTCAATTGTCTCCAACGGGGTACTTTTGGAAACATTGATGTATCTATTCCGCTGTCCGCGGGGGACTTACTTTTGCGCCGACAAAAGTAAGCAAAAATCGACGCCGGGACGTTCAGTCAACATTTTGTACGAAAAATTTTCTTAAAATTGTCGTCGGGGCTATACGCAAACCCTTTGCGCGAGCCCCTTAAATTGCACATCAGCAGAGGGAAATGATATGTGCAATTTTCCAACAATTTTTT
>JAZQIO010000005.1:0-5846 GCA_045541135.1 Clostridia bacterium
AATCTATAATTGTGCTTGGGTCGTAGCCGCCAACCTGAATGGCATTAACAACAAAGCTTGCACCCCGAAGTGCTTCCTTTCTGTTTTCTGCACCCAGATATTTTTTAACAGTTGCCCTTCCCTCATTAACATTTTTGTTAAACACGGTTATAAGCTCAAAGGATTCTTCAAGTCTCTCAGCCTCAATGTCATAAAGAGCCATTTCAACATTATGCAAATTATCGGTAAGCATTATGTCGCCAAGTACATTTTTAGCAAAAACCGTACTGCCTGCACCCATAAAAGTAACTTTAATCATTTTTTATTACCTCCCGATATTTTATGCTTTTATAATAAACTTTCAACCTTAAAAACAAAATGGCTTAATGTAACACAAATATGTCAGAATGTAACTTTTGTATTGAAATAACAGAAAAAATATGGTACAATAAGAAGGGTGATAAAAATGAGGACTCTTATTATAGAAAACAAAAACTACAAAACCTTAAATACGCTTAATTTCGGTCACGAAAAATGTAAACCCGCCCATAGCTTTACATACGCATATACAGACCACTACATAGTTCACTATGTGGTAAAGGGCTGCGGAAAAGTATATTATGACGGTAAGTGCCACAAGGTTTCAAAAGATGAAATTTTCATAATAAAGCCAAACGGCGTTTACAAATATATCGCAGACGAAAAAGACCCATGGGAATATATATGGATACACTTAAACGGTGAATTGACATGTAAATTAGATAGTCTGGGAGTTGTTGAAAGGTTTGAAAGTAATCTTTTTGAGGAAATGCTTACAGCCTTTGAGCTTGAAAGCACAAGGGCAGAATTTTTAACGGGCAAAGCCTTCGAAATGCTTTCCGTACTTTTTGAAAATACAGCCAAAAAAGGCGATTACGTAAAGACTGTTTCCGACTACATAAAGGCAAACTATATGCATAAAATTTACGTGGAGGATATTGCAAACAACCTGAACATTAACAGACGCTACCTTTCAAGAATTTTCAAAGATAAAAAAGGCGTTACCATACAGCAGTATATAATAAATTTCAAAATGAAAAAAGCCTGCGAATTTTTAAAACGTGGCTTTAAGGTAAACGAATCCTCCGCTATGGTAGGGTACGACGATACCTTTACATTTTCAAAAATATTCAAGAAATATATTGGCGTTTCACCGACGGAATATACTACAACCTAAAATGTTTATTAACTAACATCATTGTATTCTATTCCGCTGTCCGCGGGGGACTTACTTTTGCGCCGACAAAAGTAAGCAAAAATCGGGGCCGGGTCGTACGGTCAGCAACTCGTAATTCGTCAGTTTCTTAAAATTGTCGCCGTCGTCATACGCAAACTTATTGCGCTGACTCCTAAAATTACGCATCAGCAGCAGAAAATGATATGCGCAATTTTACGCCAATTTTTTCAAAACTTCGAAACGATTTGCAATCCCTCTCTTTACGGCGTATTTGGTTCGTGGGAAAGTATGTGACACAGAAAAAAGGCTCCCTTGCCTAAAGGGAGCTGGATTTGCCAAAGGCAAAGACTGAGGGATAATTTAACACTTTTGCTCCAAAAGTACCCCGTCGGAGACATTACAATTACCATATCTATATAACAGAAAGGGCAGTGACTTTGGTTAGTCACTGCCCTTAACAGTACTTTACATATTCCCTATTTTTTATATATTCTTTATATATAATTTAAACATTTCTCCCCGTTCTTCAAAATTTTTGAAAAATCCATAGCTTGCAGCAGCAGGTGACATCAGGCAAGCCTTCCCTTTTGGTGTCAAGTTCTTAGCCTTTACAACCGCCTGTTCAAGATTTTCTGTAAGTACAACATTTTTATCCTTGTAAGCTTTTAGTCTTTCGTACAATAATTTACCTGTATCATACATACAGATTATGTTGTCAAGCTTATAGTCCTTCAAAAAGTCCACAAGCACGTCGTAGCATATTCCCCTGTCCATTCCGCCGATTATAAGTGTGCCCACATTGTCAAGGCTTTCAAGCCCCTGAATGGTGGTTTCGCCTATTGTGGAAATGGAATCGTCATAATATTTTACACCGTTATATTCACCTGCAAACTCAAGTCTGTGAGGAAGCGGGGTATATGTTTTTAGATGTTTTTTAAATTCTTCAAGGCTTACCCCATACTTTTTACATACATTGTAGCAAATTGCAATGTTATACATATTGTGTCTGCCAAGAAGACTGCTTTCAAATTCTGTAAAGTCAATTACCTTGTCGCCGTCCACAATGGCTTCTCCGTCAAGATACACGTCCGCCTTTTTGTCAAGTGACACAGTTATAAGATTTCCGCTGTTGTATTTCTTACCGGGCACATTATCTATGTTGCAAATAAGTATATCCTCAGCATTCTGGTTGGCATAAATATTCTTTTTTGCCGCCTCGTACTTTTCAACTGTACCGTAATGGTCAAGATGCTCGGGGAATATATTAAGAAGTACACCTGTATGTGGTGAACAGTCTGCATATTCAAGCTGGTGGCAGGAAAATTCGTATACAAGAATACTATTTTCATCAATTTCATCAAGCATATCAAAGGCAGGAATGCCGATGTTTCCCATAAGTATGCAGTTGCCAACGGCATTTTTTAAAATATGGTAGGTAAGAGTTGTAACAGTACTTTTACCCTTTGTGCCCGTTATGCCGATAATCTGATTTTTATATCTTTTAATCATACAATCTGCCTGAGCAACAATTTTAGAAAGCACCTTTTCACTTTGGTCCTCCAAAACAATGCCGGGGCTTTTAAATACTAAATCATAGTCATAAATAGCCTTTTGATAATCCTCACCGATTATAAATTCCGCATTTGCATCAAAAGTAACGTCATTTTTATCCGCAATGCCTATTTTGCAGGGCATATCCTTAATAACGTTGTATGTGGAACGACCTTCTCTGCCGAAGCCTAAAATTAAAACTTTTTTATCTGTTACCAAATCTTCTAAAAAACGGAACATATTTTATTCCTCCAAAAATATCGTCAATGAATAATGAATAGTGAACAATGAACAATTATGGTTGAAATGCTTTGCATTTCTTGTTTTTTTAAAGCAAGGCTTTTTGACCAAAATTGTTAATTATTCATTATTAATTGTTAATTAATCAGCCACGCTTATATAATTCATTAAAATGTCTGAATTTCTGTTTGTCTATATTTTGTAATTGTTCCTTTGTAATTCTGAACTGCCAGTTACCGTCCGCCTTACCGGGAATGTTAAGACGTGTATCGGAGCCATAGCCAAGTAAATCCTGAATTGGAAGAATTACAATTCCCGCACAGCTTGCAAACATGGAACGCAAAATGCTGTCGTAACCTCTTTCCCAGTCAGGTGAATGATAGTTGCAATATTCAAGCATACGTTTTTTGTTGCCCTCGTCAAGCTCCCAAAGGTAGCCAAGCAAGGTATTGTTGTCGTGAGTACCTGTGTATGCAACACAGTTGTTGCAATAATTATGAGGCATATGAGGGTTGTCGTAATCACCTAAAAAGCCAAATTGGAATACACGTATACCGGGATATCCGCTGTCCTTTACAAGCTTTTCAACCTCAGGTGTAATTTCACCCAGATCCTCCGCCATTATAAGTTTATCTGAAACAACCTCATTTATCTTATTTATAAGCTCCATACCCGGACCTTTAACCCACTTACCGTTTTTAGCCGTCTTTTCACCGTAAGGTACAGCCCAGTAGGATTCCAGACCTCGGAAATGGTCAATTCTTACACCGTCAAACAAATTTGTCATATGCTTTATTCTGTCAATCCACCATTTGTAGCCGTTTTTGCTCATAGCTTCCCAATTATAAATTGGGTTGCCCCAAAGCTGACCGTCTTCGCAAAAATAATCAGGAGGTACACCTGCAACGCACAAAGGCACATTCTTTTCATCAAGCAAAAACTGCTCCTTGTTAGCCCATACGTCCGCACTGTCAAGGGAAACGTAAATTGGAATATCCCCTATAATCTTTATGCCCTTGTTGTTTGCATATTCCTTAATATCTGCCCACTGTGTGAAAAATTCGTATTGAATAAACTTCCACATAAACAGAGTTTCGTCGGAATATTTTTCATTCTCCCACTGTGCCCATGGCTTGTTTTCATTAGCTTCCTTTAGTGCCATAAATTCGCAGAACTGCTTTAAATACGGATTTTCATCAATAAAATTATTGACATCATCGGCGTATTTTACACGCTTTGAAACTTCCTTTAAAAAATTAAGTCTTGTGTGGTAAAGCTTTACGTATTCCGCACTGTAAGGCTGTTGCTGACGCTGAGCTTCAAGCTCTGCATCCGTAACAATGCCCTTTGACTTTAAAATCTCCAAATCCACAAAATAGGGATTACCTGCAAATGTGGAATATGACTGGTAGGGTGAATTTACATCATCTGCCATACAAAAGGGCAACACCTGCCAGTATGAAAATTTACATTCTGTAAGAAAGTCCACAAATTCCTTTGCAGCCTTACCGAAGCTACCTATTGAGTAGTCTCCGTACAATGATGAAATGTGCATAAGCACACCGCTTTTTCTTTGCATTTTTAAAACCTCGTTTTCTGATATTTAACTCAGCAATAAATTCTGCTGATTTATAATTTCCCATGTTTTTATACCTTGACTTTAAACACAATGAAAATTCCTGTTATGTTACAATAAGTTTTCTTTTATTATTTTTGACAATTTTTCGCTTACTGTTTTGTGACCGCTTCTTAACGGATGGATAGGTTCCGGTTCTATCCATCCCGTAGTATCTATATAGAAAATCCCATCATCTTTTTCCCTATTGTACTTTTCGACCACTTCTTTTATTTCCTTTGCAAGACAACCGGAAAAAGGGGTTAAAGAAATTATTTTTGACAACGGATTTCGCTCTCTTACAATATCCAAAAGCTCAAAATATCTTCTTTTAAAAATCTCCTTATCTGCTCCACGGTCATTAGTACCATGATTTATAACTATAAAATCAGCTTGCTGACTTTCCATTTCATATCCATTGCTGTAATATTTATAAGACTCTGCCACCGGCGGAACCCCACCTGCACCACCTTTTGTTGTGCCAAGACATCCATATCCCATAATAATTGGTCTGAAATTCAATAGTTTTGCAGTACGCCACGCATAGCCAGCTGTTGAATCATCCCAGTAAACCATATCTTCGTTGTTTCCGTAATTGGAATATCCAACATCAATTGAAATTCCTTCCGTTATCGAATCACCCAAAAATTCTATTATGGGTCGTGTGTCTTCAGGCAAGTCTAAAAATTCATCAGCTTCAATTGCAAGAAGTGAAACCTTAGCTTCAATAGGAGCAAACCATCTGTGTTGAGTTTCCACTGACCCTTTTAAAATAACACAAACTTTATGTTCGCCCTCTTCAGCAGAAATTCTTATGTACCTATCAAGTGAAACTTCAATATTCGCACCACCGTCAACACTTATATAAATGTGGGGAAACGGAACTCGTGCACATGATGTGTCAAATACGATTACCGCACATTCTCCCGAATACATAAATTCAAAATAATTTCCATTTGCAGTTGATGTTGCCGAAACTTCGGTAACATTCCATCTTCCTGTATAACGAATTTTATTGTTATTACACTTTATTATCATTATTTCTTTCCCCTTTGCATATTTGCTGATTTATTACGCATTGCGAGGCATAAGGTTTAGATGCAACTTGTTTTAGCTAAATTTTGCAACAAGTTGCAAAGCTAAATTATTCCGTCTTACTCCATAGCTAAATTACTCCTTTGGAGTAGCTAAATTAAATTCGCTTTAAGCGTGCGAAGCACATTTAGCTGCCGTAGGCTATTTAGC
>JAZQIO010000006.1:0-76446 GCA_045541135.1 Clostridia bacterium
CTCTGGGGTAGTGCCACACCCTTTATAAAGACAGGTTATCTGTGTCTTAACGTAGAGGGCACGCCTTCAATTATGCTTTTTGCCGGGATAAGATTTGCATTGGCAGGTATTCTTACTGTTGTTATATGCAGTGCTATTGAAAGGAAGTTCTTGTATCCCGAAAAGAAAAACCTTAAATATGTAGGTATAATCAGCGTGTTCCAGACAATTCTGCAGTACATATTTTTCTATGTGGGACTTGCCAATACAAGTGGCGTAAAGGGAACAATTTTAAGCGGTTCCAGTGCTTTCTTTTCCATGCTTGTAGCAACACTTATATTCAAACAGGAAAAGCTTAATTTTAAAAAATTAATTGCATGCGTAATTGGCTTTGCCGGAGTTGTTGTTGTAAATTTAAACGGACTGAAACTAAGCTTTAATTTTTTTGGAGATGCATTCGTTATATTTTCAGCAATATCACTTGCGTTTTCTTCTGTGTTTATGAAAATTTATTCCAAACACGAAAATCCTGTTGTACTTAGTGGGTATCAGTTTATTCTTGGTGGTGTCATTATGGCAGTTATTGGACTTGCTCTTGGTGGAACTATCAGCCTTGACAGTGCAAAAGGCATAGGCATTCTTGTGTATCTTGCCTTCCTTTCTGCTGTTGCGTATGCACTGTGGGGAATTCTGCTTAAATATAACCCTGTATCAAAGGTTACAATATACAGCTTTATGACACCGGTGTTTGGGGTTATTCTTTCTGAAATTATATTGACAGAGTCAAGTACAGTATCACTTTTTAATATTCTTACTGCGCTTGTTCTTACGTGTGTGGGTATTATAACAATTAATTATCAGAAAAAAGTAAAATGAAATGCAAGAATTTGGAGGTAATATTATGAAATTAAGCTTTGAAAAAATTAAGGAAATTGCAACAGGTGCAGTAGATACTTGTATAGAGGACGGAATGCTTCATTTAAGGAGATTTACTCCTGAACAGGTGGAGCTTTACAGGAATGGAAAGGAAAGCTTTTACAATAAAACATTTACTCTTGCAGGTATGAAGTTGATGTTTAAAACAGACAGTAAAAATTTGTTTATGAAGTTTAAAACAGAATATGCAAATTCAAGAAGCTATTTTTCAATTGATGTTTTTGTAAACGGCAAGCTTGTTGACTGTATTGACAACTTTTCTGATGTGGAAATTCCGCCAATGTACACAACAATGGATTTGCCTTTAGGTAAGTTTTCGAAAAACTTTTGCCTTGGTGATGGTGACAAGACAGTTTGTGTATATCTGCCCTGGACTACTAAAACTTTGTTTGAGGAAATTTCTGTTGATGATAACTCTTATGTGGAAGCCGTAAAGCCTGAAAAGAAGCTGCTTGTATTTGGCGACTCAATTACACAGGGGTATGATGCATTGCGTCCATCCAACCGTTATGCAACAAAGATTGCAGATTTACTGTGTGCCGAGGAATACAACAAAGCAATTGGTGGCGAGATGTTTAAGCCGGAGCTTCCTGTGTTTAAGGAATCCTTTAAGCCTGATTACATACTTGTAGCTTACGGTTCTAATGACTGGTTTCACCGTGACGCGGAAACCTTCAGGGTTAAGTGTAAAGGATTTTTCGAAAATCTGGTAAAAAGTTATCCTGATATTAAAATATTTGCAGTTACTCCAATATGGAGAAAGGATATGGTTGAGGAAAGAAAGTTCGGAGATTTTAATATGGTTGACCCTCTTATCAGAGATTGCGTAAAGGATATTGAAAATATCAGCGTTATTTCGGGCTTTGACTTTGTTCCGAAGGATGAAAAATATTTTGCCGATTTAAGACTTCATCCAAACGATGAAGGTTTTAAATATCAGGCAGAAAATTTATCTAAGGAAATTAAGGCACTTATCTAATCTATAAATATTTAATCGGGGGAAAATACAATGATAATTAACATTTTAGAAGAAAATGAGTATGATAAATACGACGATGAAATTCTGGACTTGCTTTCTGAAGGTGACGAAGAATTTGTGCCGCCGTTGTCGGCACGAAGTTCCACAACACAGTCGGATTTAAGTGGAGGAACAAAGGCGGGTAGCGGAGTTTTAAACTATTTTAATGAACTTAAAAAGCAGAAAATTCTTGTGGCTGTTGAAAAAGGAAAGCTTATTGGGTTTGTTTCCTTTAAAGAAAATTTCGTGAATGACATAATTGGTGAAGAACAGCTTCCGAATATCTATATTTCTACCTTACTTGTAGCTAAAAGCGGAAGAGGAAAAGGGCTTACGGGAAGGATGTACGAATTTTTGTTTAAAGAATATGAAAATAACAAGGTTTTTACAAGAACGTGGTCAACAAATGAAGCTCATATAAAAATACTTTCAAGGTTTGGGTTTGAAACACTTTCAGTACTTGAAAATGACAGAGGTAACGGTATTGACACTGTTTATTTTAAAAAAAGGAGATAAATATGATTCCTGTTTTGTTATTGTATAAAATCCTGCAGCTTGCAGTTTATATGATGCTGGGGTTTATGCTTGTAAAGCTGAAAATTGTAAAAAGCAAGGATAGCTCTTTGCTTTCAAAAATATCGCTGTATCTTTTAATGCCTGCGGCTATTATAAATTCTTTTGATGTTGAAATAACTCCGCATATTATGCAGGGGTTGGCACTGTCTTTTGCTGCGGCAATTTCCATACATATTTTGTTTCTTGTTCTGGATGTTGTGTACAAGAAGGTATTTAACGGTGCAGGTGTTGAGAGAGCGTCTGTAATGTACCCTAATGCCGCTAATCTGATCATTCCCATTGTTTCCTTTGTGTTGGGTGATGAATGGGTTATATACAGCTGTGCGTTTATGTCTGTGCAGATTGCCTTTATATGGACTCACGGAATACAGCTTTTTTCAAAATCCAAGGTAAATATTAAAAAAATATTGCTTAATATAAACATAATTGCAATTGTTATTGGTGTTATTATGCTTGTTTCGGGTTTTCGCTTGCCTGTGTTTGCAAAAGACGTAATCTCTCCACTTGGTAATATGCTTGGAATTGTGGGAATGATTATTGCAGGTATGCTTGCGGCAGAGGTTAAATTTAAAAAAATGCTTACAAACAAGAGGTTTTATTTTGTACTTGCTGTAAGGTTGATTGTGTATCCTGCAATTGTGCTTTGTGCCTTGAAGTGTGTACAAATGGGGATTTCCGTTGCAAATGCAGACAAAATACTTTTAATTACATACCTTGCAAGCATTACACCATCTGCGGCAACCGTGGTACAGCTTGCCCAGGTTAACAACAGCGATGCGGATTTTGCCGTGTCAGTAAACATTGGAACAACGGTTATGTGTATTGCTACAATGCCTGTATTTGTGGCACTTTATCAGATTATATAAGTGCAAGTAAGGCTTGCAAATAAACGTCTTTTATAGTATAATGAATAAAATGTAATTTAACAGGTGGTTTTTAATATGGATGCTAATGTTATATTAAAATATAAAAGAGAGGAAGATCGTTGGGTTTGTCCTGAATGTGACACGGAAAACAGCGTAGAAAGAGGTAAGTGTCATCTTTGCGGATTTATAAGAACAGAAGGCGTTGCCTATAAAAGAGCGTGGTCGCCTGAAGACGAAGCAAGGGAAAAAAGAGTACAAAGCGGTGGCTTTGGTAACGGGCAGTACAACGGACAGACTGCAGGTTATGCCTCAAGAGTTTCAACACCTGTTGAAAATCCTGTTTACGGTGGTGCTGATTTTTCTCCTGCACCTGCTAAAAAGTCACACAAGGGACTTGTTATTGGTATTATAGCGGCGGCTGTTGTTGTTGTAATTATTGCAGTTGCACTTATGCTTGGCAGTGCAGGTAAGGACAGAACATACAACGATGCCGTAACCTATTACAACCGCGGTAACTACAGCAAGGCTCTGGATAAATTTGAACAGCTGCCTGATGACTACAAAGATGTTGCATATATGAAGAAGGATACAATGTATATGCTTGCTCTGGAATATCTGTACGACGACGGTGACCCCGATGCCGCAAGAGATTTGTTTGAGGAGCTTGGAAATTATGAGGATTCCCAGGCTATGCTTGTGGAATGTGATTATGTTGCGGCGAAAAATCTTTTGGAGGAAGGCTCTTACAATGAGGCAAAAAATGCCTTCTATGAGCTGGACGGATATTATGATTCTGATGATATGATTAAAGAATGCGACTACCGCAAGGCTACGGACTTTTACAACAGCGGTGAGTATACCGAGGCGATGAAGATTTTTAATTTCCTTGGATATTACAGCGACAGTGACGATATGTTCGACAAAGCGGAAACCGCACTTATAAATGAAAATATGAACAATTACCGTTACACCACAGAGGAGGATATGATTGGCGAATGGAGAAACTCTGACGGTGATTATGCAATATATTCCTACAATGATGACGGCACTGTTCATGTAAGCTATAATCTTCCATATACAAGCGGAACTTACTTCAAAATTGAAAACGGCGTTCATTACCACGGTAATTACAGCTGGTACAAGCAGTGGATTTTTGAGTACATGGATGATGATTTGGTAAATGTTTATAACTATAAAGACGGGAATATTTACGTTTTGATTAAACAGTAATAAAAAAACAATTAAAGACAGTAACTTTGATTAGTTACTGTCTTTTTTCTATTTGTTCCGCTGTCCGCGGGGGACTTACTTTTGCTACAAAAGTAACCCGTCGGAGACAATAAAAAAGATTTTGAAATAAAACAAAGGACAATAGCATCAAAGCTACTGTCCTTCAGAGTACACCACATATGGGAGTCTTTTTAATATTTCTTTGTCAGCAATGAACGTTCTGTTTCCTGTATTGATTCCAAAGCTTCTGCAGAACGGTTATATACAATGTAAAAGTAAAGTGAATCTATTATTGCAAGCTGTACTATGCGTGAATTAAGGGCAAGTATATTGTACTGTGTTTCGTCTGCTGTGGTGGAAAGTACAATGTCTGTCTGCTTTAAAATTGGTGATTTTCCGCTGTTTGTAATGGCTATTGTGGTTGCACCGTGTTCCTTTGCAAGCTTTAAGGCTTCCACAATATCCTTTGACGAGCCTGAATGGGAAATGGCAATTGTAACATCCTCGGAGGTTAAGTGTGATGCGGCAATAACCTGCATATGGTTGTCGGAATATGCAACGGCGTTAAGCCCTGCACGCAAAAACTTGTGGCTTGCATCTATAGCAACAGATGCAGAATTTCCAAGCCCGAATATAACAATCTTTTTAGCATTACATATTTTTTCTGCCGCTTTGGATATGGCATCCGCATTTAGTGACTTTTTTGTTTTTTCCAAAGACATATAAATGTCGTTACACACCTTTTCGTAAATTTCAAAGGCGGTATCGCTTCCGCTTATGCTGGTGCTTATGTGTGAGCCACCGCCCTCTGAGGCAAGGGATATTTTAAGCTCCTGATATCCGCTTAAGCCAAGACGCTTTGAAAAACGTACAATTGTAGCCTCGGAGCATTTGCACTGTTCCGCAAGCTCTACAATGGAAAGTGATATGATTTTGCCGGGATTTTCCATAATCCAGTCTGCAATCTGCTTTTCCGCCTTACCCATTTCGTTATATAACATTTTTATATTAAGTGAAGTTTTTTCCATAAGTTACTCCTGTTGAAAAATTTTTTCATTATATACATTTTATACCATATAAAAAATTTTGTCAAATTGAAATTTTTTTCACAAAAAGTATTGAAATAATTTTCATAATATGCTATAATTTTAATATCTGTTGGTTTGGAAAAATGAAAATAATTTTCACGAGGTGATATTATGTTGGATTACAAAGTAAAAATAGGACTTGTGCCTATGCGCCGTAACACTACGGACAGACCAAGGGGTACGTTCCTTACATGGTATTCTGCAGAGCAGAGGGGAGAAAGGTTTGTAAAGTACATTGAAGAAAACTTTACAAGCGACATTGTTTCCTTTGTTGATTCCAAGGGACTTGGACACAAGGATTTGATATATGATGACAAATCCGCAGAAGACATTGTTAAGCGCTTTAAGGACAGTGATGTTGATGCAGTGTTTATTATAAACTGCAACTTTGGTAATGAAGAAGCGGCGGCAGACATTGCAAAGGAGCTTGGAAAGCCTGTTTTACTGTGGGCACCTTTAGATGACGAATACTATGTTGACGGTATGCGTCCTACAGATTCACAGTGCGGTTTGTTTGGTATATCACGCCAGATGCAAAGATTTCACATTCCATTTTCACATCTTCCCTGTTGCCGTGTGGAAAGTGATGAATTTAAAGAAGGTTTTTTAAGCTTTGTACGTGTTGCCTGCATGGTTAAAAACTTTAAGGGACTTCGCATAGGTCAGGTTGGTGCACGTCCTGCACCTTTCTTTTCCGTTATATGGAATGAAGGTGAGCTTATGGAAAAATTCGGCATAAAAATTATTCCGATAAACTTTGCAATTATTGAACAGAGAATGAATGCAGTGTTGGAAGAAAAGCCTGCTGAAATGAAGGAAGTAGAAGAGTATATTAAAAATAACTATACTCTTGATGACCTTACACCTCCGTACATTGAAAGAATGGCAGCTATGACTGTTATGTACAAGCGTTTGTTTGAAGAATTTAACCTTGATGCAATTTCTGCTGAATGCTGGACTGCTACACCTATTATGTTTGACGGTCTTGCACCTTGTACTGTTTATGGGTTGCTTAATGATATGGGTTATTTAATTTCCTGCGAAAGTGATATGCACTGCTTAATGACTATGACACTTTTAAAATGTGCAACACTTGGTGAGGGCAAGCCATTGTTTGGTGAATTTACGGTTCGCCATCCCGAAAATAAAAATGCAGAATTGTTGTGGCACTGCGGACCTTTCCCGCTTTCACAGAAGGCGGAAAGCGGTATAGATTCCGAGGCACGTCTTGTTAATCAGCGTTCTTGGTTCAGAGCTAAAGACGGCACATACACAGTTGCACGTATTGACCAAGAAAGCGGCAATTATATGATTTTGCCGCTTGTTGGTAAAACAACGGAAGGCCCACAGACACACGGTACATACATATGGGCAGAATTTGACAATCTGCAAAGAATAGAAGACAGACTGCTTGACGGCCCGTACATTCACCACTTTGTGGAAATTGAGGGTGACTATACAAAAGAACTTAAAGAATTTTGCAAGTATTTTCCGAATCTTAAGGTTGATACGGAATTGAAATAATTAAAAAAGGAGAAAGAAAAATGACAGACTTTTTATTGGATGTGATTGCAACCGAGCTTGAGGATGCAGTCGGTAAAGAAAACTGTTCTACAAGAACAATTGACAAGCTTACACACAGCGTAGATTTTTTCTGGCTTTCAAGAATGTGGGTAGACCGCGGTCTTAGAATGCCGGAGGCTGATTTTGTTGTTGCACCTAAGGATGCAAAGGAAGTTTCAGCGGTTTTAAAAATTGCCAACTACTATAAAATCCCTGTTACAACATGGGGTGGCGGCGGCGGTTCCCAGGGTGGAGCTATTCCGATTGCCGGCGGTATTGTACTTGATACAAAGAGAATGAATAAAATTTACGATGTTAACGAACAGGCTATGTACATAGAATGCGGTACAGGTGCAATATACAAGCACATTGAATGGGCGGCTAATGAAAGAGGCTATGCTACAATGCATTATCCATCTTCACTTACCTGCTCAACAGTAGGTGGTTTCCTTGCACACAGAGGTATTGGTGTATCATCTACAAAATACGGTAAAATAGACGATATGGTTATGCAGATGGAGGTTGTTCTTCCAAACGGTGATATTATTGAAACATCACCTGCTCCAAAGCATGCGGCAGGTCCTGACCTTAACCAGATTTTTATAGGTTCAGAGGGTACACTTGGTGTTATGACAAAGGCACAGATGAGAATTTACGAACAGCCTGAATCACGTCAGTTCCGTGGTTTCTTATTCCAGAATATGACAGATGCTTTCAATGCAGGACGTGAACTTCTGCAGAAATTCAAGCCATCTGTTATGCGTCTTTATGACGAGGCAGAAACTGCTACACTAATTAAGAAGATTGTCGGCGTTGAAAAGAAGGGTGCATTTATGAACATCGCAGTTGAGGGTGTTAAGGAAATGGCAGACCTTGAAATGAAAATTCTTCTTGAAACTTTTGCTAAATACAATGCGGAGGATTTGGGTAGCGAATACGGTGAAAAGTGGTGGAAGGAAAAGATTACATTCTTCTATCCCGGTCATATGATGGATATTCCTCAGTGCTTCGGTACTATGGATACTATCGCTCCTTATGATAAGATTGAAAACATCTACTGGAAAATGAAGGAAGCTATTGAAACAAACTTCCCACAGGCTAAATTTATTGCCCATTTTTCACACTGGTATGAATGGGGCTGTATGATTTACGACAGATTTATCGTAGACGGTAAGGATGTTCCGAAGGACCCACACGAAGCTTTCAGACTTCATCAGGAAATCTGGAACTGTGGTGTAAGAACTGCACTTGCTAACGGCGGTGTTGTAAACGACCACCACGGCGTAGGCTTGAAGCTTGGCAGACTTATGAAGGAACAGTACGGTCCTGCTATGCAGGTATTTGAAGGTATTAAAAAACAGCTTGACCCTAACGGTATTATGAATCCGTTCAAGCTTGGACTATAAGCGACTGATTAAATTTCCGTATCTCGTACGTTTGGCTTCACTTATGTACACATAGTACACGGTGCTTGCCATCCGTACAATCTACAAAAATTTTCTTCAGTCTTGAATTGATAATAGAAAGGACGTAAAACTATGCAATTTACACAGAAATCTAAAGAACATATTGACAGTTGCCGTTTCTGCTGGATGTGCCACCATGTATGTCCAATAGGCATTGCAACAGGTTTGGAAAGAAATACTGCAAGAGGAAGAGCGCTTGGTCTTTCATTGGTAATGAGAGACGCTATTGAATATACAGATGACATTATAAACAACGTTTACGAATGTTCACTTTGCGGCGGTTGTATGACAGACTGCGTTACAGGCTGGGACCCTGTTATGTTTACTAAAGAAGCAAGACTTGGTGCCGCTTTGGACGGTAAGCTTCCCGAATATGTTATGACTTTGATTAACAACCTTAATGAAAAAGGTAACATCTACGGTGTTGATGCAGGGGACAAGATTCCCGAAATGCCAAAGACAGATGTGCTTTTGTTTGCAGGTGAGGATACACGTGCTTTCAGCTGTGCTAAAAATGCAGTTGAACTTCTTAAAAAAGCAGGTGTTGATGTTTGCGTATTGAAAGATGAACCGTCAAGCGGTTACACAATGGACTTCCTTATTGGTGCGGCTGCTGAAACAAAGGCGGTTATGGAAAACTGTGCAAAGGTTTTGAACGAATACAAGACAGTTATCTGCTACGACCCTGCAGATGCAAAGGTTATGAAGCGTGAATATAAGGAATGGGGAATAGAAATTACAGCAGAGGTTTACACATTTACGGAATTTGTTGCTAAGCTTATTGCTGACGGTAAGCTTAATATTAAAAACAGCGGTTTGGAATTTACACCACAGGATAGCCCTATACTTGCAAGAGATTTGGAAGAGGATCAGCCAATCCGTGACATTCTTAGCGCTTGCGGCAGCGTTAACGAAATGCTACTAAACCGCAAACACACACAGCTTGCAGGTAACCTTATTATGAATACATATATGCCAAAGGTTATTGAAACTGTAGCAGAAAACAGATGGATAAACGCAAAGAATATGAATGCAAAAATTGTTGTAACAGAATGCCCTGCTGAATATATTATGCTTTCAAAGACAAAGCCTGAAGGCATTGAACTTATGACAATTGAGGAGGCAGTTTTAAAATGCTTGTAAACTTAAAGCAAATTTTAGAAATTGCAGAAAAGGGGAATTTTGCAATTCCTGCATTTAACGTATACAATATGGAAACCGTTATGGGTGTTATATATGCGGCAGAAGAGCTTAAAGCTCCCGTAATTTTGCAGGTGTATCCACGTCTTATGAAGGAGGATACAGGTTACTTTTTATCACCTGTAATTTTAGCGGCTGCAAAAAAGGCTACTGTTCCCGTATGCTTTCACTTAGACCACGGCCCATCAGAGCTTGAAACCACACGCTCACTACGTTACGGTGCAACGGGCATTATGCTTGACGGCTCTACACTTCCCTTTGAGGAAAATATTGCACTTACAAAAAGAGTAGCGGAAACCTGCGCATATCTTGATGTGCAGGTAGAGGGTGAGCTTGGTCACGTGGGAACAACAAAGGACGACACAATGGACGAATTTACCACACCTGAGGATGCAAAACGCTTTGTTGAGGAAACAGGCGTTAGTTGCCTTGCTGTTGCCGTAGGTACTGCACACGGTAGATATACAAAGCCTCCTAAACTTGATATTGAACGTATAAAGGCTATAAGAGAGGCTACAAACAATACTGCCCTTGTTCTTCACGGTGGCAGCGGTGTGCCCGATGAGGAAGTTAAAAAGGCAGTAGCCGCAGGTATAAGAAAAATGAATATTGCAACAGATGTTTGCTATGCGTTTTTGGACTGTTGCTTTGAGGAGCTTGCAAAGCCTGACCGTGCAGTTGCAATAGACAGCTTTATGAAAAAACCAATAGAAGCAGTTAAAAACTTTGCTATGGAAAAAATTAAACTTGTTGAGGCTGACGGAAAGGCGTAAAGGAGTTTATATTATGGCTAAAATAGTTGGAATAGGTGCAAATGTGTGCGACACACTGTTTACTGTGCCGGGTTACCCCAAAGAGGACACTAAAATGCGTGCAGACAGTATGAAGCTTAGTGGCGGCGGGCCTTGTGCAACAGGACTTGTTGCGGCATCAAAGCTTGGCGGTGAATGTGCATACATAGGCAACCTTACAGATGACAATGCAGGAAAGTTTCTTATTGAGGATATGAAAAGATACAACGTATCAACAGACCTTGTTACTGTTATTGGCGGTTGTACATCTTTTTCGTCCTGCATATGGCTTTCCAAAGACAGTGCGGCACGTACCTGTGTATTCTACAGGGGTGACATACCTGCACTTAAGCTTAATGACGAGCAGAAAAATGCAATTGCAGATGCAAAAATTCTTATGATAGACGGTAACGAAATGGATGCCGCAGAGGAAGCCTGCAAGGTTGCCAACAAAAACGGCACAAAGGTTTTGTATGATGCAGGCGGACTTTATGCAGGTGTTGAAAGACTGCTGCCGCTTACGGATATTTTAATACCTTCCGAAGAATTTGCACTTGGACATACAGGTGCAAAAACAGCAGAAGATGCCGCAAAGGTACTTTTTGAAAAATATTCACCTGAAATTGTGGTGATTACACAAGGTAAAAAGGGCGGTATTATATTTGACGGCAAGGAAGTTAAGGAATACCCCGCTTTTGTGGTTGATGCAGTAGACTCTAACGGGTCGGGAGATGTATTCCACGGTGCATTTGCATTTGCACTGGATATGGGTTATAATTATTATGACGCCTGTGTATTTTCAAGTGCCGTTTCTGCACTTAAATGCACAAAAATAGGTGCAAGAGAGGGAGTACCCTCACTTGCAGAAGTAAAAGAATTTTTAAAGGAGCGTGGAATTGATGTTTAAAAGAAGTTGGACTAAAAAATACGGTAAGTCTGAAATTTTTACAAAGGAAGACAGCTATTGCCAGAATGTTGAAATAGATATGGTTAAGCTTGCTGACGGACAAACCAAAACATACAAAGAAGAAGGCAAGGAGTTTGCTTTGGTTATTTTAGGCGGTAAGTGCACAGTTGCCGGCAAAGGCTTTAACTATGAAAACATTGGTGAAAGAGAAACTGTTTTTGACGGTAATGCAACCTGTGTGTATGTTCCAAGAAACACAGAGTTTACAATAACAGGTGTTGGCGAAGTTTCAATTGCAGTAAGCAAGTGCCCGTCTGTTAACGACCACAAGCCTGTACTTATAAAGCCTGAAGATGTTGTTGCCAAGGAACTTGGTAAACCCGGCTGGGAAAGACACGCTATGTTTGTACTTGATGAAAGAGTAGAGGCAGACCAGATTTACATTGGCGAATGCTGGATTGAAGGCGGACAGTGGTCAAGCTATCCTCCACACAAGCACGATGATGACAATATGCCAACAGAAGCAAAAACAGAAGAAATTTATTACTATGAATTTGACAAGCCTCAGGGCTTTGGTATTCAGAAGGTTTACACAATGGAAGGCGACATTGATGAAACCTACACAGTTAAGTCGGGCGATTTTGTGGAAATTCCAAGAGGCTATCACCCATTCCATTCCGCACCCGGTTACAAAAACTATATGCTTTGGATAATGGCAGGCCCTGTAAGAGGATTTTATATGACCACAGATGAGGAACACGCATGGCTGAACAAATAATACTTAAAAACAATGACATTAAGGTTACAATTTCTGCACTTGGTGCAGAAATTGTAAGCGTTTTAAAAGACGGTAAGGAAAAAATGTGGTGTGCAGACCCCGACGTATGGGGGATGTGTGCCCCCATAATGTTCCCTGTATGCGGTGGACTTAAGGACGACAAATTTATTTTTGAGGGTAAGGAATACACACTTGGCAAACACGGCTTTGCACGTTTTATGGAATTTGAAGTAGAAAGTGCAGAGGAAGAAAAGGCTGTATTTTTGCTTCGTTCTAATGAGGAAACCCTAAAACAGTATCCCTTTGACTTTGAATTTCGTGTTGCTTACACAATAAGCGGTGGGGATATTAAGGTTGAATACATAACCAAAAATGCAGGTAGCGGGGATATGTACTTTTCCGCAGGTGCTCACGAAGGCTATGCCTGCCCCGGCGGTATTGAAAACTACAGCATAATTTTTGAAGAAGAGGAAGACCTTGTAAGCAATGTTTTAGAGGGTAATATTCTTGGCTACAACACAGTAAATGTGGGTAGCGGTACAAGGGAATTAAAGCTTAAAGACGAATTTTTCAAGGTTGACGCACTTGTGTTTTTAAACTTAAAATCCAAAAAGGTATGGCTTAAAAATAATGTAAACGGCGAAAGTCATTCCGTAGAATTTAAGGGTGCACCTTATCTTTTACTGTGGACAAAATACAAGGCGGAATACATTTGCATAGAGCCTTGGTTTGGTATTTCGGACTTTACTGACAGTAATATGGATTTTGCCAATAAAAAAGGTATTACAAAACTTGTACCCGGTGAAGTTTGTATAAATACACACACAATTTCTTTTTGAGGGAATGTAAAAAAAGTCCAGACCGCAAAAAGAGGATAAAAATAAGAAATTCAAGTTATTTGTAATTTGCAAAACATCTTAATTTGGTTGAAAAATCTCATTTTATTCGATTTTTCCTATTTTTCAAATCTTTTTGCTACGAACAAACTTCACCTCTACAGTCGATTTCAACTGCTCAACGACGTCGCAAGCGACTTGTTTTGCAGGAAATCTTTGTATGGGTGCTGTTCGCAAAATCGAAGATTTTGACAGCACCGCATCTCGTATACACATACAGCTTCGGGTAACCCCTGCGGGTTCAGTTTGTCCATTCTGAACATTTTTTCCTATTCCCAAAGTGAATGGATGTAAAAAAGTAAGCTTACATCTTATGCTATTTAAGGAGAAATACTATGCTTGGAAATTTAAAAAAATTAAATCCCGATATTAAAATTTACAGTATTCACGATGATGAATTTAAAAAATACGGTGCTGTTATAGATTTTGATGCATCGGATATGGTTAAGGTGTGCGGTGAGCTTGGTTTGCCTGATGAAGGAACAAGTTATACGGCATCGGTTACAGAACTTGAAAATCTTGAGTGTTCGGATTTTTTACGTAAAAGACTTTTTGGCGGCTTGGATGCCCAGGTGGGCTTATGCTGTGGACATAGTAGTTTTTTGAACGGTCTTGAATACCACAACAGCTCGGAAATTAATGTAGCGGCTACACCTTTGGTTTTAATACTGGGACTGCGTTATGAAATGGAAGGCAGTGAATATAACAGCGAAAATGTAAAGGTTTTTTATCTTGAAAAAGGTGATGTTGTAGAGATTTTTGCTACATCTATGCACTTTTGCCCATGTCAGGTAGATGACAGTGGCTTTTCATGTGTGGTGGTGCTTCCAAAGGGTACAAATACGGACCTTGAGGAAAAGTATGATGATAAATTGCTATTCAGAAAAAACAAGTGGATTATATGCCACGATAAAAACGAAGGCTTAATTGAACGCGGTGTTTACCCCGGTATACACGGTGTTAATTATGAGATTAGGTATTGATATGAAATATTTACTTGGAATTGATTTTGGCGGCGGTGCCTCAAAGGCTACACTTTTAAGTGTAGAGGGTAAAATTGTTGCCACAAATACAACTGAATATCCTACAAATTATCCAAAGCCCGGCTATGCAGAGCAAAATCCTGACCATTGGGTGGAGGCTACCTGCGAAAATATTAAGGGTGTGCTTTCAAAAAGCGGTGTTATGCCAGAAGATATTTGTGCATTATCCCTTGATGCGGCTACGCATACTGCGGTAATTATGGACGAAAACTTTAATGTTATACGCCCCGCTATTTACTGGACAGATACCAGAAGCACAAAGGAAGTAGCGTATTTAAAAGAAAATTACGGAGACGTAATTGAAAAGCAGGTGCTACATAAGGCGGACACAATATGGTCACTGCCCGAGCTTATGTGGATTAAAAATAACGAGCCCGAAAACTGGGGAAGGGTAAAAAAGATTTTGTTTGCAAAGGACTATGTACGCCATTGCCTTACAGGTGACTATGTTACCGATTTTATTGAGGCAGAAGGCAGTATGATGTTTGACATCAATACAATGCAGTGGAGCAGAGAGCTTTGTGACATTTTGGAAATTGATGTTAATATGATGCCGAAAATTGTAAAGCCTACTGATATTGTTGGTAAAATTACGGCAGAGGCAGCTGCTCTTACAGGTCTTTTAGAGGGTACACCGGTGCTTTGCGGAACAACGGATACAGTTATGGAGGTTTTTGCTTCCGGTGCTGTTACAAAGGGAGCAATGACTTTAAAGCTTGCAACAGCAGGCAGAATTTGTGTGGTTACGGATAAACCGTATCCAGACATTAATCTTATTAACTATTCCCACGTTATAGACGGTTTATTTTACCCGGGTACGGCTACAAAGTCCTGTGCCGCATCTTACAGATGGTACCGTGACACCTTTGGCGGTGACTATGCCGAGCTTGATAAATTGGCAGAGGGTGTTGCAATAGGATCAGATGGACTTGTGTTCCACCCATATTTAAACGGTGAGCTTACACCTTATGCTAACCCGAATTTGTGTGCAGATTTTGTAGGTGTGCGTTCTTCACACACAAAGGCACATTTTACAAGAGCGGTTTTAGAAGGTGTTGCAATGTCTATGCTGGATTGCAAAACTGCACTTGATAATCTTAATATTCCGCACAGTGACAGCGCTGTTATAATAGGCGGTGGCGGTAAAAGTCCACTTTGGCGACAGATGATTTCCGACGCTTTGGGCATTAAGCTTGTGGAAATGAAATATGCAGATTCCTCACTTGGCAGTGCTATGCTTGCAGGTATTGCAGTAGGTGTTTTTGAAAGCCCTGAAGTGGCTGTGGCTACTTGCAATGCAGTAGTTTCCGAAACACTTCCAAACAGTGAAAATACAAAGGAATATGCAAAATTATTTAAAAAATATAAAGCAGTTCAAAAGGCATTAGAGCCTATATATAACGGAGAATTTTAATGAAAATTATAGTTTGTGTAAAGGTAATAAAGGGAGAAATTAACCCATTTGACGAATCCGCATTGGAATGTGCACTTACCCTTTCCAATGACGTTACGGTTTTGTCAATGGGTCCGAAATCCTGCGAGGATGCATTAAAGCCACTTACACGCCTTGGTGCTAAGGTGGTGCTTATAAGTGACGGTGTATTTGCAGGGTCTGATACCCTTGCTACGTCGTACATACTTTCTACTGCAATTAAAAATATGGAATACGACCTTATTTTATGCGGCAGACAAAGTATAGACGGTGATACTGCACAGGTAGGGCCAATGCTTTCGCAGATGCTTGGATGCTTACTTGTTACCAATGCACTTTCCGTTGAAGTTAAAGAAAATGAAGTTTTTACAAAAACACGTATGGGTGATGAAACAGTAAAAACACCTGCACTAATAACTTTAGAGCGTGGGTACATTTTACGCTTTCCAAGCATTTTTTCAAAGGTTGGGGAAGTTAAGATTATTGACAATTCCTCACTTAACTGCGATTTGTCAAGGTGCGGTCTTTCAGGCTCACCTACAAAGGTTTTACAGTCCTTTGAAAATGAACGTGGAAAAAGAAAGTGTAAATTTATAACAATGGCAGAACTTTTGCCTCTTGTTGAAAAGCTTAAAGGTGAAAATGTAAAAAGTGAAAAAAGTACATACAGCGGTGTTAAGTTAAAAGCTGTGTGGGCTGTTGGCGAAAGGGTACTTGAAAAGGCAAGGGAAATAGCGGAAAAGGTTGTTTTAATTGATGAAATGACTCCCGAAGAAATTGCACAAAAGGCTATGAAGGAAAAGCCCGATGTTGTACTTTGGAATGCAGACTTGTGGGGCAGAAAAAATGCACCTGTTGTGGCGGCAATGCTGAGTACGGGACTTTGTGCCGACTGTACACACCTTGAAACCGACGGAGAAACACTCTTTATGTACCGTCCTGCACAGGGGGGTAACATTACCGCAAAAATAAAGTGTACTGCAAAGCCACAGATGGCAACTGTACGCACAAAATCCGAAAGCTCGGACATTATTGTTTCAGGCGGCAAGGGTGTTGGAGACAGTATAGATAAACTGCACGACCTTGCAAAAAAGCTTGATGCACAGCTTGGCGCATCACGGGGACTTGTGGATTTAAACGGTGCACCCTACGAGCATCAGGTTGGTTTAACAGGTAAAACCGTAAGCCCTAAAATTTACATTGCAGTCGGTATTTCAGGTGCTATACACCATACCGTTGCAATAGAGGGTGCAGGAACGGTTATTGCCATAAATCCCGATAAGGATGCAAGGATTTTTGAGTATGCTGACTATGGCATAATAGATAGAATATAATGAATAATTAATAATTAATAATGAATAATTATGGTGGAAATCCGCTTTTGGCGGATTTCTTTTTGTTTGCAATTATCAATTTACCCATTATCAATTAAAAAGACCTGTAAAAATTTTTTACAGGTCTTTATTAAAGTGCTTTTACAATTTATAAATCTCTTTAACTTCTTATCTTTTTATTTCTTTTTTTTACATTCCCATAAAATTTCTTACCAGATAAGGAAGTCCATACCCTTTAGCTTACAAAGTGCTTCTACAAAGAAGAAGTCACCGTAAATAATCGGAATGTGCAAGCCTCTGCCCTGATTTTTTTCGTTAGGATAACGTTCTGAACCCATAAGCACAAGTGCATCTTCGTCATCTGAATAGTTGCAGAAGTGTTCGTCTGTTGCCTTTAGAATGTTTATTGCTGCTTCCGTATATCTTTTTGCTTCAGCTTCATCTACATATTTTGCAATTTCAAGCAAACCGCAGGCTGTACATACACCTGCTGTGCTGTCATAGTATACAGGTTCTGCAGGAGCTGTAAAGTCTACAACTGCTTTATAATCTGTTTTTTCAACATTTTTAATAAAGTAGTCTGCTGTTTTAATTGCAGCATCAAGATAATCCTTTTTACCTGTGTGTATGTATGAAAGTATTGTGCCGTATACTGCCCATGCAAGACCTCTTGACCAGCAGGAGCCTACAGCATAGCCCTGACCTGCATGAGTCTTTATAACTTCCGGCTTTTCCAGGCTGTGCTCTACAATGTGGTTTACGGAACCGTCCTCACGGATGTGGTCACGAATTGCCATATCACAATGTGCCATAGCAATTCTCTTTAGTCTGTCTATATTCTTTTCCTTTGATGCCCAGTAAAGAAGAGGAATGTTCATAAGGCAGTCTATTATAGACCATTCTTCGTCATGATTCCATGCGCTTATGAATTTGCCGTCTATGTTATAACGGGAACCAAGAACGTGTGCTGCATACATATTGCGAAGGAATGACTTTCGATCCCCTGTAATACGGTATGATGCACCTGCTGTTAAGTGGTACATAAAGCCAACATCGTGGTGAAGACCGTCATATTTTTCAAAAGCTGTGTCTAAAAGCTCTTCACTTCTCTTAGCAGTCTTTTTGAATTCTTCGTTTTCTGTAGCAAGATACATAAGCCACATCATACCGCCCCAGAAGCCGTTTGTCCACCAGCAGGGACGTGTTTCGTGGCAGTTATCGTGAACGCCGTTTACTGTTGTGTAGGGCAGCTTGTCACGGCTTTTTACCGCAACCTTTGCAAGCTTACTTTCAACCTTTGCCCATGTTTCGTCAAGCCATTGCTTGTTTTCGTTTATAACGTTTTTATCCATTTTAATTTAGCTCCTTTTTTTATTTTAGAGTTATCTTATTTCACATGTTTCAACAAAGTCCATATCGTCAAATTCCTGGTTTTCACCGCACATTGCCCAGATAAAGGAATATGCCTTTGTACCAACGCCTGAATGAATTGACCAGCTTGGTGAGATTACAGCTTCTTCATTGTGCATTACAATATGTCTTGTTTCTGTAGGTTCACCCATCATATGGAATACTGCATCATTTTCACCCATATCAAGATACAGATAAACTTCCATTCTTCTGTCGTGTGTATGTGTTGGCATTGTGTTCCAGTTTGAGCCGGGTTCTAACTGTGTAAGACCCATTGTAAGCTGACAGCTTTTAATTACATCCGGATGAATGTATTGGTTAATTACACGCTTGTTGCAGTCTTCAACTGAACCAAGTGGCACCTTTTTAGCCTTTTCAATATCTATTTTAACAATTGGGTATGATGCATGTGCAGGGCATGATGATACATAGAATTTTGCAGGGTTTTCAGGGTCAATGCTCTTAAATGAAACTTCCTTGTTGCCCATACCTATGTAAATACCGTCACGTGGGTTCATTTCATATTCTGTGCCGTCAATTGTTATAACACCCTTGCCACCTATGTTGATACAGCCCATTTCACGTCTTTCCAAAAAGTATTCGCTTGCAAGCTCCTTGCCGCCTTCTAGTGAAAGTGATCTTGCAACAGGCATAAGACCTGCTGTTATAATTCTGTCAATATGGCTGTAAACCATTCTGATGTTATCCTTTGTGAAAAGCTTGCTGATGTGGAATTCTTCTCTTAGTCTTTCTGTTGTGTAGTGTTTTACGTCTCTTGGGTTTGAAGCGCATCTGATTTCCATTTTACTTAAATCCTCCTTAATATATTTTCCGTATACTTCAATTTGTGTAAGTGCCGCAAATGAAAGTATTTCGGTTGCCTGAATAAAGTTTTTCAGGCGTATGTATTTTGTTGTTTTTTTGTTTACAGTAATTTCCTGACCCTTTGAATTTTCGGGGTTAAGGTCGGTGTTATCCATTGTAAATTCTCCGTGTATTACTTCGCCGTCGGAAAATTCAATGTCAATATTTTTCCAGTATGAATCGTGTGGAAGGCCCGTTCTTTCTTCATGCTTAAAGTCTGCACGTAGGTAGAAAACAAGCTTTTCAACCTCAACATCACAGCCAAAGTCAAGTACATATTCAAGGTCATCTCTTGCACCGCCTGCCCATGAATGGTATGGGTATTTGCCGTGACCCTGGTTATTTATAACACCGTCTATTGCGTTACGTTCGTAAAAAGTCGGGTTTTCACGGGTAACAAAGTTTGCGGTTGAATGTGGATAGCCCCTTGTTTTTCCCTTAAGGTCGTGGGAATTAAGGGCAATGTTACGGTATGCGTAAATTTCTTCTTCACTTGGTTCACGTACGGATATAACCTGAACTTCTTTTGAAAAAGCATCGGGATTATATGCTGCCGCCAGTACCTTTGGTGATGGGACTGTAAATTCATAGTTACGGTCAGGTACATAAAGTATGCTTTCAGCAAGTGTTTCGTCAAACTTTACGGCAATATAGTCGCAACCGTCAAGAAGTACCTTTATTTTATCACCCTCCAAAAGAGTGCCTTTGTATTCGGCTTTTATGCTTTCGCCCTTTTGGGTAAGCTTTACTTCCTTATCGTTTCCGATAATTTTTAAAGTTAGCATTAATTCACCTCCTATTGTTATAATTATATAATAACATATTATTTTTGCAAGTTTATTGCGTTTTGGAGTAATTTTCTTGCAATTTCGACCACGATGTGTTATATTTGTGTGGGAGGGATGAAAAATGAAATGTTTTTTTGAAACTTGTTCAGATGCTGTAGCTTATACTATGGAAGAAAAAAGCTTTGGTATTTTTTATTCTGAAAAGAGAAATCCGAACCCGTTTGTGCACATTCACGAATGCTGTGAGGTATTCTTTTGCCTTGATGGGGGAAGAAGCTTTCTTATAGATGACAAGGTTTACGATATTTCCGACGGTGATTTGTTTATTATAAATCAGTTTGAGGCACACAAGGTTGTTCCATCGGATAAAAGCAATTTTACAAGATATATTCTGCACATTCATCCGTCGTTTATATATTCAAATTCTTACGGTGACGTTAATCTGGCAGACTGCTTTTATTCCTCGGAGAAGATGACTAAAATTTCACTTACAGAAGAAGAAAAGAAAAAGATGAAATCTTTTTTTGAGGCACTTGACGTTGAACATTCCTATGGGGATGAGCTTTATAAAAGAATTGGTGTTACGGAAATTTTGCTTGAAATAAACAGGATGTTTACAGAGCACACCCAAAGCACTTCTTCAAATTTCAGCCACAAGACAATTCAGCTTGCGGTTGATTACATAAATAAAAATTTTGCCCTTCCGATTAATATTGAAGATGTTGCACAAAAAAGCTTTGTTTCACCAACTCAGCTTTCAAGACTTTTTAAGCGTTATTGCGGTACTACCGTTACAAAATATATTACAAGTAAACGCATAACAGAGGCTAAAAAGCTTTTAGCAAACGGTAAAAGCGTTACGGAAGCGGCATTTATGTGCGGCTTTAACGACTATGCCAGCTTTATACGCACCTTTAAAAAGGGCGTAGGTGTTCCACCGGGGAAATATAAGGGGAATTTTTTCAGTGCCAAATAAACTTTTGCATATTGAAATATATTTTATGTTGTGTTAGAATAACTGTAATGACTTTATATAGGAAAATAATTGATTTTAAATTGGAGGAAGATAAAATGTATATTATAAAAAAAACAGAAAACAGAAAGCTTTCAATGTTTGACAAGGCGTGGGACAACGCAAATGTTGCAGAGGTTAACTGCATAAACTGGAGTGAATTTCACTATGCACCAAATACCACTGCAAAAATTCTTTACAATGACTACGGCATTTATGTACAGATGCAGACAGATGAAGAGGAAATTCTTGCAAAGCGCACAAAGCAGAATGATGATGTTTCTAATGACAGCTGTATGGAATTTTTCTTCCGTCCCAATGAAAATGACCCACACTACTTAAACTTTGAATTTAATCCTTTCGGTACTATGTATTTTGGCTACCGTACCGACAGATATAATTATATAAATCCCGATGTAAAAAACAGCTTTTTTGAAGTAGAAACTTTTGTTGATGAGGGTATATGGATTTTGCAGTACTTTGTGCCATTCACCCTTATTGACAGCCTTGCAGGCGGACATACAAAGAAAATGTACGGTAACCTTTTTAAGGTTGGTGTGGAAACTGCCATAGAACATTATGTTACATATGCACCAATAAATACAGAAGAACCTGATTTTCACAGGCCTGAGTGTTTTGTTGAATTCATTCTTGAGTAAGGCTAAGATTTTGGCGACGAACGTTCAAAGGCAATGAAAAGGTAAATGAAGATAGTGATAATTTTTATTTGTAATTATAGTTGTTTGGTAGGAATCCGTAGAAACACGGATTCCTTTTTTGCCTTTGAACTATAAACAAACTTCACCCTTGACGTACCATTGTACGCCTTCGGGTAACCCTACGGTTCAGTTTGTTCATTCTTCATCCAAAATCCCTACGCCTTTTAAGGCTGTGATTTTGGCGATGAACCTTTATAGTTGATAGTAGATAGTTGATAGTGGATAGTTATGGAGGGAACGCAATGCGTTCCTTCTTTTAAATTGAAAATTATGGATGATAAACTTCGTTTATCTTTTTAAAAAGAAATGCAAAGCATTTCTACCAAAACTATTCATTATTCATTATTCATTATTCACTGTTAATTTTGCTTTGCAAAATTAAATGCCGTTTCGCCCATATACTTTTTAAACATTTTGCTGAAGTAGTAAATGTCTTCAATATTAACTTCCTTTGCGGCTTCGGATACGCTGAATTCACCTGTTTTCAGTAGTTCCGAAGCTTTTTTTATTTTAAGCATATTTTTATATTCTATAGGTGACATACCTGTTATTTTTTTAAACTTTCTGCGAAATGTAGCAGGACTTGTAAAGCACATTTTTGCAATTTCGTCTACATTAATTTCGTTCATATAATTATTTTCTATATAGAGTATACCTTTATTTATGGTGGAATCCTTGTTATCCTTTGCAAGCACGTCTGTAAGCAGTCCGTTATATATTTCCCAGAATATTGACTGCCCTTTTATTTTGTAACCAAGCTTGCCCTTTTCAAAAACATCTGCAAGTGATAAAAACAGGTTTAAATATATGCCGTATTTGTCATTTGATATTACAAACATACTGTCGGATATAACACAGCCGTCTGCCATTGAAAACATTATGGATATAGCCTTGCCCTTTGGATTTTCCTCCCATTTTGAAACATAGGTTGCATCGGGAGGAAGATACAAAATATCCCCTTTTTTGGTTACAAGCTTTGTACCGTCTTCTAAAATAAAGGTCTGCACACCCTCTTGTATATAAAAAAAGCGCTCTGTAGATAACTGCCCCTTTGTACGTACCGTGGTGCGGTCTACCTTTGATATTATATTACTGTAAAGCTTTGAAAGACAAAGGTCTTTATCTAAAAGCTTTTTTATGTGCTCGGTATTGTTCAATGTATCACCCCTTTGATTATATTTTACAAAGTTTGTTGTTGTTTGTCAAATGAAAATAGGTTTTTGTGATTATATTATACAAATATATGCTTGATTTATCTATTGAAAACAAAAGGCTTATGGTATAAAATAAAATTATGAGGTGAAGTGTATGAAGGTTAAAATAGGTATAGTTGGTTTTGGAGAATTTTCACTTAGCCATCTTGATATATTTTTAAGGCATCCCGATGTTGAAACGGTGGTGGGTGCAGAGCTTAATACTGAAAGAAGAAATGCGGTTTCAAATGAATACGGCATTAAAATGTATCAAAGCTTTGACCAAATGCTTGAAAATGACAAAGATATAAACAGCGTAGGTATTTTTACGCCGAGGCATTTGCACGGACCTATGATTATAAAGGCACTAAAGGCAGGGAAAAACGTGTTTTCCGCAGTGCCTATGGGCTGTACAAGGGAGGAAATATTTGAAATTTTAGATCTTGTAAAAACTACGGGACTTACCTTTGCAATGGCGGAAACCTGTTATTATTTCCCCTGCGCAGTGTGGGCAAGAAAGGCTAAAAAAGAGGGTAAATTCGGCGATGTTATGTACGGTGAGGCACAGTATTATCACGACATTACTGAAATGCTCGGTGCCTATGAATCCAAAGCTATTGCAGGCATACCGCCCATGTTTTACGGTACACATTCTGCTGCAATGCTTATATCTGTATTCGGCGAAAGCCCGAAGGAGGTAAGCTGTTTTGGTATTGAGGATAAAATCGGCGACGGTATTTACGGCAAGGGTGTAAACCCCTGGGACAATTCATTTTCCAACGAAACTGCTGTTGTACGATTTGAAAGCGGTGCACTTGGAAGATTAAATGAATTCCGACGCATTGGTACAACAAGACCCTCAAGCTATATAACAGGCATATACGGTAGTAAAGGGGCTTATGAATGTAGTGGCAATCAACACTTTTTTTCACAGGGCAAGGTTTTCGGTCAACAGCCACAGTCTTTTGATGTAAGCGATGAAGTCAATACATACACCTTTGTGGAAAATAAGGAAAATATAAAAGACGGTGCAGGCAGACTTGACTATAAGTACCACACAGGCTGGTCTGCGGTACATAATACAAAACGCCTTCCAAAATGCCTTGTGGAAATGGCGGAGGAATACAGGGCAAAAAATGAGCTTTCACAAATCGGTCACAACGGTTCACATTTCTTTACCATAGACGACTTTGTTAAGGCAGTTGTACAGAATCAAATACCGCCAATTAACGCATGGAGGTCTGCGGAATATACTTTGGTTGGCATTATTGCACACGAAAGTGCTGAACTGGGCGGAAAAACTTTGGAAATACCAAGTGTGGGAGACCTTCCCACAGACAAGGAGGTTTTGAATTTTGATTAGTTGTTGTATAGATATGATGTTTTCATACTGCGATTTTTACGATAGGTTTGAGGAAGTTAAAAAATGCGGTATAGATACAATAGAATTCTGGAAATGGTCAAATAAAATTATAAGTAAAATTCAAGACAGCGGACTTAATGTTTCTGTTTTTAACCTTGACAGTACTGACGAAGAGCTTTCCTACCACCTTTCAAGAGGTATTATAAACGACGGCAGAGTTGATGACTTTTTGCAGGCGTTGGAGGAAAGTATACCTGTTTACAAGGCTTTGGATGCAAAGGCTATGATAGTGCTTATTGGTGAAAATGCACCCTACAGTGAGGAAAATGTTATAAAGTGCTTAAATGCCGCAAAGCCTATGCTTAATGAATACGATGTTAACTTGGTTGTAGAGCCTTTAAATAACATAGACAGAGTGGGTTATTCCATGCCCTACGCAAAGCCCGTTTTTGAAATGTTAAGAAAGGTAGGAAGCCCTCGTATAAAGATGCTTTACGACATTTATCACCAGAATATGATGGGTGATTTTTCAATGGAGGATATAAGGGAAAACATATATATTATAGGACATTTTCACGTTGCTGATGCACCGGGCAGAAACGAGCCGGGTACAGGCAAGGTGGACTATGTAAGCATTTTAAAAGAAATTAAAAAGCTTGATTATAAGGGTTATATTGGTCTTGAATACAAGGCTACTCAAAAAGACCAAGCTACGCTTGGCTTTTTAATGAATAATGAATAGTTAATAATGAATAATGAAGGAAGGGAATGTAAAAAAAGTCCAGAACGCAAGAAAAAACAAAAAGCAAGATATTATCAATAAAATAATCGAATTAAATTTATGAAAACAAGGTAGAAAAATCGAAATTGTTCGATTTTTCATAAAATTACTTTTTTCTTGCTATGAACAAACCTCCCCCGAGCCGTACCATCGTACTGTCTCGGGTCACCCCTTCGATTCGGTTTGTCCATTCTGAAACATTTTTTCCTATCCCCTCTAAAACAAAATCAAGGGACTGTAACAAATTTTTACAGTCCATTTTTTATTACACTGAGCACCGATGAATAGTGCCCTACTTATAGTGTCTAATTTTCATTTATCATATAATTATAAACCATAACAACAGCTTCTGCCCTTGTGATAGGTGTTTTAGGCTTCAAATAACCGCCGTTTCCGCAAATTACATTCATACCCGTAAGTATTGCAGGGTAGCCTATTTTACCCTCTGAAAGCAAATTTTCGTCTGCATATTCAACCTTGAATATATTTGAAAGTTTTGCAACCCTATCAAGTCCGTCAAGGCGTACCATATACACAAACGCATCTTCACGCAGTACCTGACCGTCGGGATTTTTTTCTTCTTCTGTTAATATGCCGTCATATATAAAGTTTTCATAAAGCATATCTTGGGGATATGTAAGATAATCCTGATAATGTATACCTGCCGCAAAAAGTCTTAGTAAATCATACTGACTGATTGGTGCATCGGGATTGAATTTATCTCCGTCAAAGCCAATTTGTATTTCTGCAAGCTTGTTAATTTTTTCTTCAGCCCAATGACCTTTAAGGTCAGAATATTCATAGCTTTTCTGTTCGTGATATATTTCTTCTTTATATTCTTCACCCGTAAAGGCGTCTATCAAAGTACCATATTCCTTCAATGTAAAACAAGGGATATATTCGCCGCCTGACAATACCCATATACACTTAATAGTAGTAATGTCAAACAAGCATTTAGTAGCCATATTATTTGAAATTACGTTTGATGCATCATCAAAAACCTTGTCGTTTTCAAAATCAAGACGGTAACTTATAATTTTATTTGTTTTAACATTAAAGGTTACATTAATACCGTCATCAATATATCTTATATCATTTACATAACGGTCAAAATCAAAGGAACATTCATTATTGTAACCGTTAATTTCCTGTTCTCTGCACTGAGCCGATTCCTCCGGTGCAACAGCTTTCAAAAATTCATCAACCTTTTCAGAGGCATCCTCTTTCTGTTTATCCGTAAGTTCGTTGCTTTCATAATCATACTTACCGCCGGAATACAAACTTAAAACTTTACCGCTTTCACCGTCAAAACTTGCAGTAAGATATTTGTAATCATCTTTATTACTTGTTTCATAGCGAAGACTTACTATGTATTTTTCATCACTTTTTGTTATGTTATATGAAGCAAGTTCCATATCAGAATCGATGCTTACATAAGGAAGACTTTTCAAATACTTCTGTGCCTCATCTTTTGAAATCAATCCTTCCACATTTGCAAGCTCTTTAATTTCCTGTTCTGTCAGCATATTTTTATTGGTTTCAACTGCTGCTTCATCTCTTAATATGCCTCCACCGGAACCACCGAAAATAATATTTTCGCTTTCATCCTCATACACTCTGTCATAAGGATACACCGCTGAAACAAATCCGTAATCAGCATCCTTACTGCGGTAAACCAGAACTGTTTTATTTTCATCATCTTCATTGTTGTAGGAATTCGCATCTTTGTATATCAATTCCATTGGAAATACATTTATATAGTGGTGTTCTCCCGTAGCATCAGGTGTTTTTGTTGTCCACTTTGCATCATAGTTATAGTTGACATTCATATTTCTTATATACGGTATGTCATCGTAAACTACAATTCGTAAATCCGCATAATTATCCTTAACTTCTTTCATTCCGGAATACCGTCTGAAAGTAAGCCTGTATGTATTATTACTTACAAACCAGGATTCGGCGTCAAACTCAAATGCTTCAGCATCAGCATAAACTTCCGGCAAAGCTCTTTGCAGGAAATTTTCTGCAAATTTTACTATATCTCCTTTGGAAAGTGACGTAAGTTTTTTTTCAGACTTTAATAAATTGTCATAAAAATAATATCTGTTAATTCTGCCCTGTTCGTCACAGGATACTTCAATATGTGCATTACCATCTTCCTTAGCCCAACTGAATGTATAGTTTGTCTTGCCGTTTTCATCATAGGCGTAGGGACTGAATTCCGTATATTCTCCGGGGATATCAACCTTGGATTTTACGTTCAACAATACAGTTTCCATGGCCTTTGAGGCATCGTTATCCGCAAACACCGCAGTACATGATAAAACCATAACCGTTACCAATAAAATGCTGATAATTTTTTTCATTCAGTCCATCTCCTTTTAATTGTCAATTTTTAATTATTAAAATAAGCCGATGATATCACCATATCATATACAGCAGAAGAATTATTTGTTTCGACATTATAAACAATGTAATAATCCTCACATTTTACAGCAAAATTCATATAGCCGTCAGATTTAATATTTTTTATTTCTTCGGGAGTTAAAACCTGTTCGTAAAAATTGTAATCACCGTCTTTGAAAACAGATACCGACATATAATTTCCAATATCATTCTTAAACACTACCTTTAATCTGTTTGTATATTCTATAGCGTTGTAGAAATTAAATTTATCGGTATACACAACCGGCATAAACTGCGAATAAATGCTATGATTCATAACCTCTGTAATCGTAAGGCTTTTATAAGCGCCAGCTGCACTGCCGCCACCGCTTGCAGAGCCACCTCCGCCACCGCCACCGGCAGAATATGTTCCTCCGTATTTCTCTTCATCATTAACAGGATCACTTTCTTCCGGTACATTTTCGACATTATCCGAATCTGCCGGTTCAGACGGAGCAGGTGCAATACGTGTATTTTCCTCCGGATTAAGCATAGCTACCATTGGATAGTCTTCCGTAAATTCGTCCTCCAATTCAGGATATGCTTTATTCAATTCTTCTGACAAGCTTTCTTCCGATGTCGTTGGAATTTGTTCAACCGGATGAACATTTTCTGTTTCAGTATTAAGGTTAACCTGATTATCGGACAATTTATTTTGTTCATCACTTTTTTGATTAATGTTTACAGCATATGTTGAAGTGCTGTTTCCTTCTGTAGTCTGAGGTGTATGTACTACGGGTCCTACATTTTTTCCCAAATTAGAATATACTGCCACAAAAACACCTACTGCCACAACAGCTGCAATTGAAACAAATTTGTATCTGTTTAATCTTACTACCTTAACAGGCTTTTCTTTTGCAGCCATAATACCTGCCAAAATTTTTTCTTTTTGTTCTTTTGTAGGAGTTACGGAATCAAAACAGTCTGTTAATTCTTCAATCCTCATAACTATCCTCCTCCAGTAATATTTTTAATTTTTCTCTACCCTTCGCCATATATGTACGAATTGTAGAGTGCTTTGTATTTAACATTTCAGAAATCTCGGATGTGGAATATCCTTCGTAATAGTAAAGATATATTGGCATACGGTATTTTTCATCCAATGAAAACACCTTTTCCAACAAGTCTTTTTTGCTGTCATCATCTACATACGACTGTTCGGGAGCGTCTTCAATATTATCTCTTTTTGCCCTGAACCAATGCTTCAGCATATTTTTACACTCATTTTGAGCGGTGACAATAAACCACGCCTTTAAATGTTCTTCGCTTTCAAACTCTTTATTGTCATTCATGTACTTTATAAAGACATTTTGAGTCGCATCTTCTGTTTCAGATACATTTTTAAGCATCATAAAGCAAACCCTGTAGACTGTATCCACATATTTTTCGTAAACCCGAGTAATTTCTTCGTCCGTACGTAACGCAGAATTACCCAAATAAGTCACCTCCAAAAATGCCCTTTTCATTAGTAATACAATTCAAAAGGGCAAAATGTTGTACTTTTCCAAAAATATTTTATCATATATAAAAGTAATTGGCAATATAACAGTAAAAATTGGAAAAGGGGGTGTCGCAAAATTAAATTATTTTGCGACACCCCTTGTATATGCTATTTACAACAACAATCGTTATCTTCAAATTCACCACGCTGTGGTGGGAAGAATTCGTCCATAGGGAATTTCAATGAGTTAAACAATTCACACGGATTCTGTTCTGTTGCGGCAGGGCATTCCTTTGTTGGAATACAAAAATCTATTGCCGGAATCAAAAGCTGAACATTACGTTCAATTTTGACAATTGTAAATATACCTAAAGTTACCAAAATTTTACGTTCGTTTGAAGGAACAACCAGTTCTTGATTAAAGCAACCGCAAATCGAATCAGGAATACTTGAAACATCACAGCAGCAACAACAGCACTTATCATTGGAATCAACAATTCTTGCCGACAAGGCTATTGGCTGAACAACCTCTACTACTGCTTTTGGAAGATTGTTTTTCTTCCACATTACAGGCATCTGATTACCCGGATTATATGCTGAAGAAAAAGCTTTTGAATTACCCTCAGAGCCAAAAAGAATAACCTTTTTATCATAAGTTGCAAGACCTTCAACCTGTGTAGGCTGACCAATGCCGCGGAATACATCCAAAACAACTTTGAAAAAATATTTTATATCCACTGTAAAAAAGCCTTTGTTAAACGGAACGGGTTCTAAATCCGTAAATACCCATATTACTTCTGCACTTTTAACTTTTACGTTAATTGCCTGGTCTACAATACACTGCCCCTCTGCGGTTAATATAACCTGCAAATCTTCAAGACAATCTTTTTCTCTGCAGGAATCATACACCTGATCTGTATGAATACATACACCATCTTTAAAATCGCAGTTAGGTCTTTGAACATCATTCATAAAACATTAACCTCCCATATAAGTATTGAACTTTAATTTTTAGGCTCAATACATAATATGAAAAAAAAAGAAAATTGCCACAATGATATTAAAACACAGCAAAAACCGCTGATATAAACTATCAGCGGTAATATGTGTCAGTATTAATATTTAACATCAATATTATTCAGCAGCAACTATTGCCTCTGCTGCAACAGGAGCAGCACTACCGTAGTTACGTTCTACCTTACCTGAACGCAAGCAACGTGTACATACGTAAACTTTCTTGTGCTCGCCATTAACGATGGCTCTAACTCTTTTGATGTTTGGCTTCCACATTCTATTGCTTCTTCTGTGTGAATGGCTGACTTTTATACCAAAAGCAACGCCTTTACCACATACTTCACACTTTGCCATGCTTCGCACCTCCTTATATAATCACAAAACAATCAACACAAATTTTTATAAATTTTATACAGCGTCTTATATTATACCAAATTTTTTTCAACAATGCAAGTACTTTATTGAATTTTTTTTGCGCGAATTGAAAAAAATTTGAAAACATACGAAATAAATGCTACCAGACATACTAAAACTATTATAATAGCAATAATATATTTCACATTTTCACTGAGGAATTGTCCAAACAATGTTAAAAGAACAACTGCAACATAAAAAACCAAGGTAGCAAACTTACCAAATAAATTTGATGGAATCATACCATCTTTTTTCTGATAAAGCATTATTCCGCCTATAAGCAGGAATAAATCCTTCAAGAACAAGAATGCTGCCAAAAACCACATTACAGCATAACCCTTTACAGCAAGACAAATTACTGCTATAAGTTGAGTAAACTTATCTGCCAACGGGTCTAATATTTTTCCCAAGTTTGTTTTCATATTAAATTTTCTTGCAATGTATCCGTCAAAATAGTCAGTAATACCTGATATAACAAGCAATATTCCCGCTATAAGGAAATTATCTTTTACGACAATATAGTATGTAAAAAAAGGTATTAATACTAATCTGAATATGGATAATATATTTGGAATACTCAAATCGGCACTTCCTTATATTGATAGTATTTTTGAAAGATCGACCAAATCTTCTCTTGTTTTATTTTCCATTGACAAGGCTTCAAATATGTCAACATCATAAATTTCACTGTTTTTAACGCCAATTACTCTGTTACCGATACCTTCTTTTAAAAGCTGTACAGCACGTACACCCATTTCACTGGCACGTACACGGTCTAAAACAGTAGGGCTTCCTCCTCTTTGCAGATAACCGAGAATAGTTGTTCGTGTTTCAATTCCCGTTTCTTCATGAATTTTCTTTTCAAGCTCGGTAACATCTGTATTAACACCTTCTGCAAGAATGATTATGAAATGCTTTTTATTTCTGTTTCTGCCCTGTTCAATAGGTTTTATAATATCATTTTCAAAATCTATTTCTTTTTCAGGTATAAGTATAGCTTCTGCACCGGATGCAATACCAACATTAAGTGCAATATTACCTGAATTTCTGCCCATAACCTTAATAATATTACAACGGCTGTGACTGCTGGCAGTGTCTCTTATTTTGTCAACCGCTTCCATAGCAGTATTTATAGCAGTATCAAACCCGATTGTATATTCGGTATAAGGAATATCGTTATCAATTGTACCGGGAATGCCAATTGTAGGCAAGCCATTTTCGCACAAATCTTTAGCTCCACGGAAAGATCCGTCACCGCCTATAACAACAAGACCATCTATACCAAAGTAACGCGCTTCATTAATTCCGCGTTTTACCCCTTCTATTTCTTTAAATTCTTTACTTCTTGCAGTCTTGAGAATTGTACCGCCACGCTGCATTGTTTCCGAAACAAAACGCGCGTCCATTTCAAAAATATCACCATGAAGTAACCCTTCATATCCGTTTTTAATACCCATAACACGGATACCGTAATATTTTGAAGCACGTACAACCGCACGTATTGCCGCATTCATACCCGGTGCGTCACCACCACTTGTTAAAACGCCTATACAATGTACCTTAGACATACAAAAACCTCCAATCCACATTAAAAAGTCAAATCAATCAAAACATTATGCGCCTGTTCAACTTCTGTAGAAGGAACAAGAATATCAAATTTGTTTTCACTTGCGGCACATATAATTTTCACCAAAATACTTACACCGCGTAACGCATTACTTAAATTATCAATAATTTCTTTATCTTGCGCTGTATATACAACAGTCCACATATAACCTCCGCCTGGCAGAAAGTAACGCAAATTACTTCCCCTCCAATATAATAGCTTATCTATTTTATTTTACTACAAAATTCAACAAAAATCAATAGTTATTTTAAGATTAAAGCAAGTATATTATTTTAAAACAATACAGCACTCGTCACCAAGATTCTTTTTAAGGTGTCTTTCAAGGGCAGGTGATGGCTGTATCCAATATTCCTCACTTGCAGCATAATACTTGTTTTCAGCCTCCATATAGATAAATACCGGAACATTACCTGAATATAATTTAAGCAATTCCTTTACTGTTTCCGTCTTTTTTTCTTTGCCTTTTGGTATTTTTATATACGCTTTACTTTTTGATGACATTTTAAGCTCAGCTATATTATCTGCCAGAACTTTCACTTTTCCCTCTTCGTCACCATCTACCTTACCGCTTATACAAACCTTGCTTCCCTCTGTAACCAACGTTTCAAAAGCGCTGTATTTATTCGGAAATACGACAATCTCCATACTACCGTACAAATCTTCAAGCTGAACAAATGCCATACGCGAATTATTTTTTGTAACCTTAGTATTAACAGAAGTGATAATACCGCAAATTTTAACAATATCTCCATCCTTTACTTTTCCGCAGTTACTTCCGCCAAAGGAATTTATAATTTCGGCAATGTTATTTGTTGAGATTTTCTCCATAACATCAGCGTATTCATCCAAAGGATGACCTGACAAATATACTCCCATTGCCTCTTTTTCAAGACGCAGTGTATATTCCTTTGAAAAAGGTTGAATGTTAGGTAAGTCATCATTTAATTCTGCCGAACCGAGAAAGGATACCTGTCCTGAAAAATTAGACCTTGCCGAGTCTGATGCTTCATCTACGGTTTTTTCAAATATTGCAAGATACTGGGAGCGTGCACCCTTGCCGACATTATCAAAAGCCCCCGCTTTAATTAAAAATTCCAAAGCTCTTTTGTTTATGCCGTCTTCACTGTTATTTATGCAGAACTCCTTTAAAGAATTATATCCACCATAACGGTTTTTAATAATATTTGACACAAAATTTCTTCCAACATTTTTTATTGCAGCAAGCCCATATCTTATGCAGTTTCCTTCCGGTATAAAGTCTGCATAACTTTTATTTACATCCACCGGCAAAATCTTTATTCCCATTTTTGGCAATTGTGCAATATATTCATTAAGCTTATCTGTATTACCCATTTGCGATGACATTAATGCCGCCATAAATTCAACTTTATGAAATGTTTTCAGGTATGCTGTCTGATAAGCTACTATCGCATACGCTGCAGCATGAGATTTATTAAAAGCATATTTGCCAAAGTCTGCCATATCATTGAAAATTGATTCTGCAACATCTTCAGGCACACCGTTTTTGACAGCACCGCAAACTTCACCGTCACCATAAATAAAAGCATTCTTTTCCTTTAAAATAACCTCGGGTTTCTTTTTACCCATAGCTTTTCTGAGCACATCTGCACGACCTAAAGAATAGCCTGCCATAATCTGCACTATTTGCATAACCTGTTCCTGATACACAATACAACCGTAAGTAGATTCCAAAATAGGTTGCAGCATTGGATGCTTATAAGTTATTTTGTTGTGATTATTTTTACTTTCAATATATTTAGGTATAGAATCCGCAGGCCCCGGTCTGTAAAGAGCAATTCCGGCTATGATATCTTCCATGCATGATGGCTTAAGCTCACGCATGAAATTCTTCATTCCTGCACTTTCAAGCTGAAATACACCGTCAGTATTACCTGAAGCTATAAGAGCATATACCTCTTTTTTATTCATATCAATTTTATTGATATCCAGTTCTTCACCCTTACACAATTTTATATTATTTATCGTATTTTTAATAACAGTAAGGTTACGAAGACCCAAAAAGTCCATTTTAAGCAAACCAAGTTCTTCCAAAGTGGTCATAACATACTGGGTAACAGGCTGTTCATCAGAAAGTGCCAAAGGAACATAATCACTTACTTCCCTTCCCGTTATAACAACACCTGCCGCATGTGTGGAGGCATGACGGGGCAAGCCCTCAAGCTCTTTAGCTATGTCAATCATTTCCTTGATCTTAGGGTTGGAATTGTATTTATCCCGCAGACGCTGATTTTCTTCAAGAGCTTTATTTATAGTTTGTCCCGGTGATGCGGGAATCATTTTTGCAATAACGTCTACATCTGCATACGGAACGCTTATAACTCTGCCAACATCACGTATAACAGATCGTGCAGACAAAGTACCAAAGGTTATAATTTGTGCAACATTTTTATTTCCGTATTTTTCACGGACGTAGTTTATAACCTCGCCACGTCTTTCAATACAAAAGTCCATATCAATATCCGGCATTGTAATACGTGCAGGATTTAAAAATCTTTCGAAAATAAGGTTGTATTTTATAGGATCGACGGTAGTTATATCCAGACAATACGAAACAAGACTTCCTGCCGCACTTCCTCTACCGGGACCGACATATATACCGTTTTCTTTGGCATATTTTACAAAATCCCATACAATAAGGAAATAATCAGTAAAGCCCATATCATTTATAACATTGACTTCATATTTTAAACGCTCTATGTGCTCATTATAATTTTCATACCGTTTTTTCAAACCGTCAAAGCAGATTCTTTTCAGATAATCAAAATGGTCAACTCCGTTAGGCAATTTGAACTCAGGCAAATGGTAGTTGCCGAATTCAAGTTCCACATTACATATATCCGCAATCTTAACGGTATTTTCAATTGCTTTGGGAAGTGTTTTGAAAAGCTCTGCCATTTCCTCCGATGATTTTAAGTACATCTCATCTGTTTCAAACTTCAGTCTGTCGGTTTCCGATTCCTTTTTACCGGTCTGGATACACATAAGAATATCCTGATATCTTGCATCCTTTTTGCTTACATAGTGTACGTCGTTGGTTGCAACTATTTCTACACCATACTCTCTTGCAAAATTCACAAGCTGTGCATTCACCTGCATTTCCTCAGGAATACCGTGATTTTGCATTTCGAGAAAAAAGTTTTCTTTACCGAAAATACTTATATATTCACGAACAAGAAGTTTTGCATTTTCAATATCATTACTAAGAATTGCCTGAGGTATTTCACCTGCAATACACGCAGAAAGGCATATTAACCCATCACTGTACCTTCTTAAAGTATTTTTGTCAATTCGAGGTTTTACATAAAAACCGTCTACATGAGAAATACTTACAAGCTTAACAAGATTTTGGTAGCCCACATTGTTTTTAGCAAGCAAAATTACGTGAAAGCGTTTTGAGTCATATGAGTATTCTTTTTCATACAAAGTACGCTCGGCAATATACATTTCGCAACCAATAATTGGCTTTATACCCTGCTTTTTTGCTTCCTTGTAAAAATCAACCACACCGTACATTACACCGTGGTCCGTAATGGCAAGGGCAGACTGGTTGTGTTTTTTTGCTTCTTCTACAAGCTTTTCAATTCTGCATGCACCGTCTAAAAGACTATACGCAGTATGTGTATGAAGATGTACAAAATCCGACATACTACCCCTCCTTTTTTATTATTCAAATTCTGCAAGCTGTAAAAGTTTTCTCATTCTGTGGTTTACACCCGACTTTGATATACCAAGCCTTTCCGCCATTTCCGAAAGTGGCATATCAAGACTTTCCATTCTTAATTTTGCCACCTCTGCAAGCTCCGGCGAAAGACTTTGCCAACCGTGCTCTAAAACTACTTTTTTTATGGCATTTTGCTGACGCATAGCTGTTTGAAAAACCTTTGTAGCATTTGCCGCCTCAAAATTTGCTTTTCTGTTTACGGAATTTCTCATATCACGTTCTATAACAACATTAACAAATTCCATCATTTTACTGTATGCACCCATTGAAGCAAGCAAATTTTCTATCTGTTGGCTTTCCTTTATGTAGAAAACATTATTTCCGTATCTTTTTATAACCTTAGGATATAACTCGAAATATTCAAAAACCTGACGTAGGTCTTTTTCAAGAGAGTGAAGATTAGAAACAAGCTCCACATGGTATCCTTTTGCAGGGTCTATCATACTTCCTCCACCCAAAAAAGCACCCCTTAAAATTGACGATTTACAGCACTCGTTACGTACAATTTCACGGTCTATTCTCATTGGTACACCGGAAAGCTTCATATCCCTTAAAATCTTTATTACGTCAGTTCCTTCAAGTGTGGCATAATACACTCCGGCATCTGTAACATCTACATTTATTTTGATATTATATAAAAAGTTTATAAGGTCATAAAAACGCTGGGCAACTATGGCATTTTCCGTACGAAGTTTAATTTCATTGTTTTTTATCGAAGCACCGTAGCACACCATTCCCACAAGCTCGGCACGGGCACAGCAAACCTCGGTAATATCTATATTACAAACTTCTCCCTTTACTTCTGATGCAAAAGACATATCCACACCTCCTTATAAATTTATATCATTAGCTTGTATAATGTCTTTCTGATGTATTATATATGGCCGCCATCAATCTCTGCAGTATTTTTACCGTGAATCACAACCGTTTTATCCTCAGGAACATATTCATCAGGAAAATGAACCATAACATCTGCTTTTTCAAGCTTTGACTGCAACGCAGAGATATTTACATCAGCAACATTTGTCTTATCCTCAATTGCCATACAAGCCGTCTTTGCAGCTGCCTGACCTGTAATAATTGCAGGAGGAATAACACGAAGAAGATCCCATCCATAGCCTACACCGGAAGCACTTCTGCCTGCAGTCAGCATGTTTGGATAATCCTTTCTTGTTATACATCTTAAAGGAACTTCAAACAAGTGGTCTCTGTGTTCAAAATCATTTATCGCACAAATTGAATCATCAAAATGCTTGTATGCATCTGAAACCTTCAAGGCATAGTCACCATTAAGTCTGCATGTTGTTCTGAACTGAGGCATGAAGGGAAGATGTGTAATATCACGACTGAATCTGTCTGTCTCCTTTAATTTTTCAAGTACAAGATGCTGATTTCTTATTAGATAATCTGTAACTTCTTCAACTGTAAGCCCTGACCATTTTGGAACGTCATCAGGCTGATTATCTCCGAACAGATTTATACCGCCACCTGAAATACCGGTAAAGGCACGATAAATATTTTTCTCCTTAACAGCCTTTTCACAGGATGCAAGAGTAATCATTTTTGCACTATATGTAAAAAAGTTTTCTCCTGTAACAACAGGCACACCTCCACGACGCAAAACATCACAATCTCCCGTTACATCTATGAGCATTTTGCAGGCATAATATTCTGTACCTGACTTACTTTCCGTAATAACGCCCTTACATACATTACCATCCATAACCGGCTCACAAGCTATGCAGTCAAAAAGAATATCCGCACCTGACTTGGTTATTTCTTCTGTAAGTTGAAGTGCAAAAATATGGGGAGAAAATCGTTGAATATATCTTATATTCGTAGGCTCTTTCGGCTCTCCATTTTTCCATTCCTCCGGTATTGTATCGTATCCATATTCTGCACTTAGTCTTGCCCATTTTTCACACAAACCAAAAATTATTTGTTTACCGCGTCCATTACACATTGGAACAAACAGATTAATTAATCCCAAGGTTGCAAGTCCACCAAGAATATTAGACTTTTCTATAATAAGCACCGAATGTCCATCATTTGCTGCAGTAACTGCAGCAGCAACTCCTGCTACACCACCACCGCACACAATAACATCGTACTGTCTTTTTACATTTAATTTTTTTGTAATTGTAATGCTATCCATTGTAAATATCTCCTTTTTGATTGATTTATACTTACACTGAACAGAAACATTCAGCTTTTCAGGTGTGGAATCTAAAAAGCCCACAAGTCTTTTTGCCATTGCAAGCTTATACTGTTCAGGGTCTGTATTGTCCGCAGAAATCTTGACACCCTTTTTCTCCTTTACAGTTTCAATAATGTGTCTTGCTTCTGCAATTTTTTCTTTTTCTACTGTTCTTCTTACTATTTCATCGCACACATCCGTTTTTGGATGAAGTCCGTCAATTGACAAAATTGCAACCTTTTTTCCGCTTTCTTCAATTACAACAGCTCTTGCATAAAGGCGGTCAAGTACGCACAGCCTCTGCAAATGCTGAAATATCCAGGAACACCACAACCTAACAGAGTTGTTATTTCTTTTTCATAAAATCCGAATTTAAACATTAAACTCTTACACTTCAATAAAATATTACAATCTAAATATAACACAAAACAAGTTTAAAATCAACAAAAAAGAAACTCCGTTTATTCGAAGTTTCTTATATCAAGTATTCTTAATGCATTTTTGTGTGTAATCATATCCATTTCTTCCTGTGCAAGGTCAAGCTTTTTAAGTTCCTCCAAAGGACTTGACTGACTTTTCCAGGGTGAATCGCTACCATACAAAATTTTTTCTGCACCATGGTTTCTTATAATACGCAAAAATTGTTCTTTTTCAATGTGACTACAAGCATAGGAAATATCAAAATACATTTCACTGCCCACAAGGTATTTTTCAACATCGTCCCACATTTCAAAGCTTCCAAGATGTGCAGCTATAATATACTTACCGCTTACATAGTCCAAAAGTCTTTTAAGTCTTTCGGGATTACAAAGCTCTGATGTAGGTACGCCAATATCCACACCTGCATGGAACATTGTATAAAGTCCAAGCTCATCTGCCTTTTTTACAATTCTTATTACCTCAGGGCTGTCTACATACACATTCTGATACTGAGGGTGAATTTTAACACCTATAAAGCCTTGCCTTGCAAGGTCAGTTATTACTTCCTCCCAGTCATCCTGCATAGGATGCAGTGAACCGAAGGAAATTATATTCCCTCCTGTTATTTCCTTTGCATAGGAGTTTATGGTAGGTGTCTGCTTTGGCTTTGTTGCAATGGGCATAACAACACTTATATCAACACCGTTTTCTGCCATCGACTGCCGTAGGCTTTCAACAGTTCCCTCTGTATATGCAGGTACACTTTCCCCCCGTACATTATATACATTTGCCTTTAGTGCATCCAAGGTTTTTGCCGCAATTTGTGGCGGAAAAACATGGGTATGAAAATCTATTATCATTTTTCTCACCGTTTATTATTTCAAGTACTTTCTTACATTTGTGTCGTATGCATCTATACAGTTCTGTATAACTTTAAGAGCTTCCTCTCTGCCACATATTTCATCAACAACAGTTACCTTTTCCTCAAGCATCTTATACACTTCAAAGAAGTGCTTGATTTCGTCAAACTGATGCTTTGGAAGCTCAGAAATATCATTATACATATTAAGTGACGGGTCTGTATATGGGATTGCAATAATCTTTTCGTCAGTTTCGTTATCATCCGTCATTTTAAGAACACCGATTGGATAACAGTCTACAATTGTTAAAATATCAAGTTCTTCCTGACACAATACCAAAACATCAAGTGGGTCTCCGTCATCGGAAAGTGTAAGCGGAATAAAGCCGTAGTTTTGCGGATAATGTGTGGATGTAAACAAAATTCTGTCAAGTCGTATAAGTCCTGTTTTCTTATCAAGTTCATATTTTTTGTGACATTTTTTCGGAATTTCTATAAGACTTACAAATTTTTCGGGTGTTACTCTTTCTTTTTCAAAATCATGCCATGGATTCATCATATTTCCTCCTAAAGTTTAAAATGGACAAAATGGGCTGTCGTTTTCCGACAGCCCTGATTGTTAAATTCTTATAGCAAAATTACTCTGCATCCTTTTTAGATAAATTAATTCTTCCCTTATCGTCGATTTCGATAACCTTAACCTTAATTTCATCGCCTACGTTAACAACATCTTCCACCTTTTCAACGCGTTCCTGTGCAAGCTTTGAAATGTGTACAAGACCTTCCTTACCGGGCAATATTTCAACAAAGGCACCAAACTGCATAATTCTTGTTACTGTACCAACGTAAACTTCACCGGGTTCAGGTTCCTTTACGATACCTGTAATGATATCCTTTGCAGCCTGAAGTGAAGGACCGTCAACTGACATAATAAGAACTCTGCCGTCGTCGTCAATGTCTATCTTCACACCCGTATCAGCAATAATCTTCTGGATTGTCTTACCGCCACTACCAATAACGTCTCTGATTTTTTCAGGATCGATGTACATTGTTTCTACTCTTGGAGCATATGCTGAAAGTTCTGCTCTTGGGCTTTCGATAGCCTTAAGCAATACTTCGTCAATAATCTTGATACGTGCAGCCTTTGTCTTAGCGAAAGCTTCACGGATAATTGCAGGAGTAAGACCGTCAATCTTAAGGTCCATCTGAATTGCTGTGATACCGTCTTTTGTACCTGCTACCTTAAAGTCCATATCGCCGTGGAAGTCTTCAAGACCCTGAATGTCAAGCATTGTCATAAAGCTGTCGCCTTCGTCAATAAGACCAACAGAGATACCTGCAACAGGAGCCTTAATAGGCACACCTGCATCCATAAGAGCCAATGTGCTTCCGCAAACTGAAGCCTGTGATGTTGAACCGTTTGAAGAAAGAACTTCCGAAACCAAACGAATAGCATATGGGAATTCTTCTTCTGTAGGAATTACAGGTTCCAAAGCACGTTCTGCCAAAGCACCGTGACCAACTTCACGTCTTCCCGGACCTCTTGATGGCTTTGTTTCACCAACAGAGTATGATGGGAAGTTGTAGTGGTGGATATATCTCTTATTCTGTTCAGCTTCATCAAGACCGTCAAGTTTCTGTGCATCACCAAGAGCACCCAGGGTTGCAACTGTAAGAACCTGAGTCTGACCTCTTGTAAACATACCTGAACCGTGAACTCGTGGAAGCAAACCAACTTCTGCACTTAGAGGACGGATATCATCAATACCACGGCCGTCTACACGCTTGTGTTCATCCTTAAGCCAGCTTCTTACGATGTTTTTCTGCATCTTATAAAGAACTTCACCAATTTCAGTGTCGTAGTTTTCATACTTTTCAGCAAGTTCTGCTTCAAGTTTTTCTTCAACTATCAACATTCTTGCATCACGGATTTTCTTGTCATCTGTGTCAAGAGCGTTTTTAATATCGTCAATAGCAATTCTTTCAACATCGTCATACAAATCGTGGTTGATATCGAAAGCTTCATATTTAATCTTTTCCTTCTTACCTACTGCATCTGCAATTTCGTCAACAAAGTCACAAAGCTTCTTGATTTCTTCATGAGCAAGCATAATTGCGTCATAAACAACATCATCAGGAACTTCTTTAGCACCTGCTTCAATCATACAAACCTTCTGGCGTGTACCTGAAACAGTCATATTAAGCTGACTTACTTCTCTCTGCTCTGCAGTTGGGTTGATAACAAATTCACCGTCAACAATACCAACAAATACGCTTGCAACAGGACCGTTGAAAGGAATGTCGGAAATTGCAATAGCAATAGCTGTACCCATCATAGCGCCGAATTCAGGAAGGTTGTCCTGTTCAACACTCAAAACTGTGGAAACGATAGATACGTCATTTCTAAGGTCTTTAGGGAACAAAGGTCTGATTGGTCTGTCAATAACACGGCTTGTAAGAATAGCCTTGTCTGAAGGCTTGCCTTCTCTCTTTGTAAAACCGCCGGGGATTTTACCTACCGAATAAAGTTTTTCTTCGTAGTCAACAGATAGAGGGAAAAAGTCAACACCCTCACGAGGCTTGTCCGAAGCTGTTACATTTGTCATAACAACTGTGTCACCGTATCTTACAATACATGAGCCATTGGAAAGCTGTGCCATTTTACCTGTTTCTACAACAAGTTTTCTACCTGCAACGGTAGTTTCAAACTGTCTGAATGCCATTTTAAATTACCTCCAATTTTATTTATTTTACGAGGCATCATTTAGCACTTAGTTATACATACTCATACGAATACATATAATTAACTGCTAACCTCCGCCTCTTTGTTAATTAGTTTTAAAAGCAATCAAACGAGTGATACAACAAAGTATCACCCGTTTTCATTTTAACTATTTTCTCAAGTTACATTTAGCAACGATTGCTCTGTATCTTTCGATATCTTTTTTCATAAGATAGTTCAAAAGACCACGTCTCTGACCAACCATTTTCAAAAGACCTCTTCTTGAGTGATGGTCCTTCTTGTTAATCTTAAGATGTTCGTTAAGATGGTTGATTCTTTCTGTAAGTATAGCGATCTGAACTTCAGGAGAACCTGTGTCAGTCTCATGCAATTTGTACTTTGCAATAATTTCCTGCTTTACTTCCTTCATCATAGTGCTTTCACCTCCACTTAAATTTTACGCTTAACCCGAGCATCAGTTGTGTGGAACATTATCCTGAAACCCAGCATTAGCCTCATATATTATACTACACAATTTTTCATTTGTAAAGATATTTTTTAAAAATTTCCAAACTTTTATTTTTGTCAGCTTTTAATTGGTTTTTAAGTTCCTCTTTTGAACTAAAACCAACTACGTTTCTTAGCTTTTCCAAAAAGCAAACGGAAATATTTTTGCCGTATAAATCTCCTTCAAAATCAAAAATGTTTGTTTCCAACAATATTTTGTTATCCTTAAAGGTAGGCTTGCCTCCGTAATTTGTTACTGAAGGATATATTTTTCCTTCATATTCCGTAACGGTAGCATATACACCTTCTGAAGGCATTATACGGTTTTCATCTACACAAATATTGGCAGTGGGAAAACCCATTGTTCTGCCTATTGCGTTACCGTGAACCACCGTACCGGATATACAAAAATCCCGTCCAAGCATTTTCCTTGCAATTTCAAAGTTATTTTCTTCTATATAACCACGTATTTTTGTGCTGCTTACAATTTCACTTCCAAGGTAGACGGGCTCTACTACATCAATAATGATATCATTTTCAATACAATAGTCCTTTAAAAAATGTGTGTTGCCCTCTCTTCCTTTTCCAAAACGAAAATTAAAGCCAACGGTTACATAATTTGCTTCCTTAATAAAACTGTTAAGAAAATCTGTTGCAGATGTATTTTTAAAATCTGTATCAAACTTTTGAATATAAAGATAATCCACACCAAGACCTTCGAATATTTTAATACGTTTTTCCCAATCGTTAATATATTTTGCACCCGATGGTAACATATCAAAAGTATATATACAGGATTTACAGTTGTTATCGTTAGAATAATTTACGATATTTTCAATTAATTTTCTGTGCCCCATATGAATTCCGTCAAATGCACCAAGTGCAATTGCCATACCTTTTGGGAGCATTTCGCTACTTTTCAATATTTTCATTGTTGTTCACCAACGCAAAACATTATTTCTACCTTCAGCATTCCGTCCTCCATTTTAGAAAGACTAAGAAGTCTGCCATCACTGTCATACAATTTGTAATAAGCACCCTCAATACCATCATAAGGTATAGCATTACCGTTTAAAACCTTGCTTAAAATACTGTTGTCAACAATTATTTTCTCACCATCAAACAAATCAACAGCCAAAGTCACGTATTTTCCGTAATTTTCAGGTGTTAAGTCTTCAAGCTTTACAGAATCACGAATTTTGAATATGGAGCTTTGAGTGCGTACAAGACTCGTCATAACTGCACCACAGCCCAATTTTTCACCAATATCATTACCAAGAGTACGAATATATGTTCCCTTTGAGCATTTTACATCTATTGTAAAGCTATTTTCCTTTACATCAAGAACGTTTATTTCATATATTTCTACAGTGCGTGATTTACGCTCCACTTCTATTCCTTTACGGGCAAGGTCGCATAATTTTCTGCCATCCACCTTGATTGCAGAATACATAGGAGGAATTTGTTCTATTGTACCAACAAAGCTTTTGATGCTATCAACAATTTGCTGTTTGGTGACATTTACGGGACGTTCCTCTAATACTGTACCGCTTATATCAAGAGTATCTGTTATAATTCCCAATTTAAAAGTGGCAGTATAGCGTTTATCAGAAAAAGTAAGCATATCTGCAACCTTTGTTCCTCTGTTAATGCAAACCGGCAAAACACCTTCTGCATCAGGGTCTAAAGTTCCCGTATGTCCTACTTTTTTAGTACCTGCAATTCTGCGAACTTTATTTACTACATCATGAGAGGTCATACCAACAGGTTTATAAATATTTATTATACCATCCACTATCTGATTCTGACCTCCAGTTTTATTCTTCTTTCAGCCTCACTGACCAATTTTTGTTTAACCTCTTCAAGAGTTCCTTTTACAGTACAGCCCGCTGCTCTTTCATGTCCACCACCACCATACTGTCTTGCCAGATTTGCCGCATCCACAAGCTGCGAACGAATACTTACCTTAACGGAACCGTCTCCCATTTCACGAAAGCTCATAGAAACAATTGCCGTTTCCAAGGAACGTGGAATGTTAACGAAACTGCCTACATCGTCATCGTTTGCATCAAACTGCTTTATCTGCTTATCTGTTATAGATACAGTTGAAATTTTATCATTATAAAATGTTTCAAGTGAATTGTATGCCAGCTTCATAAGTTCAAGTCTCTTTTTACTGTTCATTTCAAAAAGATAACCGCATATAAAAGCATTGTTAATTCCGTATTCCAATAACTGTGCGGCAATACTATGTGTGTGTGGTTTAGTATTTGAATATGCAAAACCGCCCGTATCTGACACAATTGCAATATAAATATTATTTACAATTTGTGTTGTAAGGGGAATATTCATAAACTGTGCAAGTTCATATATAATTTCCCCTGTCGCCGCAGCTATAGGATTTACAAAATTGTATGTTGCATATTTGTCATTAGTAATATGATGATCAAGATTAACTGTTAATTCACAGGCATCAAATGCACTTACCCTTGTGCCCATACGCTGTTTATCTGCACAGTCTACAGAAATTACAAGGTCAGGTGTAAATGCATCGTTTTTACAGCTTACACCGTCTAAAATTTTCAGTATTCTGTGCTCACAATCTTTTTCATCCAAAATAACATCTGCTTTTTTGCCAAGCTCCTGCAACATAAGCTTAAGAGCATAGCTTGAACCAAGACAGTCACCATCTGCATTGTAGTGAGGGATAATGAGAATATTGTTACTGCGTTTTATCGCATTGCTTATATCTGTAAACAAAAAATCATCCCTTTCACGATTATTTATTTATATCATTTAAAAGCTTGTTGATATGTGCACCGTGCTCTATAGAATTATCAAGTGTAAACAATATTTCCGGTGTATAGCGAAGACCAAGTCTGTGAGCAAGCTCCTTACGTACAAAGCCTGCTGCATTTTTTAGTCCTTCAATTGCATCCTTCTGTGCGTTTTCATCACCAAAAACACTGATATACGCCTTGCACCAGCGAAGGTCTTTTGTTATATCAACAGCTACCACACTGCAAAGACCCTTAGTAACCCTTGGGTCTTTGAGTTCCCGTATAATTGAACTTATTTCTTTGCGTGCTTCTTCATTAATTCTGTCTATTCTGTTTGCCATAAGCAATTCTCCTAGCCGAAAGAGAATAATCCGAACCTCGATTTTCAAAGGTGAATTTCCGCTTTCGTTTTGTTAAAATACTCGGCAATCCATCAAGGATTACCTGCGTTTTTGCCTTACGCAACCAAAAATTCTCTCTTTGAAAATTCCATGACCTTAAACAGATGGAATTTCGAGCAGATTTTGGTGCGGAAGATGAAGCAAGGCTGACGCCTTGCGAAGATGACAAGCCTGAAGATACCGAAATTACGCTGTTTAAGGCGGGTTCGGGTTACTATCTTTCGGCTATCTTGGGATTTCTTCCATTACGAAGCATTCGATAACATCGCCTTCTTTAATGTCATTGAATCTTTCGATACCGATACCGCATTCGTAACCTGTAGGAACTTCCTTTGCATCGTCTTTAAATCTCTTAAGTGAATTCATTGTACCTTCGTGTACAACAATACCGTCACGTACAATACGAACTTCACAGTTTCTGACAATTTTACCATCTGTTACATAGCAACCGCCGATTGTACCAACGCCTGAAATCTTATATGTCTGACGGATTTCTGCATGACCGATAACATTTTCTTTGAATGTAGGCTCAAGCATACCCTTCATAGCGGCTTCGATTTCTTCGATAGCCTGATAAATTACTCTGTAAAGTCTTACTTCAACATTCTGACGTTCTGCAGATTCCATAGTAGCCGCAGAAGGTCTTACATTAAATCCGACAATAATAGCATTTGAAGCAGAAGCAAGCATAATATCAGATTCACTGATTGTACCTGCGGCACCGTGAATAACATTAATTCTTACTTCATCATTTGAAAGCTTAACCAAAGACTGTTTGATTGCTTCAACAGAACCCATAACGTCTGCCTTAATGATAATGTTAAGGTCTTTAATCTGACCCTGTTCAATCTGAGTAAACAAAGCATCAAGAGAAACAACTGTCTGTGTCGACTTGTTGTATTCATCCTTAATTTTCTGCTTTCTCTGTTCTACAACCATACGGGCTTTTCTTTCATCAGTTACGGCATAGAATAAGTCACCGCCTTCGGGAACTTCAGAAAGGCCAAGAATTTCAACAGGCATACTTGGACCTGCAGATTTTATTCTCTTACCGCCGTCATCAACCATAGCACGTACTTTACCTACTGCTGTACCTGCTACAACTATATCGCCAACATTAAGTGTACCATTCTGTACCAAAACTGTAGATACAGGACCTCTGCCCTTATCAAGTTTAGCTTCGATAACTGTACCCTTAGCCATTCTGTCAGGATTAGCCTTAAGTTCCTTCATATCCGCAACCAAAAGTACCATTTCAAGCAATGTGTCAATATTGTCACCACGTAGAGCAGAGATCGGAACAACAATTGTGTCACCGCCCCATTCTTCAGGAACAAGACCGTGTTCTGTAAGCTGCTGCTTAACAAGATCAGGATTTGCAGTTTCTTTATCAATTTTATTGATAGCAACAATAATTGTTACACCTGCAGCTTTAGCATGGTTAATAGCTTCAATAGTCTGAGGCATAATACCGTCATCAGCCGCAACAACAAGTATTGCAACGTCAGTAACCATAGCACCGCGAAGACGCATAGCTGTGAACGCTTCATGTCCCGGTGTATCAAGGAAAGTAATATCTCTGTCATTAATATGAACTCTGTAAGCACCGATATGCTGTGTAATACCGCCTGCTTCTGTATCTATAACGTGAGTACGTCTGATATAGTCAAGAGTTTTTGTCTTACCGTGGTCAACGTGACCCATGATAACAACAACCGGTGGACGTGGTTGCAAGCTTTCTTCAGGGTCTTCAACGTCATTGAACAAAATATCTTCGTCTGTAACAATAACTTCTTTTTCTACTGTTGCGTTAAATTCAGAAGCAATAAGTGATGCAGTATCAAAGTCAATAAGCTGACTTACAGATGCCATAACACCAATCATCATCAGACATTTTACAACTTCATTTGCAGGTTTGCCCAATTTTTCGGCAAATTCACCTACAGCAATTTCGTCACCCATATATACTACAACATTTTCGGCAACTTCTTCTTTTTCCTTCTTTTCCTTAACAAGCTTTTCGTTTTTATTTTCCATCTTATTGCTTGTTTTATTCTTTTTGATTTTCTGCTTTTTATCAGTTTTATTTGTATCAATATTTTGAGGAACAAGTTCTTCCATTTTTTCAGTATCAAACTTTTCAAGATCAACACTTACAGTTCTTGTGTCAACATATCTTGATTTTTTCTGAATAGGAGCATCGTCTATAATTTCCTCAACATTTTCAACTACGTCTTCTTTTTTCGCCTTTTTTGTTTCCTTTTTGGACTCAGCATTCTTTTTATCAAAACCGAAATCTTCTACCTGATATTTTTGTGTATAGTGTTCAAAAACTATATCAAGCTCATTTGCTTCAATAGAACTTTGTGCACTTTTAGCCTTACTTCCAAAAGTTTGCAACAGTTCTAACATTTCATTTTTATCAACGCCCAAATCTTTAGCTAAGGCACTTATTTTAATTTTAACAGCTGCCATTTTCAGCCACCTCCGTCAAATTTTTGTACTTTTCTTTTAAGGACTTTGCAAATCCCTCATCAGTTATTGCAACGGCCACACAGTTACTTACTCCTATAGCCTTTCCGTTATCATCACAATTACCGTAGAAAAAGTAATCTGTTTCATAAGACATACATTTGTCCGTTATGCGTTTTTTGGTTCCTTCAGAAGCATCATTTGATATAATAACAAGATATGCTTCAAATCCTCTTATTTTGGCAATTACCGCTTCAGTTCCGCTAATTGCCTTGCCTGCACGCTTTGCAAGTCCGAGCATTCCGTATATTTTACTGTTTATCAATATTTATGCACTCCTCATATATTCTGACAGGAACATAAGTTTTAAGTCCTCTTTCCAAGCCTCTTGATTTTTGTGCTTTTTCAATGCATGCTACACTTTTGCATATATAAGACCCTCTACCAGGTTTGTTACCCTTAATATCGACATCAACAATCCCATCTTTTAGGGTAACCCTGATCATATCTGACATAGGTTTTATTTCTCTGCACGCAACACACATTCTCTGAGGAATATATTTGCCGTCTACATATATTTTTTTATGCTTCATCCTCTTCATCGCCTTCAGCTTTAATAATATCTATCTTCCAACCTGTAAGTTTAGCGGCAAGTCTTACATTCTGACCTTCCTTACCGATTGCAAGTGAAAGCTGGCTTGGTGAAACTGTAATTGTGCAGATTTTTTCTTCCTCGTTTACTTCATAACTCAAAACTTTTGTAGGAGCTAAAGCTGCTGATACAAATTCACCCGGATTTTCACTGTATTTGATAATATCAATTTTTTCACCCATAAGTTCATCGACAATTGCCTGAACTCTGGCACCCTTAGGACCTACACAAGCACCGATAGGATCAACATTAGGATCACTTGCCCAAACGGCAATTTTAGATCTTGAACCCGCTTCTCTGGACACGCCCTTTATTTCAACAATACCGCTTGCAATTTCAGGAACTTCAAGTTCAAAAAGTTTTTTTACCAAACCGCTGTGAGTTCTTGAAATAACAACCTGAGGTCCTTTTGTTGCACGCTGTACATCCACAACGAAAAGTTTAAGTCTCTGTCCGGGTGTGTAATCCTCTGTTTCAACCTGTTCCTGAGCCATAAGCATCGCATCGGAATTACCTACGCGAAGCATAACGCTCTTTTTCTCAACTCTTTGAACAATACCTGTTACAACGTCATTAACCTTATCGGCAAACTGATTGTAGAACATGCCTCTTTCAGCTTCTCTGATTCGCTGTGTTACAACCTGTCTTGCAGTCTGTGCGGCAATACGGCCGAATGTACGCGGTGCTGTAGGAAATTCCACAACATCTCCAACCTGATATTTAGGGTCAATTTTTGTTGCTTCATCAAGTGAAATCTGAACATCAGCATCCTCAACTTCTTCAACAACTGTCTTTTTAAGAAAAACGCTCATACCTCCGCTTGTTCTGTTGATTTCAACACGAACATCCTGATTAGCACCGTAGTTTCTCTTATATGCAGAAACCAAAGCAGTTTCAAGTGCATCAATAAGAATGTCGCGGCTTATGCCTTTTTCTTTTTCAAATTCTTCCAATAAAGTAATAAAATCTTCACTCATTTTTTCTAAAATCCTCCTATTTATTAAAACTCAAACATTATATTAGCTTTTGCAATATTTTTCTTTTCAATTTCTATCTGAGAAATGCCGGTGCTGATAATTATTTTTCCGCCTTCGGCACAAACAAGCTCTCCTTCCGCTTCTTTCATACCTTCAACTTCTCTGTAAAGTTTTACCTTTACTTTTTCTCCGACAGCATTTTCAAAATGTTCATCCTGACGAAGGACTCTTTCGATACCGGGTGAAGACACCTCCAAAAAATAGTTAGTGGAAATACAGTCCTTTTCATCAAGAAGTGTACTAAGTGCACGACTAATTGTTTCACAATCATCAATGTCAACCCCGCTGTCGCGTGAAACAAATAGTCTTAAAAACCAATGCGGTCCTTCTTTTACATATTCTACATCGTAAATCTCATACCCTTCACCTTCAACAACAGGCAAAGCAATGTCATAGGTGAGTTTTTCAATTTTAGATAAAACCAATACTTAAACCTCCCTTCAAAGAGTCTTAACAATAAACAAAGAGTGGGAAAACCCACTCCTTGTCAACCAACTATTTACCTTACTTGGTACATTTTAACACACTTTTTAAATAAAATCAAGTGTTTTCTTATTATTTAATATATAATGTTGTTTTTTTATTTAATTTCATTGACTAATTTGTATATTTATAGTAAAATATTATGATGTAGAATTGCAAATTCAAGGAGGTATACACATGAATACATTTATATTTGATTTTGACGGAACTCTGGTAAACTCATTACCCTCCATCACTTATTTTGCAAACAATGCTTTAAACAAATACGGGCTCCCTTCTATTCCGAAAGAAAGATACAAAATGCTTGTAGGAAACGGAGCTGTTAACCTTACAAAGAGAATGCTTAATGAGGTAGGAGCTGATCCTTCTATGTTCGATGATGTATATCGTGAATATTACGATACATACGACCAAAACTTCTCATATCTTACAGAACCGTATGACGGCATAATTGATATGCTTAAGGAGCTAAAAAAAGCAGGATGCAAAACTGCAATAGTTTCCAATAAGCCGGATGTTACAACAAAGAAAATCTGCAATGAGCTTTTCGGTGATCTAATAGACATATGCAGAGGACAAGTTGAAGGTTGTCCGATAAAACCTGATCCAACAGCTGTTTTGGAAGTAATTGAACAGTTGGGAGCAGAAAAAGATAATTGTGTATACTTCGGTGATACAATAACAGATATGGAAACCGGAAAAAATGCCGGGCTATACACCGTAGGTGTTCTTTGGGGATTTCGTGATGTTGACGAATTAAAACGCGGAAATCCTCAGAAAATTGTATCTCACCCGTCGGAAATTACGGAATTTTTCAAGGAGAAAGCACAATGAAAAGTATCAAGAATTTTTTTGAAAAAATTGTGTGTAATACAAAATCGCTTGTATCAAAATTCAGGAAGAAAACCTCACCCTTAACATCATTTTTATACAAACACCTTGATGATGACGGGATGGGAAGTGTCCGACATTCGCTTAAAGTACTTTTAGTATTTTCGGCTGTTATGACATTATTTCAGTTTATTGTTCAAAGTCTGAATCTTCTTCAGTTTGGCGGTACCATATTTTTGAATTTTCTCCCGATTTTTCTTGCGTGCTGTTTTTTATACTTCACTATCGGGAAAATCTCGTGGGTGTTCTCAATATGTGTTACTTTTTTATCGGTATTACTTACAATTAACCATTACAAAATCCGTTTCAGAGACGAACCTCTTACTTCTACGGATTTTACGCTCGGAAAAGAGGCAGGCAACATTGTACAGGGTTATGACCTGACACCGGATATAACAGTTTTCTTCATAGTTCTGATATTTGTCATAACCATTATGCTGTCAATATTCAAAACCAGAAATAAACGTCCGGGTCTTAAAGTTTCAATTATAGGTACATTGCTTACCGTTGCCGTGGCATACCTGCTTTATTCAAGTGTATATACAAATACAGGAATATACGAATCCTTTTATTCCAATGTTGGCATATACAGAAAAACCGAAATAGTTGAAGCAAAAGGACTTGTCTATTCATTGCTTAATGATATAAACGAGATGAAATATGAAGCACCTGAAGGATATTCAGAAAAAAAAGCACTCGATATTATTAACAGATATCCTGAACCTAAGATGCCTGAAGATGCTCCTAATGTTATTGCAGTAATGTGTGAAGCATACACCGATGTACAGACTTGGGAGAATGTCAGTTTCACAAACGAAAACCCTTACGAATATTTCAATTACTTAAAAACCAAAGGTTGTTACGGAAAAATATTTGTGCCGGGCTTTGGCGGTGCAACCGCAGTAACTGAATTTGAATTTCTTACAGGGGATAACACCTCTGCAATAAGTTCATCACTTCCCACTGCATACAATACGATTATAACAAACAACGTTTTTTCAATTGCAAGAATTTTTAAGGATATGGGATACCATGCAAGTGCAATACATCCGGGTGAGCCATGGTTTTACAACAGGCAAAACGTATACCCAAGAATGGGATTTGACACCTTTGCCTCATTGACTGACTTGACAGGTGAAGTTGAAAAAGTAAGTGGAACCTATGCAAAAGATTACATAACTGCCGATATGATTATTAATGATTATAACAATCATCTTCAAAATAATCCTGAAAAAGGCTACTTTAATTTTACCGTTACAATACAAAATCACGGTCCGTATCCGGAAAACACATTATACTACGGTACAGAATACATACCGAAAGAAGCTGCCGATCTTACCGACAGTGAATATTACATCATAAACAATTATCTTGGAGGAATAAAAGATTCCGATAAGTTTATGAAAACAATGTACGAATATATAAATACAATAGACAAACCTACAGTGTTTATCATTTTCGGTGACCATCTTCCGTACCTTGATACAGAAGAAAATATATATGCAAAGCTTGGTCTCGAAATCAAAGACAATTCATATATGTCATATATAAACAGACACAGTACCGATTATCTCATAATAGGTAACGATGCTTATTTAAATAACTACACACCGGCAATAAACGGTAATCAGGAAACTTTGATTTCTTCTGACTATCTTTCATTAAAGCTCTTCGACTATATGAATATGCCAAAGCATCCATTCTTTGCATTCAAGGAAGAAATGTTAAGCTATGCTCCTGTACTCAGCGTATCTCATAATGGTTCATCTGCCGGATTCGATGAACAGTTACCTTCGGAATTTGATAGTTTATATAAAGAATTGAAAATATTACAATACTACTACCTGAGAGATTACAAAAATACGTTAATCTCAGCAAAATAAAGTGATTAAAGGAGAAAACCAATGAAAAACTTAGAAACAAAATACGATCCGAAAAAAGTTGAGGACAGACTGTATGCCGAATGGGTTGAAAAAGGCTATTTCCACGCAAAACCTAATCCTGACAAAAAGCCTTTTACAATAGTTATACCTCCTCCAAACGTTACAGGAAAACTACACATGGGTCACGCCCTTGACGAAACATTACAGGATATTCTTATCCGTTACCACAGAATGAAGGGCGAAGAAGCTTTGTGGCTTCCGGGTACTGATCACGCAGGTATTGCTACACAGATTAAAGTTGAAGAAGTTTTGCGTAAGGAAGAAGGCTTAACAAGATACGACCTTGGACGTGAAAAGTTCTTAGAGAGAGTATGGGAATGGAAGCACCAGTACGGAAGTAACATTATAAACCAGCTTAAAAAATTAGGTAGCTCCTGTGACTGGGACAGAGAACGCTTTACAATGGACGAAAAATGTTCAAAAGCGGTACGTGAAGTATTCGTTAACCTTTACAACAAAGGTCTTATCTATCAGGGAAACCGTATTATAAACTGGTGTCCGCATTGTACTACTGCTCTTTCCGATGCTGAAGTTGAATATGCTGACCAGCCGGGACATTTCTGGCACATTAAATACCCTGTTGTAGGATCAGAAGGAGAATACGTTATAGTTGCCACAACACGTCCTGAAACAATGATGGGCGACACAGCTGTTGCAGTTAATCCTGAAGATGAAAGATATGCACATCTTGTTGGCAAAACACTTATGCTTCCTCTTGTTAACAGAGAAATTCCTGTTATTGCAGACGAATATGTTGACAAGGAATTTGGTACAGGTTGTGTTAAAATCACACCTGCACATGACCCTAACGACTTTGAAGTTGGTCTTCGTCACAATCTTGAACAGATTAAGGTTATGAACGATGATGCAACAATAAATGCCAACGGTGGCAAGTACGAAGGTATGGACAGATACACAGCAAGAAAAGCTGTTGTTGCTGACCTTGAAGCACTTGGACTACTTCACAAAATTGAAGACCATTCTCACAACGTTGGTCAGTGCTACCGTTGCGGTACAACTGTTGAACCCATGACATCAAAACAGTGGTTTGTTAAAATGGAACCTCTTGCAGAGCCTGCATTGGATGTTGTTAAAAACGGTACTACAAAGTTTGTTCCCGAAAGATTCACAAAAACATATACAAACTGGATGGAAAATGTACACGACTGGTGTATTTCACGTCAGCTATGGTGGGGTCACAGAATCCCTGCATTCTACTGTGATGCATGCGGTGAAACTACTGTTTCCAAAACTGATATTGATGTATGTCCTAAGTGCGGCGGTAAGGTTCATCAGGACAATGACGTGCTTGATACATGGTTCTCATCAGCACTATGGCCATTTGCTACACTTGGCTGGCCTGACAAGACAGAAGAACTTGATTATTTCTACCCAACAAGTGTGTTGGTAACAGGCTATGATATTATCTTCTTCTGGGTTGCAAGAATGATATTCAGCGGTGTTGAACATATGGGCAAGAGTCCTTTTGATACCGTTCTTATTCACGGTATTGTACGTGACAGCCAGGGCAGAAAGATGAGTAAGTCATTGGGTAACGGTATTGACCCACTTGAAGTTATAGACAAATACGGTGCAGATGCGCTAAGATTTACTCTTGCTACAGGTAACTCTCCGGGTAATGATATGAGATTCTATGACGAAAGAGTAGAAGCAAGCAGAAACTTCGCAAACAAAATCTGGAATGCTTCTCGTTTTGTGCTTATGAATGCTGACGAAAATGCAAGTGATGTATTGCCTGCAAACCTTGAGCTTGAAGATAAGTGGATTTTATCAAAGCTTAACAAGTTGATTGAAAGAGTTACAGACAACCTTGACAAATACGAGCTTGGTATTGCAGTACAGAACCTTTATGACTTTATATGGGATGAATTCTGCGACTGGTACATTGAGCTTGTAAAGCCAAGACTTGGCACAGACAAAAACCCACAGAATGTTCTTATTTATGTACTCTCAAACATTCTTAAGCTTTTACATCCGTTTATGCCGTTTATTACAGAAGAAATATATAGCTATTTGCCTGTAACAGACAAAAAGAGCATTATGATTTCTGACTGGAGCGTTGCCAAAGACGAGCTTAACTTCTCTATTGAAGAAGAAAAGCTTGAAACAATCAAGGAAGCAATCAAGGGCGTAAGAAACATGCGCTCTGAAATGGATGTTCCTCCTTCAAAGAAGGCTAAGCTTGTAATTGTAACAGATGATGTTGATTTATTCAAGCTTGGTGAAGCTTTCTACTTAAAGCTTGCAGGTGCAAGTGAAGTTGTTGTTTCAAATGACAAATCTGAAGTTCCTGAAAATGCGATTTCAGTAGTTGTTAACAAGGCTGAAATCTTTATGCCTCAGGATGATTTGGTAGACAAAGCAAAGGAAATTGAAAGACTTAATGCAGAAAAGAAACGTCTTGAAGCAGAAATCAAGCGTGTGGAAGCCAAGCTTTCAAATGAATCCTTCGTTGCAAAGGCACCTCAGGCAGTAGTTGATAAAGAAAAAGAAAAGGGCGAAATGTACCGCGAAATGTTAAACAAGGTACTGGAAGGACTTGAAAAACTTAAATGAACTACGAAGAATCATTAGATTATATTCACAGCAGAAACAAATTTGGCATCAAGCTTGGCCTTGATGCCACAGCAAATCTGCTTGACAAAATAGGCAATCCTCATAACAAACTAAAGTTTGTGCATATTGCAGGCACTAACGGAAAGGGCTCAACCACCTCCTACATTCACGATATTTTAATGACAAAGGGATTTAAGGTTGGTAAGTTTATTTCCCCATACGTTCATTCTTTTACAGAGCGTATACAAATAAACAACCGTGAAATTTCCGAAGCCGACCTGGCAGAGTGCACAACCATTGTAAAAGATGCTATTGAAAAACACAATCTTACTCCTACTGAATTTGAAGTTGTAACAGCAATAGGACTTTTATACTTTTACCGTCAGAATTGCGACTACGTTGCCTTGGAAGTTGGTATGGGCGGAAGATTTGATGCTACAAATGTTATACCTGCACCATTGGTTTCTGTTATTACAAGCATAAGTATTGACCACACTGAATATTTAGGTAATACAATAGCTGATATTGCTTTTGAAAAATGCGGTATTATAAAAAACGGTTCTAAAACCGTAGCTTATGCAGATAATCCCGAAGATGCGGACAAGGTGATTATAAAAACCGCTTGTGAGAAAAATGTTCCTCTTACAATACCTGATAAAAAGAATATTAAGATTTTAAGTCAGAATATTGATGGAACAGAATTTGAATACAAATGCCAAAAATATCATATAAATATGCTTGGAATACACCAGGTGTATAATGCAGTAAATGCAATTGAAGCGGCAAAGCTGCTTGGTATTGAGGAAGAATTTATAAAAAAAGGCCTTGATATTACAAAATTTCGAGGAAGGCTGGAAATAGTAAGCAAAGACCCTGTCATAATTGAAGATGGTGCTCATAACTATTCCGGTGTTTTGACATTGTGCGATGCGCTAAAAACGCATTTCAGTGACAAAAAAATAATAGTAGTAATGGCTATGTTAAAGGACAAGGAATACGAAAAATGCGTAGAAACTCTTGCTCCCGAAGTAGATGTATTCATTGCCACACAAGCAAATAATCCACGCAGAGCAACTGCTGAAGAACTTGCAGGTGTAGCATCAAAATACATCAAAAAAGTATATTATAATAAAGATATAAACGAAGCACTTAATATGGCAAAAAGCATCTGTGATAAAGAAAGTATAATATGTGTATGTGGTTCTTTATATCTTCTTGGAGATGTAAAAGTTTAATATGAAAGGGATACTCAAATGAAAATTAAAAAATTCCTACCTGTAATAACAACAGCTGTGCTTTCAGTGTTGTTGGTTATTTATGCTTTTTTTACTGTGAATTTTCCCGAAGTCAAAAAACCTCTATCACTTTTTGAAAAGCTCGGTATATACTCATACGGTTCGGACTACGGAATAATTAACAATACTTTTTCATCAAACGGAACCCATGAGGCTTTTGTCAGCACATTAAAAACAACAGCCGACAATTTTGTTTTCAGCGGCGTTTTACCGTTTGTAATACTTGCTGTTTTATTCATTACAGCAATTGTTATTATATCAGCAGTTTCAATGAAAACAGAATACAAATGGACTGCTTATTTATGTGCAGTTTTGTTACCGATTATGTTTTGCGATTTTACTAATCTTGCATTTTTCAAAACACTGTTCATTAATCCGTTGATAATTGTTCTTCTGCTTTTGATTTGTGCAGTATTTTTAGTATTTTACTACAGGAAATCCGTTGGCATACCGGGAATTATAACAATATTCATTGTAACTTTGTTGTACTGTTGCCTTGGTGTTGTACAAGCTTTTACCGCAATAATTCTTGGTTTACTTATTACAAGACTTTATAAGTTATGCCGTAATAAACTTTCAAAAATTATTGCAATTGTTTTGGGCGTTATTGTTATTTTGCAAAGCTTCTTTGTTATATTTACTTATAAACCCGTTGACTATAAACAAAATATATACAATGCGGTATTTTTTGGTGTAGCAAAATACGACAGTGTTGCAAAGCTGGGTCTTGACCCTAAGCTTGATGACTTCAAAGAAGTATATTACGGTATGAAGGAAAATGTTGATGAATACGACCTTGAAAACACTTTTTATAACAAAATATCATATACAGATATTGCAAAGTATTATATTACTCATCCTGTAAATGCTTGTAAAGTCATAAATTATCAGGCATCACTTTCATCGATGCATGAATTCGATTTTGGATTTTCGCCTTACAACTTTTTAAAAACAAGAATACCGATGAATCTTCTTATAGTGCTGGTAATTACCGTTGTATACATTCTTATTACAAACATATTAGGGAAAAAATACAGTAATTTAAAAGCAGTCGGAGAATTTTTTGCAGGCACATCTGTTATGTGGTTAATATCACTTATTATAGGTTCACTTTATTACGGAAACTGTGACATGGCAATGAATATGATAAATTTCAACATCCTATATGACATTGTTTTATTATCTGCACTTATTGCAGGAATAAGGGTAATAATGCACAGACAAGATGAAAAGAAAGAAGAATTCGGTATCACACACGAGTAAGGAATAAATTATGAGATTTTTGATAATTGGTGACATTGTTGGTAATCCGGGAGTGGATTACTTACGAAAAAACCTTAATTCTATTAAAAAAATAAATAAAATTGATTTTGTAATTGCAAACGGCGAAAATTCCACTCCGGTTGGAAAGGGCATAAACAAAGCCATTGCACAAACACTTTACAACTGCGGCACAGACGTTATTACTATGGGAAACCACTCTTTTAACAACTATGAGGTAAACAAGCTGTTTGACGAAGATTTTCCGATTATACGTCCTGCAAATCTTCCACCTGAAACTGCGGGTGAAGGTTATATAATAACAGACTTATTCGGCATAAAAATTGCAATAATTAATCTGCTTGGCAGAGTATATATGGAATGTGTAGACTGTCCCTTCAGAAAAGCAGACAGCATAATAGACAAAATCAAGGATGATGCTGATATTATTATCGTTGACTTCCATGCAGAAGCAACAAGCGAAAAGCTTGCAATGGGTTTTTATCTTGACGGCAAAGTTTCGGCTGTATTCGGTACTCATACACACGTACAGACTTCAGACGAAAAAATATTAAAAGGCGGAACAGCTTATATTTCTGACGTAGGTATGACCGGTTGCCACGACAGTATTCTGGGCGTTAAAAAAGATATTATATTAAAAAGATTTTTAACTGCTATGCCACAAAAGCATGAAATTGAAGAGGGCACAGCCACCTTAAATGGTGTTATAATAGATATAGACGAATCAACCGGAAAGGCTGTCTCAATAGAAAGAATACAGATATAAAAATGGAATACAAATAAAGAATGGAGCTTTTTAAAGCTCCATTCTTTATTTATTCATTTGTTTCAGCATTCGTAGTTTCTTCTTCCGCTTCAACTTCTTCTGGCTCTTCTTTAATTTTTTCTTCTGCAATTTCTCCAATAACTTCAGTGGCAGGTTTCTTTGCCGTTGCAACAAATACAAGCTGAACAACAAACAAAACAAGATGCAACATCATTATACAGTTTGCAATTTTCTGAACAACAGAAACGGCAACAGGGTTATGCACAAGACCAAAAAAGAAATAAACTGAATCGGCATTTCCGCTGTCGGGATACAAAACATATGTCAGAACATATGTAGCGACAAAAAGCAAATTGCATACTTTAAGCTTGAGAGAATTTTCCCAAAAATTTGCTGCAACAATATTCACTGTAAAAAATACAGCAGCGTGAATAAAAGGCACAAGGAAAAGTGTCATAATAAACCTTAACCATCCTATGTTAAGAAGCCACGAAGCCGCAACTATACCCACAGAACAAAGTGACATTATTATAACAGCCTTTTTATCCTGACATTTAGTGTTTTTAATTTTAAGTATACAAAGTACAAGACTCCATAAAAAAATTATACAGCATAAAGCAAAAATACCTATTGCAGCATAACCAATAAGCTTAACAGGAATGTTACCCATTACAATACCACCTTTTACAATTGTTAAAAATAGTATAACATTTATATAAATAAATTTCAATAACTTTATACAAATATACAAAAAACCAAAATTCCCAACCGAAAAACAAAGAAAAACAACAAAAACCAAAAATAATGCTTGCATTCCCACGAAATCTATAGTATAATAGAGTAGAAATATGTTATGTTAATCAGGAGGAAATGCATAATGTTAGTAAATATGAATGAAGTTTTGAGACCTGCAAAAAAAGGACAATACGCAGTAGGTCTTTTTAATGCAGTTAATTTAGAGCTTGCAAGAGGTATTATAAATGCCGCTGAAAGCACACGTTCACCTGTTATTATGGGTACAGCGGAGGTTTTACTTCCATACGGACCTTTAGAAGAAGTTTCATACTATCTTCTTCCTATGGCTAAAAAGGCTTCCGTTCCTGTTGTTGTACACTTAGATCACGGTCTTTCGTACGATACTTGTATAAAAGCACTTGAACTTGGCTTCAGTTCTATTATGTACGACTGTTCAACAGATTCCTACGATGATAATGTACGTAAGGTTAAGGAAATGGCAGATATTGCACATTCTTACGGTGCAACAATTGAAGGTGAGCTTGGTCACGTAGGTGATAATGAAGGCTCTGCAGAGGGCAGCAGCCATCTTGCAGACCCATCAAAATATTTTACAGATCCTAAGCTTGCAAAAGACTTTGTTGAAAAAACAGGAGTTGATGCACTTGCAATTGCAGTGGGCAATGCACATGGTGCATACAAGCTTCCTCCCAAGCTTGATTTTGAAAGAATACGCACTATCGCCAAAACAGTTGATGTACCACTTGTACTTCATGGTGGGTCAGGTCTTACAGATGACGATTTCAGAAAAGCAATAAAAGACGGTATCAGCAAGGTAAATATTTTTACAGATATTAACGTAGCGGCTGTTAAGGCTGAATTTGAAAAATTCTCAAGTATGGATAAAGGTCTTATAGACCTTATACCTGCGGCTGTTGAAGCTGTAAAGCAGGAAACTGCAAAAAAAATGAAGTTGTTTTCAAGTGACGGTAAAGCCGGCAATCCTGCACCGGCATTTGATTCATCGGAAATTGAAAAGATTACAAAGCTTGTTACAGCAGAGGTATTGAAGTATTTAGGGAATTCATAATAATCTGTAGATAAGTGATATTCTGAAATAATATAAGGCATTGACAAAGGACAGCAACTTGAGTCGCTGTCCTTCGCCTTGCTCAACATTAACAAAGCCGCCCATTCAATTATATATTGAACAGGCGGTTTAAACATTTTTGTATGTCTGCAAAGTACTGAATATTTTATTGTAACTGCTATTTTACTATGTAATCAATTCATCTTAAGAATTTTTTTAAAGAACCCTCTGAACATCTTAGGCATTTTGAACACAACAATTTTCATTAAAAGACCTCCTTAAAATTTACGGCGTTTAGGTTTGAAAATTATACCAACCAATGCTATAATAAGTACCGACTGCACTACCACCAAAAACCATGCAGGCAGTGCCAGGGCAAGTAACACCCCAAGGCTGAATGCTGCAATAATACAGGCAATAACCATACACGAAAAAATCAAAGGCACCCCTCCTCTACTATACTATATGAGATGGGTGCCTTTTGTGTTACTCCTGTGTACAGATTACGTACAAAAGTCCGGATTCTATTCTTACTTTTGCTGTGTTGTTGTAAAATTCATTGCTTATACCAAGGCTGCTGCTCTTTAAAAGGTCACGGCCGTTAAGCTCGTACTTTAAGCCCAATGTGTATACTCCCGTTACTTTTTCAGTGCAGGGAATAAGTGAAACATAATCAAACTTTTCACGCGGTATTTCCACTTCCTTATCAACAAGGTAAATCCTGGACTTTCCGTTTAAAATAAGTGCATCCACACCTTTTTCCATAGCATATTTAAGCGCACACATTGCACCCAATGTATGGTCTATTCTTCCGCCCAGTGCTCCCAATATAAATACTGTGTCGCAACCTTGCTCCAATGCATAATCAACACATATTTCAAGGTCAGTCTTATCCTTTTCCGCAGGATACTTAATTGTAGGAATTTCCTTAGGTACATTAACCTTAACTGAATCAAAATCACCAATTATAATGTGCGGTACTATTCCTGTAAAATAAAGTGAATCATAACCGCCGTCAGCACAGATTATAAGGTCGTCGTCCTTTGGAACAATTCTTTTATAAAGTTTTATGTCATCGGCAGTATATTCACCTGCCGCATATATAAAAGCTCTCCTGCTCATTTTACCTGTCCTCCCACTGCACTTTCACGCAGTTTTTCTGTTGCTGCAGCAATGTCATCATATTTAAAAATACCTGAGCCACTCACGATAACATCCGCACCTTCTTTTGTAAGAATATGTACATTTTCAGCAACAATACCGCCGTCTACTTCAAGCATTTTATCACCAATCATACTGCGTATAACGGAAATATTTTTAATTGCATCCTCAACCATACTCTGTCCGCCAAAGCCGGGGAATACAGTCATTTGAAGTACCATATCTGTATATTCCAGGTACGGTCTTAATTTTTCCGGGTCTGTGTCCGGGTTAAGTGCGAGACCTGAAATTTTTCCCATTTCCTTAATCTTTTTAAGGCATCCCAAAATATCGTCGTCAACTTCCACGTGAATGGTTACAATATCTGCACCGGCATTTATAAAAGGCTCTATATATTTGCTTGGCTTTTCAATCATAAGATGAACATCCAACGGAATATCCGTAACCTTTTTAAGTCCCTTTACAATGAATACACCAAAGCCTAAATTAGGCACAAAGTGACCGTCCATTACATCAATGTGAAAATAGTCTGTAACAGACTCCAACTTTTTTACATCTCTTTCCATGTTACCTACATCAACTGATAAAAGTGATGGTGATATTTTTATTTTTCCCATGTCTTAATCTCCTTTAACGCTTCATAAATCTGTTTATAACTTTCAAATCTGCTTGTTGAAATTTCACCTTTTTCTACTGCTTCTGAAACAGCACAATCACGTGACTTTGTGCCGAAGTGATTGCAGTCTGCAAAACGGCATTTACCATCTAAAGCTGAAATTTCATTAAAATATTTTTTTACATCGTTTGCCTCGATATCTGTGATCTCCAGTATGCTGAAACCGGGTGTATCCATAACATAAGTTCCCGGCACGGGTTCGAAAAGTTCAACGTGACGAGTGGTGTGCTTGCCACGTTCAATTTTACTTACATCACCTACATCAAGTGAAAGTCCGAAACGGTTTAAAAGGCTTGATTTGCCAACACCGCTGTTACCTGCAAAGGCAGTAATTTTGCCCTTTATTTTTCCCTTAAGTTCGTCTACTCCGTAATTTGTCTTTGCACAGACGGACACAACCTTGTAGCCTGCCTTTTCATACACAGACTTTATTTCATCAGGTGATTCAAGGTCTGTTTTATTAACTGCAATCAAAACCTCTATGCCCTTACTTTCAGCACTTAAAATAAGCTTATCAATCATAAAAAAGTCGGGCTGTGGTTTTGTTGCCGCAATAACAATAACAATACATTCAATGTTTGCAACGGGAGGTCTTATAAGGATGTTTTTACGTTCCTCAATTTCCTCAACAGCACCCTCCATTGTATTTTCATTTACAATAGTGATTTTTACTCTGTCACCTACTGTAGGTTTAATACCTTGCTTACGAAATTTTCCTCTCGCACGGCACTCTGCAACACCCATTTCAGTAGATACATAGTAAAAACCGCCAATTCCTTTAACTATAACTCCATTTGTCATAATCAGTTCCAGGTTTCCTCCAATGTCATTGAAAGTTCGCCGTCAAAATACACATCAATGTAACTCACATTCGAAGAAGACGGCTTTGCAACATTAAATGAGAATGAAAACTCATCCTTGCTGTGTTTTTTGTAATAAATCTGAGACCCATCCTGATTTACCTTAACCAAAACAGTATCCCTGTCCTGAGGAAGATTTATTGTAATATTTTTCATCTGTGCTGCTTCTTCTGCCTTTTTAAGTGTTAAATGAATAACAGCACCCTCTGCAACTACATTGCCTTCATATACTGCTTTTTTTCCACCTACGGAATCTTCATCTTCAACAAACATACCTGTTACAACATAATGGTCAGGTGCACCGGCTGGGTCAGTACCACCAAGGTCAAGACCGTTATTTTTCAGCCATTCCTTAGCATCCTTAAGCTTTAATTCTGTAATATTTTCCATTTTAACGCCCTTGATACCCAAATACACGGTTATTTCATCATTTTTTTCCACCATAGTATCTGCCTTGGGCTCTGTTTTTAAAACCTTGCCGATACTTTCTGTTTCGGTAACCGGCTCTTTTACAACATTGACGGTAAAGTCATAATCCTTTTCATAATTTTTAAGCTCTTTTTCATATTCCTTTTCCGTCATACTTACAAGATCAGGCATCATAAAGCTGTCAAAAGGAACTGCAACTCTTATGGTTATGGTATGTTTAGCCTTTATAGTATCTCCGGGCTTAGGATCCTGAGATAAAACAACACCTTCTTTTTGGTCGCTCTTTTCTTCAACAACTTCAATTTTAAAGTTACCGCCGTTTTCCATATCGTATTTTTCAATAACAGCCTTGTAATCCATACCCATAAGATTAGGAGTTTCCAGAGTTTTGGTTGTACAACCGGAAAAACCGCCACCTAAAAGTCCCCACAATACAAGCCACATAGCAAGGACAATAACCGCAAAGGATGATATAATCGCCAAAGCAACTGCTGTTTTTGTACCCTTTTCGGCAGGCTTTTTATTTTTATCGGTTGTTCTTCTTCCGTCGGTATGTACAGGTCTGCGTGCTGTACTACCCGCTTCACTATCAGGCTTATGATTAGGCTTAGGCTCGGGCTTTACAGGTTCCATTTTAATTGTATCACCATAATTAACGGGAACGTCCGGAATAATATGCTCGGATGGCTTTTGCATCGCCTTATTTAAGTCTGCAAGCATTTCTTCGGCAGACTGATACCGTAAGCTTTGTTCCTTGCTCATAGCCTTTAAAATAATTGCCTCTACAGAAAGTGGAACGGAAATATTAAATTCCTTAGGGCTTACAGGTTTTTCCTGCATATGCTTAATTGCAATTGCAATAGGGCTTTCTCCGTTAAAGGGAAGTATTCCTGTTATAAGCTCGTACATAACAATGCCCAAAGAGTACAGGTCACTTTTTGCATCGGTATATCCGCCTCTTGCCTGCTCCGGTGAAAAATAATGTACAGAGCCCATTGTACTTTCGCCCATATTTGTGGTTTCGTTTGTAGCCGCACGTGCTATACCAAAGTCCGTAACCTTAAGCACACCGTCATTTGTAAGAATAATGTTCTGGGGCTTTATGTCACGGTGAATAATACCGTTTTTATGTGCACGGTCAAGTGCAGAACAAATCTGTATTGCATATTCAACAGTTTCCTGCCATGAAAGCATACCGTTTGCATCAATATATTCTTTTAAAGTCTGACCCTCAACATATTCCATAACGATGTAATGAATGTCACCGTCGTGACCAACATCATAAACATTAACAATATTAGGGCTTGAAATTGTTGCGGCAACCTGAGCTTCCTTGTTGAATCTTTCTAAAAATTCCTTATCATTTACAAATTCGCTTTTTAAAATTTTAACTGCAACATTTCTGTTAAGCAAACGGCAATGTGCAAGGTAAACATTTGCCATACCTCCGCTGCCTATTTCTTTTAATAATTCATATCTGTTTCCCAAAATCATACCAATCATAATCAAACCTCCCAGCCGAAAGATAATAATCCGAACCTCGATTTTCAAAGGTGAATTTTCGCTTTCGTTTTGTTAAAATACTCGGCAATCCGTCAGGATTACCTGCGTTTTTGCCTTACGCAACCAAAAATTTTCTCTTTAAAAATTCCTTGACCTTAAACAGATGGAATTTTGAGCAGATTATGGTGCGGAAGATGATGCAAGGCTGACACCTTGCAAAGATGACAAGCCTAAAGATGTCGAAATTACGCTGTTTAAGGCGGATTCAGGTTACTATCTTTCGGCTACGCCTTTATGATAACTGCGGTAATGTTATCCTTACCACCGCATTGGTTTGCCGCATCTATAAGCTTTTCAACAATTTCACTTACCTTGGTATTTGCAAGTATATCCGCAATTTCATTTTCTTCAACGTAAGAGCTTAATCCGTCACTGCATATAAGTATGTAATCATTTTCCATAAGCTCATGTGTAACACAGTCCACAAGAATATTTTTTTCCGTACCAACCGCACGTGTAATAAGGTTACGTTGAGGGTGATACTTCGCCTGTTCCTCTGTAATTGTACCGCTGTCTATAAGTTGTTGCACAATAGAATGATCTTTAGTAATCTGTTTTAGGATACCACCGCTGTAAAGGTAAGCTCTGCTGTCGCCAACATATGCTATGTTTGCTGTAGATCCAAGTATTTCACAAAGTACAACAGTTGTACCCATACCCGAAAGACCGGGGGTTTCAACAGCCATTTTGTATACCAGGGCGTTGGCATTTATAATTGATTCTTTAAGCCCCACTCCCTGAAGCATAGACTTTTTGATTTCCTCTACTGTCACAGAGCTTGCGGTTTCACCGCCATTATGACCACCCATACCATCTGCAACAACCGCCCATTTTGCGGATTTGTCAATATAAAAGTTGTCCTGATTTGTCGCTCGTACCAGACCAATGTCTGTAGCACCATACATTTTCATATAGCATTTACCTCTCTGTACTGTGTTTTCGCCTTAACTGACCGCAGGATGCGGAAATGTCGCTTCCAAGTTCACGTCTTACCGTAACGGTTAACCCTCCGTTTTCAAGATATTGCTTAAAAGCCTTAACCCTTTCGGGAGTACTTTTTTTAAGTCCACTTTCTTTAACAAAATTTGCAGGAATAAGATTTATGTGACTAAGCATACCCTTAGTTATTTTCATAAGTAGATCTGCATGTTTTTTTGTATCGTTAAGCTGATTTATTAAAATATATTCAAAAGATATTCGTCTTCCCGTAACGCTTTGATAATCCCTGCAGGCTTTAATAAGATCTTCAACCTTATACTTTTTGTTTACGGGCATAATTTTATCTCTTGTTTCGTTATCGGGTGCATGAAGTGATACAGAAAGTGTTATGGGTATATTCTCCTCTGCAAGTGTGTTTATTTTATCCACAAGCCCGCAGGTTGAAAGAGAAATGTGTCTGTAGCCTATACACATACCGTTTTCATCATTTACATTTTTCAAAAAGTTAAGAACGTTGTCGTAATTATCAAGCGGCTCACCAATGCCCATTAAAACAATGTTTGAAATTCGTGTACCAAGGTTGCGTTGTACCGTAGCAACCTGTCCCAAAATTTCTCCTGCCGTAAGGTTTCTGCTTTTGCCTCCTATGGTAGAAGCACAAAATTTACAACCCATATTACATCCAACCTGTGTAGAAATGCAAACGGTTATACCATGCTTGTAAAACATAGCAACGGTTTCTATAATATTACCGTCATCAAGCTCCATAAGAAACTTTTTGGTTTCATCAAGCTTGGAATCAAACCTCTGCCATACTTCAACATTGCAAATATTAAAATTTTCTTTAATTTTTTCCTTGGTTTTAGCGGATATATCCGTCATTTCTTCAAGCCTTGTAACACCTCGTGAAAACCATTTAAAAATCTGTTTTGCACGGAATTTGGGCTCACCTATTCCAACAAGTGCATCCTGTAGCTCATCCAAGGTAAGATCGTTAAGATTTATCATTTTTACCCTCTCTGTTTTCAGTTGTTATTTTTATATCCACACCATTACATTCCACGGTAATATCTCCGTGAATATCCGTACGGTAAATTTTTGTTTTCCTTAACCGTTCAAGTATTTCTTCGTGAGGATGACCGTAACTGTTATCTTCACCCACTTCTATTATTGCATATTCCGGATTTACTTTTTCAATAAATTTCTCTGTAGAACTTGTGGAGCTTCCGTGGTGTCCCACCTTCAGAACATCAGCACTTAAATCCATACCGTTTTTAAGCATTTCCTTTTCGGATACCGCCTCGGCATCTCCGGTGAACAAAAACGAGCGCTCCCCGTATGTAAGTCTTAAAACCGCGGAGTAGTCATTTGTTTCTTCGTAGCTTACACTGTTTGGTGCAACAAACATCATATTTATATTTTCTTCATCAATTACTTTAACTCCTGCTTTTGCTTTAACAACCTTTACATTTTTATCTTCAATACTGTCAAGCATATCATTAAAGATATCCGTATTTGAAGAAGCATCCGGCATATAAATACAGCCAATTTCAAAATTATCTATTACGGCATCCATACCGCCAATATGGTCTTCATGAGGATGGGTTGCGACGGCAATATCAAATTTTTCAAAGCCATATTCCTTAAGTTTTTTAACCAATTCCTTTTCCGTATCGTTTTTGCCTGCGTCTATAATTACATTTCTACCATCAGGAAAGCGTATTATCTCACAGTCTGCCTGCCCTACGTCTACAAACACTACATTAAGCTCATCAATAGGTTCAAGGCTTTTGTTAAAATACGACAAGCGACTGATACAAAAAATTACTGCCGCAATCACAAATACAATTATGCCTAAATTTCTTTTAGTGAACAGTTTCATCTTTCTCTACAACCTTTATATTGTCAAGCTGACCTCTAAAATTCTTTTTTACAGCTTCTATATAAATTCTTCTTACCTCTGCCTGTCTTGCCTTTTCCTCTTCCGTAAGACCAACCTCACGTTGCTTTTTAGCAAGTGCATTTATTTCCTTTATAACCTTTTCCATAATTACTCCTTTATCATTTTACAGATAAAAAATCCGTCATATTCATCATCAGTCAAAAATGTCTGCATTGAATCTATTCTGAAATTATATTTTTCAGCAAATTCTTCTGCAACAAATTCATTTTCATTTTTATTTACGGTACAGGTTGAATATACCAAAGTACCACCTTTTTTTAAGTATTTTTCAGCATTTTCAAGTATATTTTTCTGAATACCTGCAATCACATCAAAATCTGTAGTTTCCTTGTTCCATTTTATGTCAGGCTTTTTGCGTATTATACCAAGTCCACTGCAAGGTACGTCAGCCAGAATTTTATCAGCTTTACCTACAAAATTCTCCATAAGCACAGTACCGTCTTGTACCTTTGCAGTAACATTTTTAATACCAAGCCTTTTGTAGTTTCCCTCTATAAGCTTAATTTTATGCTCAAACAAATCGAAGGCGTATATCCTTGCCCCGTCACCGCACATTTCAGCCATAGCTGTGGTTTTACCTCCCGGTGCGGAGCACAAATCCATTATAAATTCGCCATCTTTTGCACATACAGCCTTTGCCGCCATATACGAGCTTAAGCCCTGAGGTGTTATAAGTCCGCTTGTATATTCCGGTAATTTCGAGATATCCCCAAAACCCGAAATTTTAAGTATATTTTCACACTTTGTTTTTTCAACAGCTATACCTTTTTCATTCAATGAGTTTACAACATTTTCTGCATTTGTTTTTAAAATATTTACCCTTATGGTAGTAGCAGACACTTTGTTGTTATTTTCAATAATTACCTTTGCATCATCACCATATTGTTCAAAAAGCATATCCACAAGCCATTTTGGATGAGAATAGAAAACCTCATAATATTCCCTACCATTCGGATACTCTACATCGCCGCTTCTGCCAACGTTTCTCAAAACTCCGTTTACAAAACCGCTTGATGCCTGATGTCCGTACCGTTTAGCAAGCTTTACACTTTCATTAACTGCGGCACTAAGTGGTATTTTATCAAGAAATATAATCTGATAAACACCCATACGCAGTATATTTATAATCCAGTCGGATATTTTTTTTAGCTTTTGTTTACTGTACTTTGAAATTATAAAGTCAAGTCTTGTACGGTTTTTCAAAACACCGTACACAAGCTCCGTTGCAAATCCCCTGTCAACAGCCGTAAGTTCAGATGCCGCCAACTGTTTTTTTAGTTCAATGCCCGGATATGCACCGTTTTTTTCAACCTCATAAAGCACCTTCAAAGCAAGCTGTCTTGCTGTCATATAAGCAAATCTCCTACTTTTATTTTATTACCAAGCAAATAGTCCTTTGCACTCATACGTCTTTTACCTTCGGGCTGTACTTCCGTAAGAATTACAGAGCCGTCACCGCAACCAACGACTATTCCACCTGTAAAGTCCAAAACCTTGCCACACTCACCTTTGGCACTTCCAACCTCTGCTGTAAACACTTTTAAAAGCTTACCGTCTGCAGTTGTTCGTGCGGCAGGAAAGGGATTCATACCCCTTACTAAATTCACAATTTCCTGTGCATTTTTTGTCCAGTCTATAACCGTCATTGACTTATCTATCATAGAAGCATAGCAAGAAAGTGAATCATCTTGTTTTTCAGGAACAATTTCATCAATTTTTTCAAGTGTTTCAAGCAAAATATCAGGACACATAACAGCCATTTTGTCGTGAAGCTCGCCGCCTGTCATAGTGTCTGTTATTTCTATTTCCTCTTTAAGGAGCATATCTCCCGTGTCAAGACCCTCATTCATAAGCATAGTTGTTATACCCGTAACCTTTTCACCATCTACAATACACCATTGTATAGGTGCCGCACCACGGTATTTTGGCAAAAGCGACGCATGGACATTTATGCAACCGTGCTTTGGGTATTCAAGTACATATTTGGGTAAAATTCTGCCGTATGCAATTACCACTATTACATCGGGATTATACTTTTCAAGTTCAGGTAAAAACGCACCATCTTTAAATTTAGTTGGTTGCAATACATCTATATTATGTGTCAAGGCAACTTCCTTTACAGGTGACATTGCCATTTTCTGACCTCTGTTTTTTGGTTTATCGGGCTGTGTAACCACACAAACCACATTATGCTTTTCAATTAAAGCTTCAAGACATGGTACTGCAATATCAGGCGTACCCATAAACATAACATTCATAATTATTCTCCTATTTATTTTCCGGTTCTACAAATTCAGTTACATGGCTTGAAAACAAAATACCGTCAAGGTGTTCAATCTCGTGGCAGAATGCTCGTGCAAGCAAGCCCTCACCCTCGTATTCATAAATATCACCTGTTCTGTCGGCGGCACGCACCTTTACTTTGTCAGGGCGTTCAACATACCCCCACTTGCCGGGCAGACTAAGGCAGCCTTCAAGGTCATTTTGTGTACCCTCGGTGGATACAATTTCAGGATTTATAAGCTCTATAAGTCCATCACCAATATCAATTACCGCAATTCTTTTAAGCACACCAACCTGAGGTGCCGCAAGACCAACACCACCGGAATCGTAAAGTGTGTCTATCATATCGTCAAGTAAGGTTATAATTCTGTCGTCTATTTTTTCAACAACTCTGCACTTTTTGGAAAGTACAGGGTCACCAACCTTTACAATAGTTCTTATTGCCATTTAATGTTCCTCCTAATTCATAGAGTTTGGATTAATGTCTATAAAAAGCTGATTTTCACTTTTTGCATAATAATCTGCAATTGTGTGAAGTAAATCCAAAAGCTCAGATGCTTTTTTGTGACGCAATATAATACGCCACCTGTATTTATTTTTAATTCTGCTGTAAGGTGCAGGTACAGGACCCATAACAGTAAGTCCTCGTAAGCGAAGTCTGTTTGCAATACGTCCAAGCTCGTGTATAACGCTTTCTTCCTTTTCACCCTGCATCATAAGTAAAACAAAGTCATTAAAGGGTGGATTTTTAAGCATTTCCCTTATTTCAATTTCATTTTCATAAAAGCTTTCGTAATCGTGATTTTTTGCAAATTCCAAAGCATAGTGTTCAGGCTGGTAAGTCTGTACAATGGCTCTGCCCTCTATGTCACCTCTGCCTGCACGGCCGCACACCTGCGTAATCTGTGCAAATGTACGCTCTGCCGCACGGAAGTCGTCTATATTAAGTGAAATATCTGCCGCAAGCACACCCACCAATGTTACGTTTGGAAAATCAAGTCCCTTTGTAACCATTTGTGTGCCAAGTAAAATGGGTATTTTTTTACTTTGAAATCTGTTTAAAATAGCCTCGTGTGAATTTTTGCCCGATGTAGTATCTGCATCCATTCTCACAAATGAATTTTCGCCGAAAAGCTTTGAAATTTCTTCCTCTGCCTTTTCAGTACCACTGCCCATATAGCGTATATGTGTGCCACCACATATTGGGCATATTTTCGGAATAGCCTGCTCGTAACCGCAGTAGTGACACTTTAAAACATTAGAATTTTTATGATATGTCATTGAAACACTGCAGTTTCTGCACTTTATAGCCTCACCGCAGTCACGACACATAACAAAGCTGTTAAAGCCTCTGCGATTCAAAAACAAAATTGTCTGCTGGCCGCAGGAAATATTCTTATCTATTTCTTCCAAAAGTCTGCGGCTGAAAACGCTTGTGTTACCGCCTCTAAGCTCTTCACGCATATCCACCGTTTCAATTTCAGGCATAGACATAAAGTTATGTCTGTTTTTCATTTCGTACAGGTTATACATACCTGTCTTTGCCCTGTAATATGTGCTTACTGAAGGAGTTGCAGATGCCATAACAAGCATTGCACCCTCATTTTTACAACGGAACATTGCCGCCCTTTTCGCATCATATCTTGGTGAATTGTCAGACTTATAGGTAGTTTCGTGCTCTTCGTCAATTATTATTATACCCAAATTTTCAAAGGGAGCAAACACTGCACTTCTTGCACCTATTGCAACAGAAACCTCACCGTTTAGAATTTTATTCCATTCGTCAAACTTTTCCCCTGCGGAAAGTGCACTGTGCAAAACGCTTACCTTGTCACCAAATCGACCTACAAAACGGTCTACCATCTGCGGAGTAAGTGAAATTTCAGGAACAAGCACAATGGCTTGTTTACCCATATTTAAATAATATTCAATAATTTGTAAAAATACCTCTGTTTTACCGCTGCCTGTAACGCCTCGTATTAAACTGGGCTTGGTATCACCCTTTTTGTGGTTATCAATAAGGCTGCCAAGTACCACCTGCTGTTCATCTGTAAGCACCTTTTTTTCGGTTCTTTGATATTTGGATGCTTCAAAGGTATTGCGGTAAACCTTAAGGTCATAAAATTCTATAATTCCTTTTTGTTCAAGGGCATTAAGTGCCGCATATGACCCTTCGGAAAACATCACAATATCAGCCGCCGAAATGTCACCTGTCTGACGCAGTATTTCAAGCATTTTAAATTGCTTCGGTGCTTTTTTATGAAGTGCCGACCAATCCTCGGTATATTCTCCCATTTCCGTAAGTCGCACCATACGAACAAGCTTGCTTTTTACATTTTGTGCAATGGTATCGTCAAGAGAAATAACACCGCTTTTTTCCAAAGACTTTATTGCAGTATTAACATTAGACACCCAGGCAACAGCACCGTAGTCAACAGTACCTCCCGCATCAACAAGTATTTCCAAAAGTTTCTTTTTAGATGCGGACTTGCCACTTAGCTTTTCTATATCTATATCAGTATTAAGGAGAGTTATCCAACGTGTGGTCTTAATTTTTGTGCCTGATGCAACCACTAATCTCAAAGCCTGATAATATGTGCATATGCTTGTTTTTTGAATATACTCTGCAAGCTCCAAAAGCTTTGGAGTACAAAGTGGTTTTTCATCAATAACCCTTGTTATTTCCTTTAATTTTGTAAAGTTGGATTTATCCGTAAAACCGGTTACAATACCCTCTACGGTTTTATTACCTCTGCCAAAGGGCACAACAACTCTTGCTCCCGGCAAAACATTTGTATCATCAGGAACAAGATACGAGAATTTTTTATTCAGTTCTCTGCTGTTATTGGCTATTACAACCTCTGCAATACGCAAAAAATCACCCTATTATATTTTATCACCTTTTACAACCTTTTACAAGAGATTTTGACAAAAAAACGGATATGAAAAACATATCCGTTTTTTAATATATTCATAATTTCCTATAACTGCTTTATTTGCTCAGGGTTTTAGCCTTTACAACAAGAGGAGCTTTGCTTTTGTTAAAAAACCAATCTCTTGCATACACCTTAAATATATATTCTGTATCAGGCTCAAGTCCGCCTATTGCAACAGAATAATAGTCGCTGTAATATTCACAGGAGGCGTCAATGTGATGCTCTGTATTAACAAAGTTTTCCCCAACAAGGTTACCATCTGTATCATAAGCTTCAAGAAGGTATGAATGTATGTTGTCTTTAACCTCTGCAGCAGGGAAGAACAGTGTAGCATATGTATCCTTTTTATCTATTCCCATATACGCAGTTTCTGCAAATTCTGCAGGTACTGATGCCGCCTTTCTGCTATTTACATCGTAAAGCTTTTCACCAATTTTAAAGTGCCAGTCCTTTCCACAGGATTTTGTACAAAGTGAAAAGTCCTGATTATTTTTTCTACCCTCTGTAAGTGCTCTCATTTCATCAGTCCAGAAGCTTAAGCGTTCTAAATTCACTTCATTTCCCGAAACAGTCATATATAAAGCGTGCTTTGTTCTTAAATTATCACCGTTTACAGGACTTCCGTATACGTACCCATAGTTTAAGGTAGAACAGTTAATTGTTGTAAAATTCGGCACATTCTCTTCACTTGGTTGCCATATTGCAGATTCATCAACAAGCGATGTATGGGTGTGCCCTGTAAATATAACAAGATTTTCATAGTCACGGGCATTTGCAGGATCTTCCACCTCTTTATTCCCACCCGGAGTTGTACCGTCAAGGTAGTCGTGCTGAATGTAAAATACAGGCTTATCCGGATTTTCACTGCAGACTTTTTCAATAAAAGGCTCTGCAAGTCTTTCATTACCCCAATGAGCACCTATAAACGTATAACCTCCAACTTCCTTTTTTACAATTGGGCTGTATTCTTCACCAAACACATTTTTCCAGTGTTCAAAATCTCCGCCCTTTGATTTTTCCTGAACCTGAACCCTGTTGTCGTGGTTACCGTAAATGCACATAAGCTCTGTTGTAGTACCTGAAAAAACTTCATCAAAAATAGCCTTTAATTCACCTATTTCTTTTCTGGAAATAACAGTACCACCATCGCGTGTACCGTTTTCATAGTCGCAGGCGTTGGACATATCACCGGGCACAAGTATAAGGTCAACTCCGCGGTTTTTAAACCAGCAAAGGGTGTATCTCCACCATTCCTTTTGTAGTTCTCCGTAATAACCTATTTTTCCTAATTTTCCATAGTACTTAGGATCATTGTGTCCGTTAAAACCAATGTGTACATCACTTATAATTCCTACTCTTACCTGATTATCCATATTTTTATACCGTCCCTTTCAGTATTAATTACATATCCATGTTTGCGTCCTATGCAGTAATGCCTTTTAACATTCTATCACACCAAATAAAAAAGCACAAGCCAAAAACGGCTCGTACTTTAATAAATTTATTTGAATTCAGGTCTTAGCATAACGGGTGATTCTCCAAACTTATCCAATTATTCAACATTATTTATATAAAATTCCTCAATTATTACTCCGGTGACATAGGTATATACTTCACCGCATTCAAAGTAGAAAACGGTTAATTCCGGGAACATATCCGAAAGGATTTCCGCCCACGCTATCACTTCTTTTAAAAGATTTGGCGTGACATACATAGCAACAGCAATCTTTTCAACCTATTTATTCACATCACCAATAATGCACATGTCACAGCTTTTGGAATAATCCCCTTTCTCGGCTAATCCAAAGAGTTTTTCTGTTATATAAGATGCTTTCATTTTATCATCTTCCGTAATTTAGTAAAACTGCAACAACCTTGTCACGAATTCTCGCTTCTTACTATGAATTGAATTGCCTTTTAATGCACCGAAGGTGCAATTCATGAGCCGTAAGGCTCAATTAATGAAATCATAGTTTTCAATTCATTGAGTTTGCTTTGCATTGCGAGACATAAGGTTTAGATGCAAACTTATTTTGGTGAAGTTTTGAACTTTTGTTCAAAGTGAAGTTGCTTTCGCAGTGAAGTTTTTGCTATACAAAAGTGAAGTTAAGTTTGCCACTCTGCCACAAGGCAGAACTTCACTTACGAAGTAAACTTCACTATCAATGATAACTTCACTTGCCGTAAGGCAAACTTAGTTGCATTGCGACACATAAGGTTTAGATGCAGTCTGTTTTCAAAGAGAGTTCGTGTTAAGTCAGGACAAGAATCAACCTTCTGCAAAAACCTGATTTGGCTCATCTCTTAATTCCCACAACTCTTCTCCGTCATACTTAAGCTTATATGTATCGTGCTGATTAGCAGTGACAACATTTACATACATTCCGTCTGCCTCTTGAAAATAGATTAACAGTCCTGACTTTTTAAATTCATCAAAGTCAGATCCAACAACAATGCTTTTATCAAACAAATAATTTTCTCCATAATAAACATCGCAAGAAAGTATTATTTCAAAATCGTCAACATTTACTTTTGGTATTTTGTATTTGAATACATCAAATTCTGACACTTGTTCGGCAGAACAAAGCACA
>JAZQIO010000007.1:0-48151 GCA_045541135.1 Clostridia bacterium
GTGCCACTGATGAGCACAAAGTTTCCCATAAGCCAATACGCCGTAGAGTGAGGGATTGCAAATCGTTTCGAAGTTTTGAAAAAATTGGCGTAAAATTGCGCATATCATTTCCCTCTGCTGATGCGTAATTTTAGGAGTCAGTGCGATAAGTTCGCATATGACGACGGCGACAATTTTAAGAAACTGACGAATTACGAGTTGCTGACCGAACGTCCCGGCGGTGGTTTTTGCTTACTTTTGCCCACGCAAAAGTAAGTCCTCCGCGGACAGCGGAAATAAAATAAAAAGACAATAACTAATCAAGTTACTGTCCTTTAGAGTACACCTTATAAGAACTACTGTTTTTGCTTAAAATTTCAAATATCTATCCTCTACCGTTGAAGTAATGTGTCTGTTTAAAAGTGTATCACCACATTCATTTGTTCCCATTTCTTCAGGAGATGCGCCTACAAATCCGCCGTCTGTACCTTTTATTTTTGCACCCTTTTCGTCCATTGTAATAATTGCAAATTGTGATTTTTCATAAGGGATGACATATTTAAGGCTTGGGAATTTTTCGTAAATTTCTGCAGAGTATCTGTCGGTACGTTGCCACTTTTCTCCAACCCACATATTAGACATACAGTTTACAGTATAATACCATACTCCATCAATTTTTTCAGCCAAATCCACATGCTCGTGACCGTTTAAAGCCATCAAAACCCTGTTAGGTGCATTGTCTATAATCTTTTTAACATCCTTCCAATTAAGTATACAGCCGTTGCCATCTGTAAGCTTTTGATGTGAAAACAAAACTGAAGGATAGTTTGTTGACGCCAAATCCTCTTTCAACCACTCTATCTGTTCATCGGGAAGGTATGGCAAAACCTTGTCGGGACGATAGCTTTCATCAAAATAATTACCTCTGTCATATGAAACATATTCTCCATTAAGTTTCATATAGTTAGGGTCTAAAATCACAAAGTGAAAACCACCCATATCAAAAGAATAATATGGCATATAGTCTGCACCGTAATAATCCAGTATCTGCTGTTTAGAGCACATATCACAGTCATGGTTGCCGATTACATGGTATGCAGGTTTGCCGGAATTTTTATACATACTTATTATCTTATCCTTATCCACATATGTAGGTGTATTAAGAGCATTTTCTATATTACCGGGGCGATTTTCCGGCTTGCATATACAATCTCTTATATCCGGATAGCAAAAGTCACCAAGTTGTATTATAAAGTCAACATTTTCCTTTTCACAATCATCAAGAAAAGCTTTAAGCCTTTCCTCACAGTCATGCATTATATCTACATGCAAATCTGCACATACGCCGAATTTTATACTCATAACGCTACCTCCTTAATATTTTGCATATTATATCACAAAAAAAATTCCTTTTCAAGTATTGTAATTAAAGAGGACAAGATACTTGCAAATAATATTAAATGTGTTATAATAAAGGGTAGTTTAGTTTTCTGAAGGGAAGTTGAAAAATGAAAAAAACATTACTGAAAAATCTGTTTTTTATTATTATACTGACACTATGTCTTCCATCATGCTCAGGAAAATCCGAAAAACCTGACCCGACGCCTGTGACAACAACAGAAAGCAATATTGTTACCGAAGAAATTACTCCACAGGAAACAATTGACGTTGAAGAACCATCACAGCCTGAAGCTGACATTCCGGAAGACAAAGAGCCTGCAAAACCCAATACAGATATTGAAAGCCCGGATACAGGTAATTCTGAAATCACCGATGATATAAGTGATGAAGAAAAAGTAGCCACATATGTTACACAAAACGGTGCAACCCTTGAGGCTGATTTTGAAACCCGTTTTTTATCAGCAACCGGCATCAGCTGTGACTGTTCAATAATACCCAGCGGTACAACGGTGGTTATCAACTGTAACATTTCAGGTTTAAACGATCTTGCTGAGAATGAAAAAACAAAAATAAAACTACTTGCAAGTTCAATGAAACCAACTGCAATGTCTGTACTTACAGAAGCAAACAACAATGAACCGGCAATTACAGGCATGTACTTTAATGTATGTGAAGAAGACGGTGACCTTATAACCACCGTCAGTGTAAGTATTTAAGATATACTTTTTGGAGGATTTTATGAGAATTGTAGTTAAACTTGGAACATCTACCCTTGCACATTCCACGGGCAGACTTAACATAAGAAGAATTGAAGAACTTTGCAAAGTTCTTTCAGACCTGAAAAATGCAGGTCACGAAATTATACTTGTTTCATCCGGAGCTATCGGTATGGGTGTGGGTAAATTAAGCCTTTCAAGCCGACCGGAAGACATACCCACAAAACAGGCAGCTGCAGCTGTGGGACAATGCGAACTTATGTATACATATGACAAGATATTTACAGAATACAATCACACTGTGGCACAGATACTTATTACAAGTCCCGATATTGAAGACCAAAAAAGAAAGCAAAACTTTCATAACACTCTGGAACGTCTTTTAGAACTTGGTTCACTACCGATTATAAATGAAAACGACACAGTTTCAACAGACGAAATTGAAATAGGGGACAACGATACGTTGTCCGCAATAGTAACAGCAAACATTAACGCAGACCTTTTGGTGCTTTTATCCGACATAGACGGGCTTTACGACAAAGACCCACACAAATGTGATGATGCAAAGCTTATTGATGAAGTTTCGGAAATAACCGAAGATATTTTAAAACTTGGCGGTGGCAAAGGCAGTTCACTTGGTACAGGCGGTATGGCTACTAAACTTAAAGCTGCTATGATTGCAACAGAGGCAGGATGCGAAATGGTTATTGCAAACGGTGCAAATCCACTTAAGCTTTATGATATTGTAGAGGGCAAGCCCGTAGGCACAAAATTTAAAAAGAGGGGTTAATATGACTACACTTGAAATATTAAAGACTACAAAATCTGCATGGCGTGACTTAAACCGTGCAAATTCTGAAGAAAAAAACAAAATACTTTCTGCCATGGCTGATGCTTTGGTGGAAAACACAGCAGAAATAATCTCGAAGAATGCCGTTGATATGGAAAATGCAAAGGGCAAAATTTCTGACGTAATGCTTGACAGACTTATGCTTGATGAAAAACGAATTGAAGCTATGGCTCAGGGCATACGCGACATTGCAAAGCTTCCTGACCCGACGGGGGACATCTTAACAGAAGTTACACGTCCCAACGGTATGACTATATACAAAAAACGTGTGCCTATCGGCGTGGTTGCAATAATTTACGAAAGCAGACCAAATGTCACCTCTGATGCGGCGGCACTTTCCGTAAAAAGCGGTAATGTGTGTGTACTACGTGGTGGTAAAGAAGCTTTTAATACCTCTAACGCCATTGTAAATGCACTTAAAATGGGTATTGAAAAAGCGGGTATGAACCCCGAAATTATAAATCTTGTTCAGGATACAACACGGCAGAGTGCAACAGAGCTTATGAAGGCAAACGGACTTGTGGACTTGCTTATTCCACGTGGAGGTGCAGGACTTATACGTGCATGTGTGGAAAATGCTACTGTTCCTTGCATACAGACAGGTACTGGAATTTGCCATATATACATTGACGAATTTGCAGACCTTAAAAAGGCGATCACAATTGTAAACAATGCAAAGACAAGCAGACCCTCCGTATGTAATGCTGAAGAAGTTTGCATTGTTCACAAGGATGTTGCAGAAAAGTTTCTGCCAATGCTTAAGGAAAAATTAGTTGATGAACGAAAAGAAAACAATTTGATTCCCGTTGAACTTCGCCTTGATGAAAAATCCGCAAAGATTATTGAAGGCACTCCTGCAGGGGAAAATGATTTTGATACAGAATTTTTAGACTATATACTTGCAGTAAAAGTTGTTGAAAATTCCGACGAGGCAATTTCTCACATTCTTGCACATTCCACAGGTCACAGCGAGGGTATTGTAACCGAAAATGAAGAGATTGCGGAAAAATTCGTTTCCGAAACAGACAGTGCCGCAGTGTACGTTAACGTTTCAACACGTTTTACGGACGGCGGTGAGTTTGGCTTAGGCTGCGAAATGGGCATTTCTACCCAAAAGCTTCACGCAAGAGGTCCTATGGGCATCGAAGAGCTTACAACATACAAATATATTATAAAAGGTAATGGACAGGTAAGGTGATTTATATGTTTAAATACAAGGCAGGCTTTGTGGGAGCAGGCAATATGGGCGGTGCTCTTGCACAGGCAGTATGTAAAAAAATCGGTGGAGAAAACGTTATAGTTTCCTGCAAAACAACAGAAGAAGCTGACGAAGTTTCAAAAAGACTGGGATGCAAAAATGGTACAGCAGACGAGGTTGTAAAAAGCTCGGAATTCGTATTCCTTGCAGTAAAACCTCAGATGATATCCGATGTTGCAAACGAGCTTAAAAACGCTCTGAACGAAAATTCGGAGTGCATAATCGTATCTATGCTTGCAGGTGTAACAACAGATACATTAGGAGAATATTTTGGTAACAGAAAGATTATAAGAATTATGCCTAATACTCCTGCAACAGTCGGTGAAGGTATGATGCTTGTGTCAGGTAATAAAAACGTAACAGATTGGGACATTGCAGCATTTAAAGATTTGATGAGTATGTCAGGTGAACTTGACGATATTCCTGAAAATCTTATAGATGCGGCAACTGCAGTTTCAGGCTGCGGACCTGCATTTGTGTATATGTTTATAGAGGCATTGGCTGACGGCGGTGTAAAGTGCGGTCTTTCAAGGGACAAGGCTATTAAATATGCGGCACAAACACTTTTGGGAAGTGCAAAAATGGTTCTTGAAACAGGAAGACATCCCGAAGAGCTTAAGGATGCTGTGTGTTCACCGGGAGGCAGTACAATAGCAGGTGTGCACAGCCTTGAAAAGGGTGCATTCAGAAGCTCTGCAATAGATGCTGTGGAAGCGGCATACAAAAAAACACAGAAATTAGGGTAATATTTTAAAGAAACACAGCAATTAATTTAAGGCATATAATATTTTTGTAGTTTACAATTAAATAAAAAAACAAGGGGGATTTAGTATGGTTACATACAAAATGCCTGAAGAAAAGGGCATAAAATCTGAAAAAATAAAAAAGTATGTTGAAATTCTTGAAAAAGCAGGTCTTTCAACACATAACTTGGTTATCGCAAGAGGTAACGACATAGTTTACGAAAACTACCGGGCACCTTTTCACAAGGACTTTTTGCACAGGCAGTATTCTGTAAGCAAAAGCTTTGTTGGAATCGCAGTAGGCTTTCTTATTCAGGACGGGAAATTAAACCTTGATGATAAAATTGTAGACTTTTATGACGAAGCATACGTTGAAGGTTGCGGCGAAATGATGAAGAAACAAACAATTCGCAACATGCTTATGATGAGCACAGGTCACGGTGATGAATATTCTTCTTGGTTCAGCCACAAACCCCAGGACAGAGTGAAACTTTACTTCGAAACAGGCAGTATGGGTTTTTGCAAAATTCCCGGAAGTACCTTCCGTTATGACAGCCCCGGTTCATTTGTGTTGGGTGCATTGGTGGAAAAAATTACAGGTATGCCTTTTATGGAATATCTTCGCATAAAGATGTTTGACAAAATCGGTGTTTCAAAGGAAGCACATTGCCTGAAGTGTCCCGGAGGTGCATCCTGGGGTGATTCTGCAGTTTTGTGTACTGCAACTGACCTTTTAAAGGTTGCACGCTTTACAATGAATTACGGCAAATGGAACGGTGAACAGATTTTGAATGAAGAATACCTTCGTGATGCTACTTCTAACCTTATTCCTACTGCTCCTACATCCGACCATCCGTCAGAATACGGTTACGGCTATTTAATCTGGAAAACACAGCAAGACGGCTTTTTCTTTAACGGTATGGGTTGTCAGTTTGCAATCTGCGTACCTCATAAAGATATTATAATGATTTACAACGGTGACAATCAGGGAATGGCATCCGCCAAGACAATCATTATAGACAATTTCTTTGACCTTATTGTGGATACAGCAGATGATTCAACAGAAGCTAATGAAAAAGCATATAAAGAGCTTTGCGATTACAGTAAGGAACTTAAGCTTATGTATGCAAAAGGTGATAAGACTTCACCTATGGCTGAAAAAATAAACGGTAAAAAGTTTGTGCTTGAAGAAAACCAAATGGGTATAAAGTATGTTAAATTCACCTTTGAGGGCGATGAAGGCAAAATCGAGTACGAAAATGAACAGGGTGAAAAGTCCTTCAAATTCGGCTTTGGCAAAAACGTGTTCGGAGTCTTCCCTCAGGAGGGATATGCAAAGGAAACAGGTTCATTCTTTGCACCGGGAAATTACTACAAATGTGCCGCGTCTGCAGAATGGCAGTCAAACAACACACTGTACCTTAACGTGCAGGCTATTGACGACTACTTTGGCCGCTTGCACATGTATTTCCAATTTATGGACGAAAATACAATAAGTGTATGTATGAAAAAAACGGCAGAAGATTTCTTTAATGAATACAGAGGTATGGCAACAGGTAGTGCAAAATAATTTTCAAAAAAAGAGCTGTGACTTAAATCACAGCTCTTTTTAAATTACAATGAAGCAACAAATGCTGCACATGCAATCCACATAATAAGACCCCATGCTACTGCAATTATGGACAAAACAAGACCTGCTGTTGCAACGCCTCTTTTGCTTGCGTCTTTTCTGCCGACAGCACCAAGAATGATACCCACTATACCAAGTATAGCTGACAACCATCCAAATACGCCAAAGAAAGATAGTATCAATGCTATAATGCCTAAAACTAATGATGCAATACCCATTACTATGCCTCCTTTCCTTCATATTCTAAATCCATTAATGTCATTATATGACAAATTTTGTAATTTGTCAAGATATGTCAAATTGGATGATTTTTATCATATTTTCAAATACAATTCGTTAAGAAAGCGAATTTTATTATAAGCTAACTGCCTGATATACTTTTGTTTCAACGTCTCTTGGCTTCAATTTTTCTTACAATCTCGTCACCAACTTCACTGGTGGAATTATTTCCGCCCAAATCTGCTGTAAGCACTTTTTTCTCACAAAGTACTTCTTCAATGCAATCAATAAGTACTTTTCCCCAATCGTTATGTCCAAAGAAATCAAGCAACTGACTTGCAGACCACACCGTTGCCAACGGGTTTGCCTTCTGTTGACCTGCAATATCAGGTGCAGAGCCGTGAATAGGCTCAAACATTGAAGGGAACTGTCTTTCAGGATTAAGGTTTGCACCTGCTGCCAATCCCATTCCTCCGGCAATTGCAGCACCCAAATCCGTTAATATATCACCAAACAAATTCGATGTTACAACAATTTCAAATCTTTTCGGATCCTTAATCATAAACATACTTGCCGCATCAACAAGATAGGAATATGTCTTTACCTCGGGATATTCTTTACCGACTTCTTTAAATATCTGATCCCAAAAAACCATAGAATAATTAAGGGCATTACCCTTACTTATGCTTGTAAGTGATTTGTTCTCTGCCTTTGCAAGTTCGTAAGCATAGCGTATAATCCTCTCACAACCTTTTCGTGAAAAAACGCCATCCTGAATAACAACTTCATTGGGCTTACCTTTAAACAACCAGCTACCGCTGCCTGCGTATTCTCCCTCTGTATTTTCTCTGACAAAAATCATATCTATATCTTCTGTAGATACATCTTTTAACACATTGGGAGCGCCCTTTAAAAGTTTTACGGGACGAAGATTTACATATTGGTCAAAGCTTTTTCTTATAACCAAAAGCAAATCCCAAAGTGAAATATGGTCAGGAACACCCGGTGCACCTACAGCACCTAAAAATATTGCATCAAACTTTTTTAGCTGTTCAATACCGTCATCCGGCATCATTTTACCATTTTCCTTGTAATAGTTACAACCCCATGGAAAATATGTAAATTCAAAGTCAAAGCTACCGTCAATTTTTGCAACTGTTTTTAATACCTTAACACCTTCATCGATTACTTCAGGACCTATGCCATCTCCTGCTATTACTGCTATTTTATGTACATTCATCTGCCTTACCTCCTTTTTATTATACATATTATAACACCAAAAATAACTTTTGTAAAATATATTTTACATTGACAACTATAGAAAAAAACTATATAATTTTTGTGAGGTGATTCAGTATGAATTTAAATCAGTTAAAATACTTCTATACAGTGTGTGTATATGGCTCTCTTTCGGATGCATCCGAATATCTATATATATCACAACCGTCTCTTTCATCCGCAATAAAGGCTTTGGAAAACGAATTTGGTGTAGCACTTTTCAACCGACGTCATAACGGTATGGAATTAACAGCCAAAGGCAAAGTGTTGTTTGAGATGTGCGGTGATATACTTTCACGCACAGAACAATTAGAAAATATCATGAAGGATTTAGGCAATGAACGCAACAAGTTAAGATTAGGCGTACCGCCTATGATTGGCTCTATTATACTTCCGTACATATATCGTGATTTTTGCAAGCTTTATCCCAATATTACACTTGAAATTGTAGAAGACGGTCGTAGTGGTCTTTTAGATAAGCTTTCCGAAAATTATCTGGATATGATTTTTTTACTTCACAACAATTCTCTTGATGCAAAATTCAAGTTAATAAAAATCGCATGTCTTGAAATTGTGTGCTGTGCCTCAAAGGATAATGCAATTTCAAAATACAAATCCGTTACACCTAATCTTTTGAAAAATACACCTTTGGTATTGTTTGAGAACAGTTTTTTCCAAACGGAAGAAATAAAAAAATGGTTTGCCTGTGAAAAGGTAAATCCCAATATCATTCTGCAAACCAAACAACTTTCTACTATGTTAAGTATGATTTCCGGAAATGTTGCCGCAGGTTTTACTTTCAGACAGTTAGCGGAAGCAAACAAATCCTTTGTTGCAATTCAAACAGAAAAGCCTATGTATGTTGACGCATGCCTGGTATGGAAAAAAGACTCTTTTCAATTTAGCTGTATGGAAAAATTCAGAAATTACATTAATGATAAAAATCCTTTCCAAATTTAACAAGCAAAAAAGGACGCCGTAAGGCGTCCTTCCAGACCGTCGAAAAAGTCGTTCTACCGCAAGTAATTAATTTTACATTGTAGGGACAGATGTCCTCGGCTGTCCGCAAAATCAATTTATGAAATCCCAAGGAAAACATCGAATTTTCCTTGGGATTACTTGCTTTTTGCCAATTTGAACTCTACCGTACCATCGTACGCCGACGACTTCAAATTGACAAAATATTACTTCCTTTTTCGCAATCTGCCAGCGTGTCGATAGGTTTATCGACACGCTGAAAGGACGCCGTAAGGCGTCCTTCAAATTACAATAAAATATTATTTTCTTGCATCAAGCTGAAGTGTATAGTGTGGGTCAAAAGCTTTTTCTTCGTCTGTAAACTTACGAAGTGTGTCTATAACCTCACCATTATTCCACTTTCTGTCTATTTCAGCATCGCCGATACCCATAACAGTAACGTTAACCTGTCTGCGACGTGCACGTACATGATCCCAGTCTACGAAATAAACATGAGCAAATTCACCGCCGTCAAGTTCGCCGTCTTTAATTGTCATTGTTTCGCTTCTTCCAAAGAATACACTGCGAAGGTGTCCGTCAGTATTCATACTTGTGAAATCACCAGGTTCATTTACATATCTGCCGAACTGTGAATGAATCGGACCCGGATGACGGTAATCTCCTTCATCTACATAATCAGGTATCATTTTTCTCATAATATCCAAAAGGTCATGCTGTAAGTATTCAAGGTCAAATGAATCTATATCATGAGAACATTCCTGAACCATAACACTGCAAGTTGTATGATGTGATGCAATTGTAACTGTTCCGTTTTTAACACCTGATGCCTTAACAATTTCAATTATTTCCTTTGAAATATCATGAAATGTAGGTATCCAACCTCTTGACTGTAGTTCCAATTCCTTCTGAAAAAACTTAAATTCCATTTTAAAATCCTCCTAAATTTTTTATATTATTTTTTATTTAATCTTTCACCTACTGCTCCGCCCGGATGGATAAGAGCAAATTGTTCATTTTTATAATCCGTTTCCTCAATTAATGCAGTTTGAAGTGCATGAAAAATCATACACAATGATGTGGAAGATGTAGTACCCTGAGCATTGTATTTATCAGTTTCACGGTTTACATACTGTTTAAGTACAACATCAGCACTTTTTGCCAAAGGTGAATCAAGATTTTCCGTTACAGTTATAATCTTCACGCCTTTTTCCTTACAAATATTAACTATAGGAATAAGCTCACCTGTTTTTCCGCCCCTGGAGGCAAAAAGTATAACGTCATCCTTTTGCAAAAATCCTGTTCCTCCATGTACAGCTTCTGCAGGAGAAATAAACTTTGCAGGACGTTCTATACAACACATAAGGTGAGCAAAATGCTGACATATAATACCTGAATGTCCGCATCCTGAAGCACCTATTCTCTGTGCATTTGCAAGAAGCTCAACTGCTTTTGAAAAACTTTCTTCATCAAAATAGTCAAGCATTGTTGCTATGCATTCACTTTCAATCTCGTAGGCTTTTTTTGCCATTTTCAAACTTTCTGCTTTCATACGTCACCCATTCATTTCATCCCATGCTTTTCTTAAGTTAAAGAGCATTTCTTCAACCATTGCATAAGGGTCATCAGCCTTTAAAATACCGCTTGTTGAACCGGTCGCCTGTGCACCAAGCTTAATTGTGTTGTACACATCCTGACCGTTTGAAATACCTGCACCCTGAAGCACCATAATATTTTCATTAATTTCTTTTACGGTATTAATTGTATCTATAACATAGTTGCTGTCACTTGTAGTACCTGTGCCTATAAGCTCTGTAGGCTCGGCAACAATCATATCCGGACCCATTTTAGCTATTGTCTTAACATCCTCTACCGTGTCAGCACAAACAATAGTTGCAAGCTCCACTTCTTCAGCACGTCTTATTGTCTTTTCTATAACATCCAAAGTCAAAGGCTTTTCAGCATGGTTAAGCATAACGCCTTTTGCACCGGCTGCCTTTACTGCTTCGGGAAGAACACTTCCAAGACCTCTGCCTGGTTTCAGATAATCCATATGCTGTGCAAAAATAAAAATTCTTTCAGTATTATCTGCAAGAAGCTTTATATCAGTATACTGAGGTGTCAAGATAACATCAACATCATACTTCATTGCTGTTTTATCAATTACTTTTGCAAGCTTAAGCATTTCTTCACCATAGATAATAGCCTTTGGTCCAATTTCAAAAAAAGGAGGCTTAATGATTGATGATTTTAACATTTTTCTCTTTCCTTTCATTAATTTCTTTATACTTTAATGGTAGCAAATTACACATTATTTTGTCAATGAATTTTTGGTATTTATTTTGTTATTTCTGAAAACCGAAAGTTTTTCGAAAGTTTTATATTGACACAGTACTGTTGTTTTGTTAAAATAAATACGGAGTGATTAGGTTATGAAATCGGAAAAAAGGAAAGATAAAATACTTGAAATTTTAAAAAGGAACGGTACGGTAAGAGTTACAAATTTAAGTAAAGCTTTAAAAGTATCTGAAGTTACCGTAAGAAATTATCTTACTGATATGGAAAACAAGGGACTGCTTACAAGGGTGCACGGTGGTGCTATTTTCTCCTACAGGCCTTATTACAGTATGAATTTAAATCAAAGACTAGAAACAAACAGGCAAATAAAAGAACGCATTGCAAAAAAAGCCGCAAACCTGGTAAAGCCCAATGACACGGTTATGTTCAATGCAGGTACTACAACCTTGCTTGCCTTTCGTTGCCTGCCATATGATTACAATTTAAATATTGTTACAAACTCCATTTCCATAGCACTTGAAGGCTCCGGGAATCCGAACTACAACATTGTTTTAATCGGCGGAACAATAAATTCAAAGTTTCAATTTACTTACGGAGAGGATGCTATAGAAATATTGAAAAAATATCATGCTGACAAGCTTATTCTTTCTGTTGACGGGGTGGATATGAAAAACGGATTTTCTACATATTACGCCGAAGAAACACAGCTTGATAAAACAATGATTGAACAGTCAGATTCACGTATAATCGTTGCAGACAACACTAAATTCGGAAAAAATGCCTTTTCAAAGATATATGATATTAATATGGCTGATTACATTGTAACCGATACTCCGCTTAATGTTGAAGATGCTAAGCTAATAACAAAAATGGGCATAAAAATAATTGAAGCATAGCAGTCAATTTTTCATCATTCTCATTTCCATGTAAAAACGCTATGGATTCACCATAAATATTTATTATTTTAAAAGCAAAGATTCAGGGCGCTGAATCAAATGAAACAAATTCATTTCGGGATCATAAAACAGTGCAAGCTTCATTGTATCCTTTATAATTGGCTCTGCGGCAGGCTTTACTCCTGCATCTAAAAGCATCTGTCTGTCGCCGTCAAAATCATCTGTTTCAAACGCAAGATGCCGAAGACCTTTTACATAATTATCATAAACTACTTCGTCATCGGACTTCATTGGATAAACCTCAATTATACCGTTGTGGCATTTCAAAAACTTTGTACCGTTAGGGTATGACAAAATTACCTTACAGCCAAAATATTTTTCATAAAATTCACAAAGCTTTTCTGTATCTCTTGCAACAAGTCCTGTATGTTCTATACCTGTAATCATAAATATTCTCCTTTATCTAAAATTAATTTATCTCATACATTATACCATTAAAACATGCCACTATCAAGTCCGCATTTTGAATATTTTCCTTTGCAATTACCAAAGCAAGTGCTTAAAATGAGAATTTTCATACATAAATAAATAAATAAATATATAACAACTGATAAAAGGCATAAAAAATCCGGTTATACTAACGTATTACCGGATTTTTTGTGATGTATTAAAGGCAAATATCAAGTTAAAACCGATTTTCCTATGATCAACCGCCTCAAGACAATCTTTCTTAGTGCATTACTGTGCACTTAAATTTTGTGTTTTGTAATTATTGAACTGATGTTTTTTGTTCTATAAGCTTTCTCTGCTTGTTTGATGATGATATTACAATGTTCATTGCTATTATTACTGCAAGCATAAGTACGCAACATATATAAAGTCCTAAATTATAACTTCCACTAAGATCACTGCATAAATTTATGGCCGGTGCACCCAAAGCGTAGCCTGCCGTATTTACAGATACAAACAAACCGAGTATCTTGTTAAATGACTTATCACCGAACAAGTCACTTGCATATATAGGAATCATTACAGTTTCCAAAGGTAGCGCAATTGCTGATAATACAGGGTAAGCCCATATAAAGATTATTCCAGTTGCAGTATTTGATACATTAGCAAGTGAAATAAATGCTACAATTGCAGTTGCCATACAGATATTCGAAGTAGCTCTAAGACCTAATCTGTCGTACATAAACCCTGTAAGGAATTTAGATGCAACAAGAGCAAAAAAATGAATAACCATAACATCTGCAATATATTTTAATTCGAAGCCGCAGTCTCTCATATGATATTGTACGATACCCGTAATACCCTGAAGCATCATACCTGTTAAGAATACACATACCAAAGCACCGTAAAAATATGTTTTTTTAATAGCTTTGCTGTATTCTATACCTACCCAGCCTTCGCCTCTGCCCTTTTTCTTAGGAGCATCGGAAACTTCTTCCTCTTCATAGTATTTTGGACTGTTTCTGAAAAATATCATAACAAGTACAAATACTGCAAGAAGTATAAGTGCAACCAGACGGTAAGCATTTCTGTAACCAAATACACTGCTGTCTATAATCGGTGTAACAATCTTTGTTGCTATTGCACCACCGATACCGTTAGATGCAAGCACAGCACCCATAATTGTACCCCTGTTTTTCTTGCACCATTTATTAACAATATAACCTACCATTGTAGTTGTTGTCCATGAAAGACCTACACCCAACAATATTCCGCCTACATAAAACACAAAAACATTAGTAGCAAATGAGTATATAAGCATAGATGCTATAAGGGACACAAAGCCTGCTGCTATAAGTTTTTTTGCGCCAAACTTACCTATTAAAAAACCAAAAAACAGATTAACAGCAGCAGTGGACACATAACGAAAACTGTCATTTATAGAAAAAAGCCATTTTTCTTTTTCCATGCCTAAAGCTTTTACTATAGCCTCCAGATACATTCCCTTTGATGAACTGCAAAAACCAAGTACAACGCATACCATTAATGCTGAAATTGCAATGATTACCCATGCGTAGTTTGATTTTCTGTTTCCAATACCTTTTAATTTAATTTTAGCCAATTTAAACAATCTCCTTTTTAATAAAGGGCAAGCTCGTCCTTTAGCGCTTCGCGGAACAGTTCCGCATAAATATCATAGCCAAGACGGTTAAAGTGTTTACCGTCAGTATCGTATATATCATCTCTGTGCAACGGTTCATAATTTGTAACATCAATATATGTACAATCCGGTGTATTTTCCGCATATTCACGAAGCCAGCCATCAAATTTAACTAAATCAGGATAATTTGGCTTATTTCTGTTTCTGTACGCAAACACGCCGCAAAGATAAATGCGAAGATTTGGAAAATCTTCCTTTGCATAAGCCATAACACGCTGAGCAAGCTCCCATGTTTCTTCAGGAGTATAGCCCATTGCAGTTGCATTACCAAGCCCCGGTGAATATACAAGTACTCTTGGTTCAAGTGCCTTAACCATACGGTGATAGTAATACAAATGATGCTCTGTACATGATGAACCAAATCCTCTGTTTATACAGCACTGTGCACCACTGTGTCCCAAAACAGCTTCTCGGAGTGGTGTATTTCCTCTATATGCTGCCCATCTTGTAAAATTTGACGGACCGTAAAACACAATCTGATCTTTTATAATAGGTTCCTTTTCGTATTCAAGAATCTTATTTTCCATAGATTCTCCCCATTTTTCAATAAACTTTAAACCAACTTTTACCGGCATTTTAATCATCCTTTCTATTAACACATTACTTGCAATACGCAATAAATTTATCCATAGATATTCTTGATAAATTTTATAAAATATCATCAAGTACTTCCGTGAAAAATTCTTTGTATAAATCATAGCCCTTTTGATTATAATGAATTTTATCTTCAACAAAAATGTCTGTGCGGATTTTTTCGTATCCGCCCATATCCTCAGGGCTGTCGTAGAAAAGAGGACTCTTTGTATGGTCAACATATATACAGTCGTCATGTCTGTCACAATATGCCTTTAGCATACTGTTGTATTCTTCAGCCAATTCAATAGATACCGGATTTTCTGTATATATAATTAATGGTCTTATATTGCACAAGTAAATTTTAATACCGGGCATATCGTGTCTTGCATAATCACAAAGGCGTGCAAGTAAGGACATCATTTCACCTACTGAATAACCCTGTGTTCTGTTATTTCCATATGAAAGCAATACCAATGCTCTTGGCTTCCATGGCAAAACTGCTCTGTGATAGAAGTAAAGCTGTTCTTCTGTAGTGGATGTACCAAAGCCGTGGTTAATTGCGGCAGGGCTGCCATCCTTCATGCGGATATCTTCTTCAAGAGGACGGTGTCCGTGTTTGGGACCCCATCTTGTAAAGCCCGAATTACCATAAAACATAATCTTTCCTGTTTCGATTGGTTTTTCTTCAAACTTTTCTATTCTGTCTTCAAGTCTTGTTAAATCTACCCTTGTATCAAACATTTAAAAATCCCCTTACTTTCTCATATCATCAAGCAACTTCTTGCTGCTTTCTATAATAGTTTCTGCAACTCCGGCTTTAAATCTTGATGCACGTGCCTCATAACCACCCTCGTCATAAGCTGACATCATTGGGAAATATCCCATTCCTCCATTGGTCAACGCACAAGGCATAATCATTGACCAGCCTTCTGCCTCTTTAATGCCTACACCAATGTCTGTAAAAGGCTCACCGGGGATACCAACCATTGCAACATCACCAATTTTTAGACCTGTTAAGTTCATGATAAAGTTTTCAGGACCGTTTGCAAGATTGCACATACGGGTTGCCTCTGCCACAACTGTGGTAAGCTCCATAGCCTCGTATGGAATTTCGCTGTCCTTACCTGCGTCGTGAAGCTCCTTATACTTACGAGCCAAAGGTAAATCCTTAGGGTCAGGAACATTTGCAGGAATAAGAATTTCTTTATGAACAATATCAATATTATCTACATCTATGTAATGAACTTTATCATAAACCTGAAGAACTGTTCCTGCCAAAGCACGACCAACAAAGCGTGCCATACCGGGGCTCTTCATTTCATTATCAAAGCTGATTTCAGTATCATTCATGTCTCCGCCTGTTGGGTTAACGTTGGTACTGCCAACATCACCCTCGGCACCGTTGAAGAATATTGTATCAACACCGTCCAAGGCTTTATCCAATGTTCTGCGCATCCAGCCCGGCCAGTCTGAAGAAATCAATTCACCGTTTACGGTGTCTGCATGCAAACCATAGTTTACAAGAATAATTGTATTTCCGCCTTCACGGTCAAATCTCAAAACATGAACTCTCTGGTCAAGCTCACCGATTGGGTGGTCAATATTAGGGTTGTTAACAGGAGGACAAGTCATTGTTGAGCCGTCCTTCATCTTATATCTTCTTATGTAAGCAACTCTTTCAGGAGCATAACCTGTTATATATCCCATTTTAGCAGGCTTAATGTCTGCAAGTGCTAATTTTACAGAATCAACAATTCTTATTTTCAAAAATTCTACATATTCTACAACAACATCTGCCGAACCCCAAACACGTCCATCAACATTAATTTTAGGCCCTGTATGGGTATGTGTGGCAGATATGAAAATATTTTCAAACGGAATTTCCGTATTTTCAGCAATTTTCGTTCTTACATCCTCTCCAAATTTTGTTTCAATACCACACACATCAACGCTAATAAGTGCTATCTTTTTATCACCGCAGGAAAGTACCATTGTATTAGCTTCCAAATCATCCAAAAAACCTTTTGCAAATCTCGGAACATAATAACCTGCAACATCTATTCCCAACGGGGGATTAATATTAACCTTTGCAAAACCAACATTTAACTTGTTCATAACAAATTCCTCCAAATATTAAAATTCACACATTTCTCCGCCAAGCATTACTTGCTTAACATTAAACTTATCATCAACAAATATCAAATCTGCAACTTTTCCCGGTTCAATGGAGCCAATTTCATCATCCATTCCCACAACCTTTGCCGGGTTTAAAGATGCCATTACAAATGCCTGTGCTATGCCGCAGTTTGTATGTGCCATAATGTTTCTGCAAGCTTTATCCATAGTAAGCTTGCTGCCTGCAAGCGAGCCGACCTCGTTAAAGTTAAGGTCATCTGCATTTGCGATTTGCGGATTTTTAGGAAGATTGTTTCTGTAAGGTGTTGAATCAGTTACAAGAACAACGCGATGAACACCTTTATTTTTTATAATCATACTCTGAAGGTCGGAATGAACGTGTATTCCGCAGGAATCACAGATTAGCTCTGCATACATATCCGGGTCTGCCATACAATATTCATCGGGACCGTAGCCTCTTACGCCGCCGGAGCCTGTTTGTCTGCCTGTGGCATTCATCATATGTGTAATAAGCTTTGGACGGAATTTTGTTCCAAGGTCACGCACCTGCTGTGGTGTAGCTTCGCAGTGACACAGTGAAAATACAACATCCGGATTAACCTTGCGTGCATATTCCAAAAATGGAATCAATCCCTCACGTTCAGGAGCAATACCCCACACCTTTACCATATCACCAAGCTCATCAACCAACGGAACATACTGTTCGGGAATAATAGGGCCTCTGTTCCAGCTGTCAAGTATATGTTTTGCTGCACCGTAGTTAGGATTTATGTATGGTCCTTCCATATATATACCCTTAATGTTTTTCGCCTTATCCTTATTGGCTTTTACGTTACGGATACCGTCCATCAACACCTCATAAGTAAATGAGTTTGAGGATGTTGGAAAAATACTTGTTTCGCCGTGTTTTAAGAAATGCTCTGCAATTTCAATCGGCTTTGCAAAAAGTCGTGCATCAAGTGCACCGTGTACGTGAATATCCACAAAGCCCGGTCCAACATAAGCACCCTGTGCGTCAATAACCTCGGCATTTTCCGGAATTTCAATATTATCAAGCTTGTCAGCTTTTACAATTTTGTTATCTTCTATAACAATTGCTCCGTCCCAGATAATACCGTTTTCCAACACTACATTTGCATTTTTAATTACTTTGATTTTTCCTGTCATAATTTACGTCTCCTTATATTAAATTAATTATTCCAAAATACTCCGGACGATGAAAATCCGGCTTTTCACATTTTAATTCAAACAAAGTCATATAATGTCTGATTTTGGTTTTACTTCCACACTTATACATATTACCTTTGATATATTTACACTTGCTTATGTCAAAGTTTGGGTAATACTTTTTAATCAGTTCCATCGGAATTTTATATTTTGCTGACCAAAACCCATCTTCTATTTTTGCTTCAATATTTAGTCCATCAATTTCTTCTAATGTAAGATGCTTGTAATTGAACCTGTCCGTACGGATATCTGCACGCATGGCACCATTTGCATTAACCTCAAAATTTATGTACTCATTTGTATTCTCAGGGTCGAAATTCACAAAAAACTCAACACAGCTGTCCTGAGCAATATCCCCCTGATGCTCGGTTTTTTCCCGAAGAGGATTTACTTCCTTTGTTACAAATTCAACCTCGAAGCCGGAATTATCGTACACAACCTTTGCATACACATAAGGTGTGTATTCCGTAAACCCCCAGTTAACTTTATCCAAAACTATTTTATCTGCATCAGCAATGGGCTGATTTTTTATATATACGCTCATACTATACCCCTCTTTGTCAGTAATTTTACAATTCATATCTAAAGTTTAATATCTACTGCTTCACTCTTTATCATACAAAAATATACACTTTTTTCAAATGTTTAAAACGCCAAAATTTAGCCAAAACGATTTTTTGTATTGCAAGTTTTTTTCAACAATGTTATAATCATTCTGAGGTGAGTTATATGTTCAGTTCCCGAACTACAACATTCAAATCAGTTAACAGAAAATATCATGGATTCCCGGCAAGAATCCGGATAACTAATTTCAAAAATACATTTTATATGAAACTCAAAAAGGGTGAACATTACACCTTCAATCCAAGACTATGGTCCGGTATTGTATATGTAATCAGCGGAAAGCTTGAATTTCATTTTGAAAATCAAACAATCAAATGCCAAGCAGATGACTCTGTACTGATTTCTCAGGGTACGTCATATAAAGTTCATTACCTTGAAGATTCAACATCTGTTGTTTTTAATTTTCATACAGATGAAAATTTAAAATTTCCCCCAATAACCTCAAACAAAATTAATCTTTATCCCAGCTTTAAAAAAATAGAAGAATACTCTGTAAATACATCAGAACACTCATATTACGCAATAATGTCGGAGCTTTACAACATTGTTTCCAAGATATTTCAATCGAATGTTCAAAAAAACACTCTTTTGACAAATGCCATAAAAATAATTAACGACAACTTTAACGATTCAACCTTTTTGTGCAAAAACATATCAAAAATGTTGAATGTCAGTGAATCTTACCTGCGTGCTCAATTCAAAAAAATGTATGGAATATCACCGTATCGCTACATGACAATTGTGCGAATGCAAGAAGCAAACAATTTGCTTATAAACAACACAAGCATTACAGAAACCGCTCTTGCAGTAGGATACAGTGATATATTTCAATTCAGCAAGGCTTTTAAAAAATTTTACGGTTATTCTCCGTCAGATGCAAAACGTATGCTTTGATTACAACAAGTTTATAAACAAACCACCTACAACACTTCGGTTAATGAAATACCTATGTTCGGCATTTGTGGTAAAGTACCAGTCAGACATCGGAACTCTGTCAGTAGTTTCATTTATGGTGTCCACAATACATTTGCACACTTTATCAAAATATTCCTTATCTTCCCAAATGCGAGTTGACCACATAAGCCAGTCAATTTTGGTGTAATCAGCACGGGAATCCAGCGGAACGCCATATTTGTTCATTTTTTCAGTATATACTTTAATTTCATTTTTCTTAACTTCTTCGCTGAACAAATTATAACCAAGCAAGCTGTCCCAAACCATGTTATACTTTATGCTCCAACTGTCTCCTTTGTCAAATGTAAGTCTTGTACCAACATGGTCTGCCTTGGCATCCTTTTCCCAGTTTTTAGCCATATTCTCAGCAATTTCCATATAAGATACATCACCGGAAAGATCTGCGTAAGCAGCTATACCAAGTATCGCTTTAAGGCTTAAATTACAGTTACGTGCAAGACGTCCTGCAAAGTCATCTGTACAAAGCTGGTCTGCAGGGTCATATCCGAATTCAACAAGATATTTTACCCATGTTTCCATAACTTCCTTGTCTGCATCAAAAATTTCGGTATCTCCGCTATTGTACTTTTTGATTGCCGCAAGAGTAAGCAACATATTTCCGGCTTCTTCAACAGGCATCTGAAATTCTCGCTTATTACCCTTATAAACCTGACCGTTTGCAATGGGATATCTGCCTACATCGTGTGGTGTAAAGTCATAAGGCCATTCTTCCGATTTACCGTACTTTATAATAGGTCTTAGCATACCCTTTACAAGTTCGGGATTGAATTTTAAGAATAGCGGAATTGACGGATATGTAACGTCAAGAGTACCAATACATCCGTTTGAATCACATTCCTTTGAAAGGAATAACAAATTACCCTCTGTATCTTCAACAAGCTTGTGTGCCGCTATAGCTTGTCTGTATGCCAAAGCTGTAATATATTCATATTCCTCGCCCAGTTTACTTGTTTCTAAAGTAAGCTTTTCGTCAAATTCATCACACAGCTTTTTGATTTCAGGATATTCCTTAATAGCTGTCTTAACCATATCATCAAAGCTGTCAAAATATTTTGTATAATATTCATCAAGTTGTGTGTAAAAATATTCAATAGGCTTAACTTCATCATAAGCCAAAGCGATAACACCTGACTTGTCATTTCTTACTGCATACATATATGGCATATCTGTGTTAACATTATATGTTTCATTAAGACTGTAACTACGTCCTAATCTTCTGTTATCTGCATAACGTCCGTAATCCTTAATGCCCTGCCACAATGTAGGTGGTTCGGAAACATAAGCGTCTTTATCACACAAATGTAAATAACCCCAGTCAATAGTTACTCTGTCGCCTGTATCCGACAAAGGATTTTGAACCACATTCCCACAGCACAAGGAATAACCTGTTCTTTTAAACTGTACTTCCTGCTTGTGGTTATTTACACAACCCTGGGCACTTATACCAAATACCAGTTTAACTTCTCCGACATTTTCCCTTTTTACTTCGATATCGTATGACATATAACTTACAGGCCTTGAAAGAATATCAAGTCTGTCAAAAAGTAAGGGTGTGGTAAATGTCAAAACCACCTTTGCATCGTTATTTTCAAAAGTATATGCTGTGCTTAACGGAGTAATTTTCAAATCCGTCTGATGCAATTTATTTCGTAAATTAACATAATTTCTGTCCACTCCACAAAGAGTATACAAATTTTCGTCTATATACAAACCAATGTAAATTGGCCATGGCTTTTCTGACCAATGTTTAGTGTAACCATCATATAATTTGTCGCTACAAGACCAAATTGAAAAAAATGGATCCACTGTAACCAAAGGCACTGCTGCCGGTCTCTTATTCATAAATATTTCCTCCAAATTTATATTGACTTATTTACATTATACTGCTATAATTTGCGTATATCCATATGAAATATAATCAAAAAAATGAGGAATATTGATATGAAAAATGCTGTCAATGAAGATATATACTACATTAACCAAAAGGATGTTTCAAGGTCAATATGCATGATTCGTATGTGTGGTATAACATACCCTGATAAAACATATGAGATTATTCGACCAAGTGATACTACAGTTGCCGCCATTGAGTACGTTGAAAAAGGCGAAGGTACTGTGCATATAGGAGATAAAACCTTCTATCCCAAAGCAGGTGACGCATATCTTTTACATCCGAAAAAAGCCCAGCATTATTATTCAGACAGCGAAAATCCATGGAAAAAATGTTTTGTGGTTATTTGGGGTGAATTACCTGAAAGGCTTATTGAGGCTTATAATCTTAATAATCTATATCACTTCAAAGGCTTGGACATAAAAGAAGACATTTATGAAATAATAAACCTTACAAAAGCAAGAAGAGGGGACAATACAACAGAGATAATAAGTATAATAAATAGAATTTTATTCAAAATGAGATTGCACGCTCATACAGAAAACACCACATCTGATTTATCTGAAAAGATAAAGGATTACCTTGACATTAATGCAATATCCGATTTCAGGATGGAAAACCTGTGCGAATATGTATCAAAGTCAGAATCACACATAATACGCGTTTTTAAAAAAGCATACGGAATAACACCGTACACATACGTAATTAACAGAAAAATCAATCATGCTAAAGACCTGCTCATAAACACAAATCTGTCCATAAAACAAATTTCATTAAATTTGCACTTTGCTGACGAATTTTATTTTTCCAATGTATTCAAAAGCAAAACAGGTATCTCTCCTTTTAATTACCGAAAAGCAAAGAAAAGAACTCTATAGTAAGGTGACACTTATCAAACCGGGTTCTTGAAATGAGGAATTTGCCCATAAAAAAGATAGAGTAACTGATAAATTGTATCAATTACTCTATCTGTTATAGAATATGTATGTGCAAATATCCTTCAAAAGTCTTTATATTTCAACTACTTTTAAAATCGAATTACACCCAATCGTAATATTTGATAGTAAGCTTGCTACATTTTTCTTTAATATTCAAGTCACCTAAATTATACATACAATTATCCCATGGAATTGTAAAAGAATGAGTCTTATTCTGATAAAACTCCATATATTTCGGCGATTTTATTGAATTAAAAATTGCCATTTGACTGCTTGAACAGCACACTTCATCACCAAGACCCGAAATTATATATGCAGGGCATTTTAAAAACTGTGCCGCAACAGCGGTATCAAAATAAGTCATACCGTAACCCTTTGGCATTTTATTTGCTTTTCTTCCGCAAACCTCATCCCCATAAACATCTCCAAAACCGGGCACATTCATAATTACTGCAGTGGCTTTATCAAAATGTGCAGCCATGATGCATGCCTGCATACCGCCCTGACTGCTTCCTACAAAATAATAATCCTTTTTATTTAAAAGCTCATGATTTTTAAAGTAACGTAGAGCCTGTAAATCTCTTGAATACATCTTTTTCCAATAAGTAGTTTCAGGCTTTTTATTTTCTTCACTGTCATATCCGTAGCCCTTAAGTACAGCATCCCTTAAATTCGCATAGAATTCTTTACTTTCGCCGTTTGGCATACAATGTGCATTTACAGACACAGTAAAATAACCGTCAATAAATTCAGGACTTGTTGATTCTACTCCGTAGCCCTGGAAAAACATTGCCAGTTTAAGGCTGTTTTTTTCAGCACGCTTGGGATATGCTACCGAAACAGAAACATATTCTTCCCCCGGTGCTTTTATGCGCATATCAAATATTTCAAAACCAGGATGCTCTTTATCCTCAATTTTTTCACAGAACAAAACTTCAGGCTCTGTTGCTTCAACTTCTGCCTTTAATTTATCCCAAAAGTCAAAATAATCCTCCGGAGTCTTTGTGGCACATAAAATACTTTCCACATCTGCTCCCGCACTGCCGTTATAAGTGGCTATTCCTTCTATCAACTGCTTATTCTCGTCGCAAGCTTTAGCCTGTACATACACAAAACCGCTTTTTGATATAGAAGCTTCAATGTAAAACCAACCGTCATCCCCTTTAGGTATATAGCCCTCTTCGTTTTGTCCGTCCTCACTTATTAAATGATACCATATATAAGGGATATCAAGATAATCATCCATATACATGGCACGAATTTTAAATACCATTTTTTCTCCAACTTCATATTGAAGTGAGTTTTTAAGAGTAGTGCCTACAAAATATCTGTATTCTTCCTTTTTGGTATTTGTCTTTTTTTGTAATTCCAAATTTCTGTATTTGTTCATATTTAACATTCTCCGCTTTTGTAATATATGTGATTATTTGCCCAAAAAAGACATTAAGCTGTTATGATACAAATTGTTTCTGAATTCTTCAGATGCGTTTTGCGAATCTAAAATTTCTTTTTCAAATGCAAGCCATTCCTTCACTGTATCCACAGGATAATCTTCAACATATGTATCAGAACCGAATATAATTCTTTCACCGTTTGGATAACAGGAACAAAGTTTAGTAAGTACTTCCTTTTTATAAATTCTGTTAGGTCCGGGGGCTATGTCAATATAAAGTTCAGGCACACTACAATTACCTTTTTCATCAATATGATTTTTAACCCATGGAAAATCCTTATAAACCGTATGTTCTCCGCATGATGCGTATTTTGCCTGATTTCCAATCCATCTGAATTTACCGTAAAGCATTATACATTCATCAAACCATGGATGACTACAGTGAGCCATAGTAAATTTCAGGTTTTTATAATGCATAAAGCTCTCCCAATTTGCAGGTTTATTATATTCACAATTTACATCAAAATCGTAAAGAATGCCCGAGTGAAAAATGATAGGCTTGTTAAGCTCCTCAATAAGTTTGAATACCTTAGTTGGAATTTCATCCTTAACACAGTAATTATTTGCAATGAATTTGAATGCACATACTCCTCTGTTTACGCATTCTCTTACTTTTTCAAATATATTTTCTTCATACGGATGAAGCCATGCAACAGGAAATAATCTATCCTCATATCCCTTAACCCAGGAAAATAAATTATCTATTCGTTCTTCATAAGAAAAAGCTTTATCTTCAGGGTCTATGGAAAATACACAGCCGCCGTATACTCCACACGCTTCCATTTTTTCAAGAAGTGTTGCAGGGTCAGGCTTTTTGTATCCACCTATGTGTAAATGTCCATCAAAAATCCTCATATTATTTTCTCCTTTAAAAACAGCGTATAATAACCCCTCTATTTAATATAGCACTACAGAAAATCTGTAGTGCTATATTTATTTCACTTAAGCCACCGGAGTGTTAAATAAATTAAGGGGGTTAATAAAATTTTTCAGGTGGCTTCAGTAAAATTACTCAATTACCAAACCAACGTTTTCAACGTATGGTACAAGAGATGTAATACTGTCAAACAAGAATGCCTTTACTTTATATCCTGCCTTTATATAATCTGAACCGGTAACTGTGTATGACAAATAACCGTCTTCTAAAGTTGTATCTGTCCAAAGCTTTTCAAGTTTGCCGTTAGCATTGTATACTGCTGTAACAAGACAAAGGTTTTCATAATTTCCCAAAATCTTTGCTTTGGCTTCAACGCCACCCTCAACAGCATTTAGTGCAAGTGGATAGATATAATTTTCAGAATCTGTCCAACCATAAGTAATTTCAGGCATTGCAGAATAACTTGCTATTTTAATATTATCATACTTTGTAACAACTGCCTTATCATCAAGACCTGTTATATTCCAGCTTTGTGTAACCATATACAAATTGGTTGCATTGTAACCCTTAATCTGAGCCTCATAATAGCAAACATCATTGCATATACCGTAAATTTTGATGTTATAAAGACCGTTAGCTTCATCATATGTAACACTCTTTATAAATGAAATTTTATTCCATGCATCAGATGCAATATCAGCTGTTTTTGTTCTTTCAGTAAAATCCACAAACTTTACATTTTCTGTAATTGGAGTTACATCAAAATTCAACTTTCCGTTTTCTATAACTGAATCAATGAAATAATCATTTGAATTCTGACCTGTAAGGCTAAAGCCGAACTTGTAGCTTCTCTTTGTTTCTGCTGAAGCAGCAGGTACAAAGATTTCATACGAATGTTCAACCACATATTCTTTACCGTCATTTTGAACATAAGTGTTATAATTTCTTCTTGTGTTATTTACCAGAACACTATCCTTGGTGAGATTATTTTCATCTATTGCTGTTGTACCTGTTGTAACAACAAGTGCCATACCGTTATCTTCTCTTGCTTCGCCTACGTAATCTGTATTTCTGTTTGTGTCCACACTGTGAGCGATAGTTCTTGGATTATACAACAAGTTTCCATCACTAACATAGCTAACAACCAATGAATTTGTAGCAGATGTTGTTGTTAAATCGTCAAAATTCCAAAGAACAAGTCTTGTGATTTCAGGACCTGCAGGTTCTTCGGGTTCGGGTGTATCTACCGTGAATGTAACAGGCTTATCCTCAACAGAAAGTGTTCTCATGTATATATTATCATAATTTGTTGCCATTGATGGCTGGTGCCACAAAGCTCTGTCCATATAAATCATACTTGTATATAATGTTGTACCTACACCGTAGAATATCTGTGTATCACCAACATAAACACCATAAGTAAGCTTTGTTGTATCTGCATCATAATATGCTCTTACTTCCACAGTTGCCCAACTGCCGGGAGTATAGCTTGCACTGCCTGTAACAACAGTTGTTGCCTCAATGCCCACTAAAGAATCAACGGTGAAAGCACCATTAGCATATCTTATTACAAATTCGTCGTAACCATCGCTGCCCAAGGCACCGTTCTTTCCGTTTGCTGTGGTAAATGACGGTGTAAATGTTCTTTCAGCATTTGCATTTGCATCATTTGGAATCATAATGTCATACATAACTGAAAATACAGGTTTTTTTGTGGATGTACTTGTTACCTGAGCGTATAAATTAATGTTTGTGCTTGGGTCATAGCGCAAATCCTTGCTGTAATTAACATTCATGCACATATCTCCGGCTGCACGCTCAATTGAACTTACACCTGTTCCTGTACCACCTGACAAAACGCTGATTCCGAATCTCTTTGCACCTGAACTGTTTGTCGAAATTCTTCCGTCCGCAGGATAAAGTGTACCTGACACAACAGCTCCTGTGGCTGTTGTTCCGTCTGTACCTGTTATAAGTGTTCCGTCCCACATTACAAGATTATAGGGCTCCGCAGTTGTTGCTGTTGCCGCAGAAGCAATAACTCCCATTGAAAGTAACATTGTCAATACTAAAAATACTGACATAATTCTTTTTAACATAATTATTCCTCCCAATATAATTTTTATTTATTTAACACAATCATTTTGATTGCAAAAGTTCTAAAAGGCAGGATATAATTTTTGCCGCTTCCGCCCTTGTTAAATTATCCTTTGGTCTGAACCGGTTGTCATAGCCCTCTATAAGACCAATGGACTTCATAAGAATTACAGATTCCTTTGCATATTCCGAAACTTCGCTTTCATCTGCAAAAGCTGTTGTTTCGGTTTTTTCAACCTCAACATCAAGCTTATCTATAATTCTTGATATCATAACCGCCATATCCTGACGTGATATATTAGTTCCTATACCAAATTCTGTTCCTGAAATACCGTTTACAATACCAAGGTTCTTTGCTTTCAAAACATATTCCTTATACCAAGCATCATCGGAAACGTCACCGAAAGTATTTTCTGCCTCGTCTGTTTTAACATCTGCAGAAATCATAAGCATTTTAAGGAACTGTTCACGGGTAACATTGCTGTTTGGTGCAAAGTTGCCTGTACCATCACCTGATACAATGCCCTTTTGGGTTAATTTTTCAACATATTCAAAGTACCAGTCAGCCTCATTAACATCATCATATGTTGGTGTTACGGGTTTTGGTTCAATTGGTTCTTCCTCTTTTGCAGGATCGTCATCCTTGTCGTCAGTTACAGGAGGGATGTATCCGCCACCTGATGAACCTCCTCCACCTGATGAGCCACCGCTTCCGCCGGAGCTGCCACCTGAACCTCCTGTGAAGTCACCGAAATCTTCCTCTTCTTCAAAATCTTCAGGTACAGTTTCAGTACTTTCAACAACAGGAGCATCACCATAGTAGATATAAGCACCGTCTTTTTTGGTATCTACTATTCTTTCACCATTAAAGGTTGATACTAATGTTTTAAAGTCTGCATACACTGTTACATCCTTTAATTCTTCTGCTTCCATACTATCAGATGCAAGTTCAGCAAAATTACCTGCAGGGAAATTAACACTTAATGTTTTATTTCCATTTGCGGATTTATACAAATATTTATCCTGAATGTCACTTCTTTCTATGTATGAACCATCATACACGAAAAAGTCGCAAACCTTACCTGACATATCCTCGTGAACAAGCATTGTTGAAGCATCTGTTTTATATTTGCCCAATGTAACGTCCTGCTTCTTATTCAAATCAAACAAATGATAGTAATAATATGTATCTGTTTTTTTAGTTGCAGGGTCTGTAATTCTTATACGGAAAGCTGTTGCACCGTTATCTGTTATTGGCAAATCAATAACGTCGGTTTCAATCTGTCTGTCCTGACCACCCTCCAAGGGATAGATAACTGTTCCGTATTTTACGCTGTCATTACTTTCTCGCTCATAAACACCTTTTTTGTTATCAAGGTAGCTACCTGTTGCAGGGCAATAATATGAATCTGCAAGATATATTCCTGACATTCCCTCTGCGTCCACAGGAGAAACTATTACATTTGCTCCTGAATGGAAATTACTCTTAAATTCATTGTTTTCAGTAATGGCAACATTTGAAGTAGGAATCATATGCCAATGCTGTGTAAAAACATTTTCCTTTGTAGTATCTGCCGCCAATACATAGTCGGCAATTATAAAGAATTTCTGGTTTTTAGGGAACAGCACGCTTCTTTCAAAATGAGCAGCATTCTGAACATAGTCGTAAGTATATGTTACGTGGTCATAAAGATTATTATGCTCCACAGCCTTTACAACGCTGTCCTGCCCTGTTGAACCGTAAATGTTACCACCGTTTACTGTTATTGTGTTATGATGATCTCCTGCTTTTACCTTTGCATATTTATCATCGGTAAGAATACTTGCATAAGCGGGGTCAACCAGAAGTTCTCTGCCATAAGCAGTAAGCACAACGCTCATCTGGTCATTATGCCTGTGGCTGGCATTATCGCCTTTTGCAATCATTGCAAGAGCTATCGCATTTTTGTCCCAGCCTGTTCTCATATACGTTCTTTTTGCAACAGGGAATGATATTGAAGTAAAATCGGGAAGTTTACCCTGTACACCGCTTGTTGCAACGTATTTAAGTTCTTCATCATCAATACCCATATTCACAAGCTGATTGTAACGGGTTCTGAATTCGCTTACAAATGTTTTACCATGGTCTATGGAATCGGCAAAGCTGAAGCCTCCCCAACCGGGCGCTGTGGAATACAGCCAGTTTTTAACCATTCCATGAATTTTTTGCATAGCTTCCTCATCATAAGGCAATCCGAAATGTTTATCCTCTGTTTCATTATAATAGGTAAGCTGAGTGGTAAAAGGTCCAAGCTCTGTACCTATGTAGTTAAATGCCGCAGTAAAGCACGCACCGTCGTCATAAACAATGTGGTTTAACATTCTCTTGTTATGGTATATAACAAGGTCATAATAATAATCCGTCTGCTTTATTTCAGGGAACAGATTACACAACAGATAAAGAGATCTGTTCCAGGATGTAGCCATATTACCTGTAACAACTTCTTTTTCTACAATATGTTCACACATATAGTCTGCTACTTCAATAAAGTTTTTAAGCATAGCTGCGAATAAAGCAGGATCATCCTCGAAAACCTGGCTTTCCCACACCAAAACATAAGCATTTGACAGCTGTGTAATATAACCACCAATATCAAGATGACTCATTCCTCTGTATGGGTCAGGATTTTTGTCGGAATTATCGTAATGGTTGTCTTTTCCGCATTTGTTGGCACCTATATGGTTTATCATACTCATCATTTGTCGTATGAAAGTGTATGCATATTTTTCGTCACCGGTGCTATCGTACATTCTTGCAACACTCATTGGCAATGTTCCACGAAGGAAGTAACACAATTTACCCTTTTCCGTTGCAAGCGGATTTGAGTAAAAATCCCATGCTTCCTGGTCATTACAGGAAAGGAACAACCAGTCAGAAAATGTATTCCATGTAATAGTGCTTTCCTTCCAGGAAGCATCCTCCCAACCGTATACAAAAAGTTCTTTTTCTGTTAAATCTCCGCCATCTTCAACTCGTGCGGTAAAGTTAAGCTCTGCAGTTGAAACAGTATCGGTAGAAGTCAGTGAAGAAATATCAAACTTTATATATGTTCTCTTTGTTTCCGCTGCCTCATCACCCCATGGGTTAAAGGCGCTTGACCAATGCCCAACGTAGCCGTATTCCTGAGCATACAAAATTTCTTCATCGCCGTAATTTGTATTAGCATTAAGTGTCGGACTTATGTAGGCATCTTCATAAACAGGCAGGGTCTGTGCAACTCTGTTTACAACAAGTGTAAGTGTTGGAGGTGCATCTGTTCCCTTACCCTTTATTTCCGCCGCTGTATTGCTTTTATCCATTGAAGCAATAACAAAAGAAACATAAGGGTTACCGGACTTAACAGCTGTCCTTACATGGGCAAGAACATCTTTAGAAGACATTACCTGCCAATCGCCGTTTACTCCGGGCACAATTTCGATAGGTGTGCCCGTAGTTGTTGCCGCATACATATTTCTTGCCTGAAGTTCTGCCTGCAATCTGTCAGCATCATTTACATTTACGCCGCTTTGAGTGTACAAAACATCTTTCCTTGAAATGTAATACTTGCGAAGCTCCTCTTTTGCTTTATCATAATCACCGTTTTTAACAGCTGATTCTACTTTCTCCATTTCAGGAAATTCGTCGTATCTGAACCATGATTCCGTTGACCAGCTCTGGCTTTCAGCATCCCATACACCGAAAAATTCTTCATCGGTTACATCCATAGGGTCTGACATCATTTCAAAATCGTATGTATCATCTCTGTACACGTATTTTTCACCGCCTTCAGAAGATTCCTCAGCTGCAAATACGAAAGCCGCAGATGAAATAAGCATTATAAAAGTCAGTAATAAGCATATTATTTTTTTCATCACAACAGCTCCCTTCTACTGTATATTTGCAATCAGTGTTATAACCTTAGCTGCCTCTGCTCTTGTAAGCTGTCCAAGAGGTTTGAAAGTACCGTCCTCGTAACCGTTAAGTACTTCAAGGGACTTCATAGAATAAACTGCGTCAGATGCATATTCTGCTATGTCTCCGTCGTCTGCAAATTTATCCTTGCTTACAGATACATCATTTTTCATTGTCATAAGGTTGTAAATCATAACAGACATATCCTGACGGGAAATAGGCTTTCCAACGCCAAAGTTTTTATCATCAATACCGTTTACAATATTAAGCTTCTTAGCTGTATAAACGTAAGGAGCAAACCAGTCTGATGCGCTTACATCCTCAAAGCCTTCATATTCTTCAACCAATTCTATTCCTGCTATGTTTACAAGTAATTTCACAAATTCTTCTCTTGTAATTTTGTTGTTCGGATAGAAATTACCATCCTCATAACCATCAATAATACCTTTGTTTTTAAGGTTAATAATGTATGTATAATGCCAATCTGTAACCTTAACATCCTTAAATTCAGTATTAAGATTTTCATTTGAAGGAGTCTGAACAATATCATTTTTATCAGGCAAAGCAGTTATTGTTGTACCACCTGTATTTACGCCTGCAATGTTTCCGCCGAAACCGCCGCCACCGCCGGCACCACCTGCACCGCCTGATGCACTTCCGCTTCCGCGTACAAGGTATTTAAAGCTTTTAACGGAAGTTTTTCCGTCTAATGTAGCTGTTACTGTAAGTACAACTTCCACTTCCTTTTTGCCCGATGGTTTTGTAATATTACCGTCTTTTGAAATTACACTTTCGTTGGAGGATTTCCATACAAGGCTTGAACCGTACAATGAACCTGTTGTCGGAAGTTCAATATAATCCTGTTTAAGTACATATTCAGATGGCATATCAAGAGCCATAATGTCTTTATATGCTTTATCATCTGACGAATAGCTTATGTAGCCTTTAATTTCGTAAAGCTTTATACCGCCATTTTCTGTTACTATATTTGCAATTTTAATATATCGTGCAGTCTGCATATCAAATTTTACGTGATTACTCTTTAAATCCGTAAAGTTTACAGATGCAACCGGACCGTTCCATTCCACACCGTTTTCCGATACATAAATGTCACATGATTTAATGTTGTTATCATCAGCTTCGCGGAAGAAATATAAGGAATTAATGTCATTTAAACCACCCATATCTATGGTTATGTATGAATTTTCATTAATTCTTGTACCTTCAAAGTATGTAGCGAAGTTATTATCACGAACCTTTGTTGTATCATTATTTATATCTTCTTTAATGTCTGTAATAACAGTTACATTTTTAAAGACATTCTTAACTTCATCAGGAACAGCAACACAATCTACAACTCTTTCGAAGTAAGCATCTGTTCCGCCGTTAACAGTAAGTTTTAAGGTAACATTAAAGAAAGTGATGCTGTCAGTTGCTGTATATGTTCCTGTATTGGTTAAAATTCCGTTATCTGATGATGTCCACTCAACCTTAACACCTCCAACGGCATTTGTCTTCAAAACAACATCAGCATTTATGTATCCCTCACCAAGATTAGCAAAGTAATCAAAAACCTTAACATTGTAATTGAACAGTGCATATTCATCAAAAATCACTTTTTCGTTTGAAAGAGTAACTCCGCTTTTTGAAACTGACTTAAAGCCTTTTGCTTTTTCGGCATAAGCTACATAGTCAATAACAAGGTCGTCATTTACAAACACGCTTACCTTACTGTCAGCGGAATTCATCACTACCTTCAATGCAAATGTATTGCCGTCAACTTCGTATTCTGTACCGTTGCTGAAAATAATCTTTGAATTTTCAACATTAAAGCCTATTATTTTATTGTCATTTTCATCACACAATTTCATTGAGCCATTTGTGTTTGAAACTTCAGCAGAATATGTCACAACATTTTCGGCATTTTCTGTAATATCTGCCAAATTACATTCAACATCTTTACCGCGTTTTGCAACAACAAATTTTATTTCCTTTGAAGCAGAGCCACTTGGAGCAACAACTGTTGCCTTTAATGTAACTTCCGTATTCTTGGAAATATTGATGTTTTTATTTATAACACCTCTGTCTGACATTATGTTGTCATTTAAAGAATCCCATGTTACTGCATAACCCTCTTCAGTTATTGAAGGCAATTTCAAATCTGCAATTAAAGCATCAGGATTTTGATTTGTAATATTTTCAGGAACAATTTTTGCCAAAGCACCTTCCAAAAGGTATTCAGGGTCGTCTGTTCCCAAAACCTTGATTTTAAATTCCTTTAAAACCTTTGTATCTGCCTTACCTTCAGGAGTTATAACCGCAGAAATTACAATATCCGTATCATCTTCTGTGCAATATACTTTTCCCTGTTCAAGGTTTGCAAGAGGATTATTAGATGTCCAATTAATCTTGTATCCGGAAACCTTCGGCAAGCTGATAGCACCGTATGCATTATCAGGATTTTGAGTTACATCATAAATACTGATAGAATCTGCCGCTGCAAGAGTTTGTTCAAGTGTTGTATTTGAAGACTTCAAAAGACGTGTAAATGAAGCATCCTTTATTACTATGCTGTCATTTGCAGTACCGTCAACAAAGCTTACCTTATATGCATTCAAAATGTTTTTATCAGCAGTATAAGTATAAGGTAATTTTGAAATTTCTTTTGAATTTACACTTATCCACATACCCTTTTCGTCTGTGTATGTTCTGAAGTTTATATCATATTCATTTGATGCTGTATTTTCTTTAACAGCAACAACATCATCCTCACCGCAGTACACTATTTTATCCGCAGTAATTTTAACTGTTCCAAATGGAACAAAGCCTTTTGATTCAGTATAGTTACCAACTTCCACAAATGCCGCACCGTCAGTAATTTCAGGAGTTAATGAAATTTCAAAATCATATGCACCTACATTATCGTAATAATATGTATCTGTGTATGTATCATGAGTATCAAGAACTTTTAACATACCGACAGCTTCGCCCTGCTGTTTGTTATTAGTAAGCTTATATCCGTCAGATATTACCGTTCCGTTTACTGTATTTACAAACTCTATATCATTTGAAGTAAAATCATAATCTGCAAGTTTTGTATTTTCTGCGCCTTCCATAGCTTTTACGGTAAAACCGTACACCTTTTCAAAGTATATTCCGTTTGAATTACCGGAAACCGTAATTCCTGTTTTTTCGTCTTTGAATCTGCGTTTAACAGTACCGTCAACCTTAACCAGGTCTTCATTCAAACTGCTTACATTACCTGCCTTTGTAACAGCTTCAGGTATTATAATATTTTCAACTACGTTTGAAGCATCTGTAACTATGCTTGCAGGCAAATCGGCATCAAATTTTTCATAAGCCAAATTACCCGGATAATCAGAGTTCTTTTCAAGCTCATAAAGCTTAATGTTTTTAAAGGTTATTGAGTCTCCGTCCTGACAGTAACTTCTTATTCTGTACCACAAGCCTGTAACCGCAGTAAGAGAATGGTTACCCTCACCAACCTTTTCAAAAGTGCCGTCTGCTAACTTTCCATAACCTGTTACTGTATTTGTTTTTGTATTTATAACAAAGCATATTGTAGTATCCTTGCCGCTTTCGAAGGACGGAAGGTTAAACAGTACATCTTTGTCATTCCAGTACACAACCTGATTTTTAGGTGTAGGTTTGAATGGCATACGTATTTCAATATTATTTTTGTTTTCAAATTTACCTGTTGAATCATCAATAAACAAGTCTGCACGACCCGTTGATTTATTGCCGTCCCAACCGTCGCCCTGTACTGCATTGAAGGTATATTCAAGAGCATAAATGCCGTTATAACCTGTTTTATACATGGCATTTCCGTCATTGTCATACATAAGCTCTGTAAGGTTAATACCGAATGCGTCTACATTAGCACCGCCTGTTTTGGCATCATTTGTGAATATAGGTTCGCCTTTATGGCTTATTTTAATACCGTCATTTTCATATGAAATTTCAGTATTATATTTTTCAACGCTGTCGAATTTATCGATAATAACTCGTTTGCCAAGCTCTGTTTCAGCAAAAGCTTTGTTAAGGTCATAGCTGAACAAAAGTGTACCGCCCTCATACGGATTTACGCCTGTTACAGGATCGGGGTCCGGATTTGGGTCAGGGTTAGGATTCGGATCAGGATCAGGATCAGGTTCCTGTGAACCCGGTGCAACCGGTTTATCCTCAGCAAAAAGTACTCTCATACAAATATTATCATAGTTTGTTGCTATTGATGGCTGATGCCACAATGCTCTGTCCAAATAAATCATACTTGGATATAATGTTGTACCCTCACCGTATAATATCTGTGTATCGTCAACATAAGCACCATATGTAAGCTTTGTTGTAGTTGCATCATAATATGCTCTTACTTCAACAGTTACCCAACTGCCGGGAGTATAGCTTGCACTGCCTGTAACAGCAGTTGTTGTATCAATACCCACTAAAGAATCAACAGTAAAAGCCCCATCGGCATACTTAACTACAAATTCACCGTAATCAGTACTTCCTAATGCTCCACTCTTTCCGTTTGCTGTGGTAAATGATGGTGTAAATGTTCTTTCAGCATTTGCATTTGCATCATTTGGTATCATAATGTCATACATAACTGAAAATACAGGCTTATTAAGTTTTGCATTAGTTACCTGAGAATAAAAGTTAAAGTTTGTGCTTGGGTCATAACGCAAATCCTTGCTGTAATCAATTGTGTAGCAGTTGTCACCTGTTGAGCGTTCAACAGTGCTTAAGCCTGTGCCTGTACCACCTGCCAAAAGAGAAATCTGGTATTTTGTTGTGGTGATACCACCCGTTGGATAAAGATTTCCGCTTACAACAGGCCCCGTTGTGGTAGTACCTTTATTATCAGTTATAATAGTACCGTCCCATTTAACTATATCATAGGGTTCTGCAGTTGTTGCTGTTGCCGCAGAAACCGATGCAGTTACCGCCATACTAAGTAAAATTGTAAATGTTAAAATAATTGAAATTATTCTTTTCATAACTACACCTCCCCTATCTTCTTACAACTATTGCACGTACTGTGCCAACGTTTGCGGAAACAAATATCTTGTCACCAATCTGAATATCGTCAAATGTAAGTGTATCCACAATATTTTTACCTTCAAGCAGATAAATCGGCGGTGTACCTGTCATGAAAACTTCATATGTTGTTGTAACTCCACCAAAATCTACTGTTATATTATCTGTCCAACGGTTTTTAAGCTGTGAAACATAGTTATATTTACAGTCAGCTACCTTACCAAGACATAATTCATTTGCCTGGAATGCATTAAGCAAGAAACTACCGTTATATGCATTTGCATCCTGAATTAATGAAAAACCGTTAAGCTCATCATTACCCTCAACAAGAGAATAGCTTATTAAATCACCTGCACCAAGAGCAGTAAAGCTTTCAGGATTTGGTATAAGATTTGAAACAAAGTAGTTTTTCTCGCCGTCTTTTGTAATCAAATTAACTACAAGCTTTTCTTCACCGTTATCAATTTTTCTTGAAAGCTTTTTAACCATTGCAACATCACTTGATGCTGTAACCGTACCGGGTACACCTGCTTCCATTTTTTCAGTAATAACTACCAAGCCTGCAATGCTTGTAACCTCATCAACATCATAAGCCTTTATCTTGTACTCTGTTGCATTAAGAAGCATTACGGGAACAAGCAAATCGTCGTCAGATGAGCCTGCAATGTCTTCCGGAATACAAATTGACATTGTCTCACTTTCGGTAATACCGAAACCGTATGTAGAACCTAAGCTGAAAACTTTTCCGTTTTCGTTATATGTTTTGTATGTGTCAATGTCATATGGAGGAATAATTTCCACCTTGGTGATTTCGTTATTTGAATTAAGCGAATAGGAAATTACCTGATCTTTTATAAGCTCAGATGCTTTTGCAGCCTTATATTTTTCACCGTCCACAGAAACATTTGTTGCAAGAGGATAAATTATTTTACCTGTATTTCTGAAGAACAGCTTTTTGGAAGTTTCCGAAGAACCGTCTTCGGCTATGGAATCCTTCTTTGTTTCGCTGATGTAACCGGGTGTAATTAAAGCAACCTTTACATTACCGAAACCGTTATCGGGAACTGAAACAGTCATTACATAAGCGTAATTGTCGTATGAAACAGTTTCCTCAATATATACAACTTCATTCATAAAGTTAATGTATGCGTCAATGTGCTTTCCAAGTTCAGGAACGATACCGTTTGCACATTTATACACATCAGAATCTATAGTGATGTATTCACCGTCTATAATTTTTACTGTTCCGGTAGCCTTTTTATCGGAAACTATTACAGTAACAAGCTTTTTATCATTACTTTTAGCTATACTTATAACGCTGTCAACAGGAATTTCCTCAACAGAAAGTCTGTTTCCGTCAGCATCTGTAATGTTTACAAGTATTTCCTCATCATCAAGTGAAAGATATCTTGTTCCGTCAATTGTCTGGCTGTTTGCAAAATAAACCTGCTTTGTTTCAGCATAGATTTTTTCAACCACTGCATCCTTGTAATCATATATGTAAATAACATCATAAACTTCGTCTTCGTTATTATCTATTGCTCTTAATGTGCCGTTTTTATAATTCGCAATATTTTCAACAGTCCAGTTTCTTTCTCTTCTGTTGTTGTAAACAACCTTTGTGGTTTCATCATATTTAAACTTTAATGCATTATCATTAACATTGTATTTCAACACATTAGATGATGCACTTATAAAGTCAGAAAGTGAAAATTCTATGACCTTATTTTTTGATGTTGGCTGTATTGAAGTAACAGTAGCAGTATCACTGTCAGCATATTCAACGTAGTAATCTACGTTCATGCCAACAAGTCCGCTTGGTACAGCAAAATCACAGTTTAAAACTTCACCGTCAATCTGTATGATATTTGTCTTAGTCTTGCCTATTTCTGTGTCGTGAAGATAAGTGAATCTGTCAGCAGTTACAACACCTGTTTTTTTAGTCAATTTATGGTGCTGTGCAGTCTGAAGGTATGATTTTAAAGTATTTCCCTCCACAACTTCATAACTTCCTGTGCCAAACATACCGAAGTTTTCTGTCATAACATCTACATTAAGGGAATTGTAAATAATCATATGGCCATCACGGCGTGTAACGTATTCACCTGTTGTATTTACGTTTTTGTATATACCCAGTGCCCCTGCCTGGTAATAATAAGCATCAAGGTCACTGCCGTTAACGATATTTGAATAGCCAAGAACATTAACCATTATTTTGCCTGCCTGACCGTATGTAACATAGGCATCAGGGCTGAATGTACCCACTCCTGTACCTGACAGGATTTTAAGTTCGTAAAGAAGATTTATTGCCCCAACGTGAGGAGTTGCCGAAACATCGGAAAAATATCCTTTATCTCTTAGTGTTTCAGCAATTTCAGAATGACCCATTGCATTTACAACAAGCTGAGCAAACTCTGCTCTTGTCATGTATGCATCCATATCTCCATTCTTGTCCAAACCTTCCATAACACCTAAGGATTCGAGGTCAAACATAACATCATTCATATCCGCAAACACTGAAGGTACAATGAGTGCAAATATACATACCATGCTAATTAAAACTTTTAAAAATTTTCTCATAAATTCACACACTCCTTATAATTTATATTATAAATTGCCGGATTTTCTTTATCAAAGGTAATATTTTCAAGTACATCCACAAGCATCATAAGTGCTCTTGGCAGATGAAACGGATCTTTTACGGGAAGTGCCGCTGTTTCACCCACATTACCGTCATTATCAAGCCAGTTGTACCATTCGCCGTATCCGTTTGGATAGTGGCTGTACACAAAATCATTAAGCTCTCTGTGAATATAAGCATACCACTCATCGCCCGTATGCTTATATGCATAGGCTGTTGCTACCAAAGTTTCCAGCTGTACCCACCATGGCTTGTATGTAGGCTTACCCCAGAAGCAAGGCTCTATACCGTCTATATCAAGTGCAAGTATAAGACCGCCCTTTTCCTTGTCAAGTGCAAGCTCTATATGTCTTTTTATCAGCTTACAACAGGTTTTTATATTTTCGGTTTCATTTCTGTCCTCAAAAATTTGTATTAAAAACCACATACATTCTATTGCATGGCCCGGTACACAAGCTCTTCCCTCAGGTGTATCCATAAACTTGCCGTCTGTGGTTACAAATTCCAAAATTGCATCCTTTTCCTTAACATAAAAATGGTTAAGTACCTCCATTGCAAGCCTGTAACCTTCGTTACATATATCTTCTCTTTCAAGTGCTTTGCCAAGTTGGTAATAAAAATACGAAAAACACATATTCACACCGTGAGTTTTTGTACCGTCCTTAATTACATAAGGTGCAACCGTGTATGTTCCCGGGTGGTTAATTCTCCAAAGAGTATTTTCGTAGGTTTCCAAGGCAATTTGCTTTGCCCTTTCATCCCCCGTTGCCTTGTAGTATTCCGTCATACCCGCAAGCACAAAACCGTCAACATACAGGCTGATATCTTTATCAAGAACGTTGCCTTGTTCATCAAATCGGTATAGCCACTTACCGTCCTCATCTCTGCCGGTTGTTAAAAGATAGTTGAATAATCCCGTTGCAACATCAAGATATTCCTTTTTCTTTTCAATTCTGTTATACAAAGCGGAAAATGTCCAAAGTGCTCTGCCTTGGGACCATATGTAGCGTTCCTTTGAAATCAAACTTCCGTCTTCGTTAAGGCAATTATTTATTGCCCCCGATTCATCAACTGCATATTTTAACCAATATGGAATAATTTCATCCACAAGAGTTTTTTTATACTGTTCCTTATATTTCAACAATTCTTCCCTGTTCAAAACAATATTTCACTCCATTATTTATATTATCTATAATACCATTATAACAAATCAAGTATTTTATTAAATTGTATTTTCTTCATTAAAATATTGCAAAAAGTGTACTGTTGTGTTATAGTATAAATGTAAGGAGGTAGAAACGGTGAAATTACACATTCATGCTCAATACGAAGACGATACATTATACTATAATCACGCAACAAAGGAAGACCAGGAACACAAGGATTATTCTCCTCATTTTCACGATGTTTGTGAGTTGATATTCTTTAAAGCGGGGGATATTTCATACATTGTTGACGGACGAAAATATAAGCTTGAAAAAAATATGCTGGTGCTTTCCAGACCAACGGACAGACATTGCCTTTACATAGAAGGTGATTCGGATTACGAAAGGCACAACATACTTTTTGATGAAAAGCAATTGCCGTTTAACATATACGAAAAGATTCCACACGATGTAAATGTTATAAATTTTAATGCCAATAAGTCCGTAATAAACTTATTTGATAAAATGGATTTTTACTGCAAAAATCTTGAAGACAGCGATTTGAAGTACGTTCTTAAAAACCTTGTAGAGGAAGTATTTTACAACATTATTATTGAAACAAAATCAGTTATTAAGACCGACTACACACAATTAAATCCACTGGTTAACAGAGCCGTTAAATACATAGATGAAAATCTGCTTACATTAAAAAGCATAGATGATATTTGTAACGAACTTTTCATTACAAAAAGTCACCTTCACCACCTTTTCATAAAGCATCTTCAGATATCACCAAAAAAATATATCACTACAAAAAGACTTGCATATGCAAGACGTGAAATATATGCAGGCGGAAAGGCAATGGACGTATGCTTAAAATGCGGTTTTTCCGATTATTCGGCATTTTTCAGGGCATATAAAACTCATTTTAACCATTGTCCGTCAGATATAGAATCAAAGGAAATTATAAAGACAAGTAACGAGGACTTTGTAAAAACAAGTAATGAAGACTTAATAAGAAGATATAATGACTAAAAAGGCTGAACGATTAATTTCGTTCAGCCTTTTATCGTTGCGGATATATCAGTATTTTGTGATTTGACAATATAATTTAGATGGTGGCACTCCATATTCTTTTTTTACAACACGGCTAAAATATTTGACATCACAAAACCCCGACATTTCAGCTACTTCCTTTATAGAGTATTTCCCGGTCGAAAGGAGTTTTTCAGCATAAATCAAACGCTTCGATATTAAATATTTGATGGGGCTCATGTTAAATTTTCTTAAAAAAAGCTTACGAAAATACGTGTTGCTCATACGTGCCTTTGCAACTATTTTTTCCACTGTACACTCAACAGATGTATAATTTTTTTCCATGTATTCAATAGCATCATGAAATGCTTTCGTAGTTTCAGCACGCAAAGATGAGGATTGCTGAACCGATATATTTTCTAAAATTTCACACATCACAGACAGCGAAGAATAATAATAGCCATTTTCCTTTTTGTTCCAAATATCCAAAAGCCTATAAAAAAGTATTGAAATTATATGAAAATTATTTAATCGATAATTTTCCATTTCTGAAATCAGGTCAGACTCGAAATGAATGACTAATATTTCATTTTTTTCTTGATATGTTGCCTTGTAAGAGCAATTTGCAGGCATATAAAATACATCGCCTGTATTGGTGTTAGAATTTATATTACCATTGGAAAACGAAGCACTCCCACATAGACGAAGCGCCAATGCATGATAGGGTCTTGCTGCTACTTGTACAGATGCAATATCCCATGACATAAATCGGACTTCTTTGATTTTAATGCTGATATTCTCGTTTATAACAGACATATAGTTCACTCCCTTTAGGATATTATATAATAATTTACGATAAATGTAAAGTTATAAAAAATCCACCTTTTGTGTTATTTAATCAGTTGAACATTACATCAATATGTGATAAAATAGCCGCAAATAATAAAGAAAGAGGTATTCTATATATGAGTTATGTTTTAGGAACCACACCAACAATAAATATACCGACAAATGCCGATAACTTCGTAATAGAAGAACTATTGCAAAATTATACTTACGGCGTAAAATGGAATATTATATGCAAATTAAATAACTGTATTACTATGGGAAATTACAAGAAATCAAATCGCAGAAATGGAGAGTATGTTATAAATGTTACCGATGACGGAGTATATGTAGAAGGCTGCGATTATTGTGCAACAATGCGTGGCTTTTTAACACTTCTGGAAAGAATCAAATATTCTGCAGAAGACGATTTTTTTTACATTGAAAATTGCTGTATAACCGAAAAACCGTTAATTGATTTCAGATGTGTTCATTTATGTATATTCCCCGAAACAAAGCTTGATTTTTTGAAAAAGTGTGTTCGTTCCTGTGCAATTGCAAAATTTTCACATATCATATTTGAATTTTGGGGTATGCTGAAGTTTGATTGTATGAAGGAATTATCCTGGCCGTTTGCTTACAATAAGGAAGAAATAAAAAATATTGTAATTGAAGCAAATGCCTTAGGTGTGGAAATTATACCTATGTTTAATCATCTCGGGCATGCATCAGCTTGTCGTGAAATCAATGGAAAACATGTTGTTTTAGATCAGAATCCATGCTATGAATATATGTTTGACTCATATGGGTGGATTTGGAATTTTAAAAGGAATGATGTGTACGAATTATTAAGCAAAATCCGAAATGAGCTGATGGAAGTTTGTGGAGAAGGAAGCTATTTTCATATTGGATGTGATGAGGCATATTCTATCGGAAGCGACGAGGAAGAAGCCCTGAAAATGGCAGAATATCTAAACAGAGTTTCCAATGAGCTGCAATCAAAAGGGCGCCGTGCAATAATGTGGCACGATATGCTACTTTCCAAAGAAGAATTTGAAGGATATGTTGCAACATCAACCCTCAAAACATCTGATATACTTATTCAAAATATAGATAAAAACATTATAATTGCAGACTGGCAATATTCATGCCATAACGAAACCTGGAAAACATCACAAAAGTTTAAAGAAAATGGCTTTGATGTAGTTTGCTGTCCGTGGGATAATAGCAAAAACATAAAAGAAGCAGTAGATACTGTTACCACAAATGAGCTTTACGGTATTATTCACACAACATGGCACACTCTATTTCGCGGATTCCGGGAAATGATTTATGCCGGCGTTATTTCTTATGGTACAACCAAAGAAAATCTTGATGATATACGTAGATTCTATTGTGCTTCAGTAGCAAGAAAGGCATTGCCGGCATACGGTGAATATGAAAAATGCGGTTGGTCGGAAAAAATGACCGGTGCGGGATTATAATGTGGATTTTATCAGTAATTTTTGCAATGTAATTGTGTCAAAATTATATTTCAAGGATAAATTCTATGGTATGCAATTGACAGGAATCGGCTTAGGATTATTTTCTGTTTTGCTCATCAAATAACCAAAAGCGTGTTTTTGCTATTTGATGAGCAAAAACACGCTTTTTATATCCTTAACAGTACAACTCAATAGTCAGTGTTTTTTTACAATTCTACTTCTTCAATTCCGTTTTTATAAGCTTCTGTCAAAGCCATAATAACAGGTCCGAATACGTGGCTGTCGTTGCGTCTTGGCATTGGGATTGTAAGGTATGCTTCAACAGTACCCTTCATATCTCCCTCACCGGGACAACAGCATCCGCATGAACCCTTGTCTATTGAAAAGTCAGGGTTTATACATTCTTTGCAAAGTCCCTCAATGCCCTTTTTGAAAACAGGCATATAAGTTTCCTTATCAAGTATACCACGTCGCATACCTATACCTATTGCATATAAGAATATACCCGTTCCTGATGCTTCTTCCCATGCTAATGGTTCGCACACTTCCTGTCTCCACAATCCGCGGAAATTCTGATGTTTAATCAAAGCCTCGCAATGTGCCTTAAATCTTCCAACAGCTTCTGCGTAATATTCGGAATCTTCGGGCAGATATCTTACAAGCTCTGTCATACCAAGGATACCCCAACCGTTACCTCTTGACCAATGGTCGTCGGAAACCTTTGTTTTATCCTCTAAAAATCCTCTTGTCTGATGCAAAAGTCCATTAGACTTATCCATAAATACATCGTACATTTTAAAGCACTGCTCTACAGCATAATCTATATATTTCTGTTCATTAAGGATAATTCCTGCATAAAGCATAAATGGAGTTACGGCAAATACTACGTCAATCCATACCTTGTTGTGATCATAGGGTGCACAAATAATACCGTCAAAGCTTCGCGGTGCATTAACTGTTAAATCAGCATATTCTTTGATAAGGTCTTTGTTCTCATCAAAATATCCTTTCATTACTGCCCAGCCTTTTCCAAGACCACCCACGCGGTAGTTATCAAAACTTCCGTTGAAAAACACATCGGGGTCGTTAAAACGTTCAGGATATTTTGCAAGATAACTGTTTACTTCAGCTATCCACTCTTTATCATCTGCAGCAGCTGCTGCCTGTATACCTGCAAACATGGAAAGTATACCGGGATAATTACGCAAAGGATTTGAGGTATAATGAGGATCCTTTTCCTTGGTACCCGTTAGGGTAGATGCATAATCCCATATTTTTTTAGCTAAAATTAATGGTTTCATATCCAAACAATCTCCTTAAGGTATTTTTTATATTATATACCGAAAAACATTAATCTTCAAGAGAAATATCAGAAAGGTCTGCAACAACACCTGTTTTTTCAGCCTCGTACATTTTCCATACCACACGAAGACCTGCAAGAGCAGATTTTGCATCTGTAAGAGGTTTTTTACCATTTATTATACAGTCTGCAAAATGCTTAATTTCGTGCTGAGTTTCTTTTGAGCAATCTGCTCCTCTTCTCCACAACTCTTTGAATGTTCTTTGTTCCTCAAGACCGGGTACGTGCTCTGCAGATGCATCATAAAGTCTTATTACACCATCGATATGGTCATAATCCAGCAAGCCTTTTTCAGTCTGTATCTGGAAGTCATAACCAAGTCTTGTACCTCTTGCACCCCATGTTGCACCGTGGTAACCAACTGCACCGTTTTCAAATTGGAATATTGCGGCACTTGTTCCCTCTTTCATAAGCCAGGGTGTACCTACTCTTGAACCAAAGTGCATACCCTTTAAAGGCTTGCCAAGGAACCAAAGCATTATATCTACATAGTGACATCCGTGACTAAAGAACTGACCTCCGCCAAGACGTGAATCGCTTTTCCATGAGCCTTCTTCAGTTCTTGTAAGCTGTTCTGTCCATATTGACATCTGCATAACCTTACCGTATTCACCTGAATCTATCATTTCCTTAAGCTTTACAACTCCCGGCCAGTAGCGAACGGGATATGCACACATAAGTACAACTCCCTCTTTTTCACATGTTTCCATAAGGCTTATACATTCTTCTTCGGAATTACAAAGAGGTTTTTCCATAAGGATATGCTTTTTATGGCGTGCAAAAAACATACCGCATTCATAGTGAAGGTGGTGAGGAAGTACGCAAAGAATTGCATCAACCTTGTCAACCATAGTTTTATAATCTGCTGTAACATACGGATTGTTAAGTACAGAAGCTACGTCATTTGCTCTTTCTATTTCCGTATCACACACAGCAGTTATTTCAACATTTTCAACCAAATTCACACCTTTTGCATGATTTTTCATCATACCACCGCATCCGATAAGTCCAAGTCTTATTTTCTCCATTATAAATCTTCCTTTCTTGACTTTTTCAAAAATTTTATATAATATAATTATAGAGTACATAGAAACTTATGTATTTACACAAAAAAACCATTTTTTTGTATTATTTGTGCAAAAGAGGTGAGACAATGGCAGAATATGCAAAAACACTTTTTTCTGATTTTCTTTCAGTTAAATCAATTATTACCGTTTTTCACACAGACCTTAAGGGAGTAAATTCTCTTGGTGAATCTCATAATTTCTGGGAATTTTTGTATGTGGATAAGGGTATTCACAAGGTATCCGTTGACAATACTGAATATACTCTCGAAGAAGGCCAAATGATGGTATATGCACCCCTTGCCTTTCACATTGCCCCCGAACCAAGTGAGGCAAAGGTAAATATAGTAAGCTTTGAATCCACATCAGATGCCATGTCTTACTTTTCAAACAAAATCATAACTCTTTCGGGCAAACAGCGACAGATTTTATCACGCATTATGTCTTTGGGTGAAAAATGTTTCGAAAAAATTTCTCCCGATTCAGGACTTAAAGGAATGATTCCACGTAAAGACGCAGAGGCATCCGAACTTCAGAATTTAAAAAACAATCTTGAACTTTTACTTATAGATATGTATGAAAAAAACGAAAGTACAAGTTCAAAACCCGAAAATTCAAATTATCAGAATCAGAATATAAAAATTTTTGATACAGTAACAAGCTATCTGAAAAGCAATATAACAAAAAATATTACTCTCGAAGAAATATGCCGTGATTGTGCAATAAGCCTGTCACAACTTAAAAGGGTATGTCAAACCCAATGCGGAATGTCTCCAATCTCATACTTTATAGCTTTGAAGCTTGATGAAGCAAAAAGGATGATAAGCGATTCAGACATGAACTTTACACAAATTTCCGAAGCGTTGGGATTTACAACCGTTCACTATTTTTCAAAGCTTTTTAAAAACAAGGTTGGCGTTTCTCCATCGGAATATGCAAAATCGGTATATAAAAAATAGGGGCTGTAAAATTTTTACAGCCCCTTTGTTAATGGGAATAGGAAAAAATGTTCAGAATGGACAAACTGAGCCAAAGTTGTATGTTTATACTACGCAGGCGAAGTTTGTTCGTAGCAAAAAGAATTGAAAAATAAGAACAATCCAATAAAATGAGATTTTTCAACCAAATTGAAAAGTTTTATAAATATAAATCATTTGACTTTATTATATTATATTTATCCTCTTTTTGCGGTCTGGACTTTTTTTACATTCCATATTATTTTATAATGTTATAAATTTATGACTCTGTGCCGATTCACGTACCTTCATACAAATGTACGCACTGCTTAGACCCTCGTCAAGGCTTGCAACAGATTTATCTCCGTTCATCAACGCCATGAAATCCTCCATAAGTGCATAGTCACCACCACTGTGATTACCTCCTGTGGCAGGTTTAACAACAAATCGTTCAACCTTTTTTTCGTCGTGGCTGAACAACAAAATTTCATCTTTATTCCAGTCAAATTCCAAAGTTGCTCTGTGGCCTATCATTCTCATACCACGTCTGCCTGCAAGATGTCTTGCAACAAAATTTTGTGTATAAACAGCATGCATACCGTTTTCATAACGCATTAATATTGTACCGCTATCCTGATTTCCCGTACTTTTTGCAAAGGAGCAATGATTACCGCGAGGGTTATCACCTAACTTTTCCACTACAACCTTTGAGCTTTCAAGACAGGTTTCGTAATCGGGGCAGTCGGGACACTGCATATTTTCAGGCTTTTCACCTTTAAATATCATTTTTGACTCCATAGCACAAACCTCAACAGGCTTCATACCAAGAACATAGTTTATGTAGTCAATATCATGTGTTGCCTTTTGAAGAAACAAACCGCCTGTAATACCGTCATCGTGGTACCAATCTTTATAATAAACTCTGCCGTAAGGAACATTGTTATATGCCTGAATCTGCGAAAGTGTTCCAAGCACACCGCTGTCATATATTTCTTTTGCTTTTTGAAGAAGAACGGTAATTCTTAATGGGAATGAAGTAATACCACCTGCTTCGTTTTCCTCCACCGCCTTTTTAAGCTCATTATAATCCTCCATAGTTGTAACAACCGGCTTTTCCAAAAACAACGGAATATTTCTTTTCAAAACTTCCACTGCGTATGTTTTATGAAGGTCGCATCTTGTAGCAACAAACACACCGTCAAGCTTTTCCTTATCAAGCATTTCAATTGCATCAGTGTACAATTTAATCTTTTCAACGTCCAAAAGTGGATTTTTTGCAATTCTTGTTTTTACATTTTCCAAATCAATATCTGCTATTGCCGCCACTTCCAATTCAGGAAAAAACTTTAGTTCATTTTCCAGAACCCCGCTTGCACGGTTGCCAAAACCTATTATACCTATTTTTTTACTCATAACTATTTATCTCCTTTTAACTCCACGGATAA
>JAZQIO010000008.1:0-3382 GCA_045541135.1 Clostridia bacterium
ACAGAAAATGGTTGCTGTAAGCTATGAAGACGGATGTAAAGTTTACTTTGAAGATTCTTCATTTGTTATCTGCCGTTTCAGTGGTACAGAGCCATTACTTCGTATTTTTGCAGAAAGCTCAACTAAGGAAAAAGCTGCAGAGTATGTGGCTTGCTGGAAAGAAATGCTTGGTCTTTAATATTAAAAAACAAAACCGAAAGTTAAAAACTTTCGGTTTTGTTTTTTTAGGGGTTAAAATTTATTTCATGGAAATATTGTCAAATGTACATTCGCTGTTTGCCGTCAACTCAATTGTTGCATTTGTAACAGCATCTACACCTGAAAGGTCAATTACAGCAGTTTTTGCTGTTGGTGTAACTGTTGCGCTTGCAACCGATACCCCATTTACCTTAATTGTTACGGTTACATCTGATGTAACATCTGCACTTAATGTGTACTTTTTGCCACCGTATGCCTTAAGTGGTATTGTAATGTCCTGACTTATTGTTCCTGTTGTTTTAAGGTTTGCAAAGTTGTTGTTGAATCTTTGCGGAGCACCTTCGGGAACTGCGAAAGTGAATGTGCGGTCTTCAGGAACAGTCCAGTCGTAAAGACCAACTTCAAAGCCTCCGTTGCTTATAAGTTCAGTTTCCTTTACAGCAAGGTAATCTTTAAGCGGAAGATTCTTTGTTATAAACTGATTTCTTAAGAAATCCGCAACATACTGTGCACCTCTGTACTGAATATGCGTTGGGTCATAACAAGCACCAAGTGTAGTATCCACAATTGAGTAACTATAGTCATCATCACTTGCTATAAAGCCGTTATCCTTAAGGTTGAACAGATAAATAGCGTGCTGATGTTCACTTCTTGCGTTCCGGTAGCTTTCAAGATAGCTTTCGTCCTTGAAAAGCTCATTTTCCATTTCGGTTACTGCAAGGTTCATGTTAATACATGGTACGCCAAGCTCTTCAGCAAGAGGAACAAATACATTTTGATAACGCTCAAATATACCCAGCTTATATGGGTAACTCTGACTAGGATGAACATTTGGTAGGTTTGAAACGAATATTACGTTACCTCCTGCATTCCTTACATCGTCAACCATTGTTTTCAGGTTAGCTTTATATTCCTCTACCGTTGTTTTTTTAGTACCGCTGCCAACGTCATTATGTCCAAGTGAAATAATTACGTAGTCGCCCTTTTTAATTGCGTTTTTATATACGTGCCAAACAGGACGGGTAAATGTAGTGTCTGAAAGAACGCCGTGAATAAAAGTTTTTGTACTCCAGCCACTTGCGGCAAAGTTATAATAATTAATATCTTCACTGAAACAATCGCCCAATGTATGGCCCCATCCTTGACGTGGGAAGGTTGTTGTTGCATAGCCCTGACCTATAGAGTCACTTAATACGAATACTGACGGTTTTGAAATTTCTGTTATTCTTGAGCCGTCAAATTCGTTTAGCTTTGAAAAGGATATATCGTCTAAATAAATATTTTTGTTTGTTGCACTGTCGTTTTTGTAAGCTTGTACGGAAAGCTTTGCACTTACAATATCCTTTTCGCTTGCAATATCCAATGTCTGTGTGCCGTCTTCGTTTGTTATATAATCACCAAGAGTAGTCATTGCACTAACCTGTGACCATTCGCTGTTTATTGGCACATCCTTTCGGAAAGCAACTCTGTCTTCAGTATCACCCTTTAATCTGTATGTAACGGTAAGTCTTATGTTAAGCTCCTCTGTGCCCTCGGTTTTTGCAAACAACGTTGCGTAATAATAACCCTGACCTGCATTAAGAATATCTGTAGTAATATCCTGAGTTACTGTACCGGCATTAAGCAGCATTGCTTTATGACTGTTGTGTCCGGTGTCTGCTGTTCCGTTAGCGGTGGATGTTGATGTCCAACCGGTGATTGTTCCGTCTTCAAATGTTCCGTTTGAAATAAAGTTTGGTTTTATAATTTTCATAGTTTGTTTTGACATAGCTGAAAGTGGTTCGTGCTTTGCATTCCACAAAAAGGCTTTTGCTTTAATTGCACCGTCGGGAATGTCCAAAGCTTTTTCAAATGTTCTTGTGTTGCCTGTAGCCTTTGACTCAAATCTGTTTAATTTAATCATTTTGCCTTTTTCGTTGTAGAAGGCAACGTTTACAAATACATCTTCGTTTTCAAGAATAAGTGCAGATACATCAGCTTTCTTTGAATAGAAGTTTGCGTTTAAATTAATCGTGCTTGTTTCTGCACCAACGCGTATTGTGTAAACCGTTTTGTTTGTTTCGGCAGGATTTGTAATATCTGCAGTAAGACCGTATGATGTAATTGTTATATCGCCGGGCAGATATTCAGGAAGCTCTACCTTTACTTTGTTCCATTCGTAATTGGTTGTATAAGAAATCAAATCCTTTAACTGACTTACTTTTGTTATGCCCTCAGGTTCAAAGGAAAACTCTTTTTTGGATAAATCAAGAGCAGTTCCGTTAAATGAAAGAGTTTTCAAAGCTGAATCATTTTTTACGCTGTTGTATGTATTTTCGCTGTCAAACATAACAACATTTAAATCTGCAATCTGAACGCTGTAATTACCCGGAGATCTGTCGAACATAAACCTTATGAAAGGAGCTCCTCCAAAGGTGCTGTAACCTGTACCAAGGTCTCTTGCGCCTAATGAGTTTTCTGTTGCTAAAAGTGTTCCTGAAACCTTTTGCCAGCTTTCGTTATATGTATAATTATTTGACATTCCGGCCGGAGTTACGGCTTTGTCACTTCCTGCCGTATTTCTTATTCCTGCAGTAGTTTTTACAATAGCATCATTTTTTGCGTTGTCAGCACTTGGCAGGGATTTTAAGTAGTAGGTAATATAAAAGAACTTTCCGTTAAGGTTGGTAAGAGTTTCGTTTCCGAACTTATAACCTGTTGTAACATTCAATGGTAGTCTGTATGAAAGCCCGCCTGTCATAGTACAATCCGTTCTTATGTCAAACTGCATAACACTTCCTAAAAGGGAATCAGTTTTACTGCTTAAAAATATTGGGTAGTTAGGTGTACCGTCTTCGGCATACTGTGTATGACCTAAAGCTGTGGCACCGCAGGCTACGCCTCCGCCGTTTATGTTAAACAACATTCCGTTAGGGTCTGAGGATGCACTTTTTACCACCTTGAAGGTTGGTGTTGTTTCAGGTATATCCTCACCCTTTACAGGAGTAATGTAAACCCCCTTTATCTTAAGATAATAGTTATCCAGTGAGCCTGTTGCATCTGCATAAGCTACTTCTGCACCTGTTGTTCTGTTTACAAGCTTAACTGTAGGAGTTGTAACGGATTTATCAATTAATTTTGTAACATCGTCGTATGCTGATGCGTAAATTTCTACATATTTGTCGCCCGGCGTTGTTGTTTCCAA
>JAZQIO010000009.1:0-17050 GCA_045541135.1 Clostridia bacterium
TCGGTCAGCAACTCGTAATTCGTCAGTTTCTTAAAATTGTCGCCGTCGTCATATGCGAACTTATCGCACTGACTCCTAAAATTACGCATCAACAGTCGGCTGTTTCCAATCAAACTTCGCTTATGCTCGTTTTCTTGGACATCCTTTGTATGGGATTCGTTAGCCAAATCAAAGATTTGGACTCATCCTCAAGCAGAGGGAAATGATATGCGAAATTTTACGCCAATTTTTTCAAAACTTCGAAACGATTTGCAATCCCTCACTCTACGGCGTTTTTTGCTAAAGGGGAAAGTGTGTGCCACAGAAAAACGGCTCCCTTGCCTAAAGGGAGCTGGATTTGCCAAAGGCAAAGACTGAGGGATAATTTAATACTTTTGCTCCAAAAGTACCCCGTCGGAGACATAAAAAAGGATAGCAATTATTTTTTAATTACTATCCTTGACAGTACACTTCATAGGAGAAGTCTTTTTTGAATTATATAAGGTTAATAAACAAACCACCAACAACAGTTCTGTTTATGAATGCTCTGTATTCAGCAGTATCTGTATAATACCAGTCTGTTAGAGGAACTCGGTCTGTTGTTTCGTTAATCATATTTGTGATTGACTTACAAACCTTATCGAAATATTCCTTGTCGTCCCAGATTCTTGTTGACCACATCAGCCAGTCAATTTTTGTGAACAGTGCACGTGAATCCAAAGGAACACCGTATCTGTTCATCTTTTCTGTATATACCTTGATTTCGTTTTTCTTAACATCGTCAGTAAAAATTTTATAGCCTAAAATGTTATCCCAAACCATGTTGTATTTCATACTCCAGCCGTCGCCATTGTCAAATGTAAGTTTTGTGCCTACATGGTCTGCCTTTGCATCAATTTCCCAGTTTTTGGCCATTTCCTTAGCTTTTTCCATATAAGATGCATCACCTGAAAGGTCTGCATAAGCGGCGATACCAAGTATTGCTTTAAGGCTAAGGTTACAGTTGCGTGCAAGGCGTCCTGCAAAGTCGTCTGTACAAAGCTGGTTGGCAGGGTCATAACCGAATTCTATCAGGTATTTTACCCATTTTTCCATAAGGTCCTTGTTTGTATCAAAAAGCTCTGTGTCACCGTTTTTGTACTTTTTAACTGCAGCAAGACACAAAAGCATATTTCCTGCTTCTTCAACAGGCATCTGCATATGAAGCTTGTTATTTCCGTAAACCTGACCGTTTGCTATTGGATATCTTCCAACATCGTGTGGTGTAAAGTCGTAAATCCATTCATCGGATTTTGCGTATTTAATAATAGGACGAAGCATACCTTTTACAAGCTCAGGATTATATTTTAAGAACAGAGGAATTGAGGGATATGTAACGTCAAGTGTACCGATACAGCCGTTTGAGTCGTCTTCTTTTGAAAGGAAGATGATGTTTCCTTCTGTATCTTCAACAAGCTTGTGCGCCGCAATTGCCTGTCTGTATGCAAGAGATGTGATGTATTCGTAATCTTCACTTAAGTTTGATGCTTCAGCAATAAGCTTGCTGTCAAATTCATCACACATTTTCTTTATTTCAGGATATTCTTTAATTGCCGCATTAACCATTTCGCCAAAGCTTCCGAAATACTTTGTGTAATATTCGTCAAGCTGAACGTTGAAATATTCAATAGGCTTTATTTCGTCGTATGCAACTGTAATAACACCTGACATTTCTTCTTTAACTACATAAAGGTAAGGTGCTTCCGAATGTGCATTATATGCTTTATTGAGAGGGAAATTACGTCCTGTGTTTCTTGTATCTGTTGAACGTCCGTTGTTCTTTATACCGCTAAACATAGACGGAGGTTCGGAAATATGGGCATTCTTATCGCATAGGTGAAGATAACCCCAGTCGATTGTAACTCTGTCGCCTGTTTCAGCCAATGGATTTTGGATAACGTTTCCGCAACTCATTGAAAAAGGAGTTTTTTTAAATTCTACATCCTGACAATGCTGATTAACACAGCCCTGTGAACTGATACCGAAAACAAACTGTGCATCTTCAACATTTTCCTTTTTAACTTCTACTTCATAAGCCATGTAGCTTACAGGACGTGTTAAAATGTCAATTCTGTCAAGAAGCAGAGGCGTTGTGAATGTAAGCTTTACCTTTGCAAATTCATTTTCGAATGTGTAAGTGCTGCTAAGAGGTGTAATTTTCAAATCTGTTTGATGTATTCTTGCGCGTAATGTTTTGTAATCTTCATCAACACCTGCTATTGTGTGCATTGTTCCGTCAAGGTACAAGGCTGCAAATATTGGCCATGGCTTTTCTGTCCAATGCTTTGTATAGCCGTTGTAAAGATTATCTGCACATGACCATATTGAAAAATATGGGTCTACTGTAAAAAGTGGTACTGCCACCGGTCTTTTTTTCATAATTTATACCTCCAAATTATTGATTTGTTTGTATTATACTGTTATAATATATATAAATCAATATATAATACTATTAAAAAGATGAGGAAAATTGTTATGAAGAATGTCGGAAATGAAGATATTTACTATGTAAATCAGACAAGTTATGACAGAAGTGTTTTTAATGTGCAGATGTGTGGGATAACATATCCCGATAAAACTTATGAGATTTTGCGCAATAATTCTCCGATTTACTGTATAGAGTATATAGAAAAAGGTACAGGGACGGTACATATAGGAGATAACACTTTTTATCCCGAAGAGGGAGATTGCTATTTTTTACAAGCGGGATACACTCATCACTACTATTCAGATAAAAATAATCCATGGAAAAAGTGTTTTATAAATGTAAAAGGTAGCCTTGTTGACAGTCTGGTGGAGGGGTATCAACTGAAAAACAGATTTCACTTTAAAATGCTTGATGTAAGTAAAGAGCTTTACACCATTATTGAACTGGGTAAAAATCATAGTGAGGACTGTACAGAGGAAATAATCTGCATTGTTAACAGTATTTTTTACAAAATGAGGGATTCTGTTAAGGAAAATAACTTTACATCTGAATTGGCTGAAAAAATGAAGGATTATCTAAGAACTAATGCGGCATTTAAGTTCAAAATTGAAAAACTGTGTGAGTATATATCCCGTTCAGAGTCACAGACCATAAAAATTTTTAAGGAGGCCTACGGAATAACACCCTATGCTTATTTTTTAGATAAAAAGATTGGTCTTGCAAAGGGGATGCTCCTTAATACAAATCTTTCCGTTAAGCAAATTGCATATGAGCTTAGCTTTACGGATGAATATTATTTTTCAAACATTTTTAAAAGCAAGGTAGGTGTTTCACCCGGTAAATATCGTAAAATAAAATAAGGTGGTGCCGCAAAATAAAACTATTTTGCGACACCACCTTGTCTTTTAATCAAGGGAAAATTCAAGATTGGATTTTGGTCTTTCCATTGCCCATTTTCCTGTTGTGAAGTCAGGTATTGCAACAGGCATACCGCCCTTTTGTATTGATTCCTCCGAAAGTGGAGTTATACTCATCCAGCTTGCTGTATCGTATGTGTCTATTGGTGGCTCTTCCTGTTTTTCAACACTTTCAAAGAATGACGAAAGAACCATATAGTCCATGCCGTCATGACCTGACTTTGCTGCTGCATCACCGTACTTTTTCCATAAGGGATGCATATTTTCTTCACGGTATTCAACACCGTTTTTGTATTGTGTCGACCAGTCAAATACTTCTTCGGCTTTTATGTGTTCTTCGTTATTGGGGAAGAAGAAGGAGTCGTTGTCTTCAAAATATGACCCCTTTGTTCCTCGCACCGTAAAGCCTCTTGAATATGCTCTCGGTAAGGTTGTATCAAGGGTAAGTACAATTGTAGAGCCATCTGCACAGGTTATAACTGTTGTAACAATGTCGCCCTGTGAAAAAACTGTATTTTCAAGATATGGGTAATCTTCAATATGCTCTTTTACATAATCTGAAAGACCACGTGCCTTTGAGGCAGTAGATGTAAGCTTTACCATTCTGTTTCCGCGGTTTATTTTAAGCACCTTTGCAATTGGTCCAAGCTCGTGTGTATGGTAGTTTTCACAGTTTCTGTTTATGTAGTTTCTCAGGCGATAATGGTATCTTTCATTGCCGTGTGTTATTTCGTCAGCAAGGTAGTGATGGTATCCGCCGCTGCAATGTACAATTTCACCGAAAAGACCTTCCTTTACCATTTTAAGTACGGTAAGCTCACGCTTTCCGTAGCAGCAGTTTTCAAGCATCATACATGGAACGCCTGTTTCTTCATAAGTCCTTACAAGCCTGAAACAATCTTCCAGTGAATATGCTCCGCCTACCTCAATACCGGGGCGTATTCCCTTTTTCATAGCCTTTATTGCAAGGGGAATGTGTGTTTCCCAATAAGTCATTATTATAACACAGTCTATGTCGAGATTGAAAATATCGTCCTCATTTTTTGTACAGATTGGTGTCTTACCCGTTTTTTCTTCCACAATTTTTTTGCCTTGTTCAAGTCTTGAATCGTCTATTTCGCATAATGCTGCAACTTCAACATTGTCAAAGCTGTCAATTACAGTTTTAAGCATATTTCTGCCTCTGCCACCAAGACCGATATATCCAAGTTTAATCATTTTCAAAACTCCTTTACAAACGAAAATTCATATGTTACACTTATAATAACATACTGAATTTATAAATCAAGCTAAAAAAAGACATAAAAAGTATAAAAAAAGATACTACGGAGGATATATGTTTTACGAACCGGAAAAATTTTTGAAAGTAAAAAGTATTAACAGTATATATATCAGAGATTATGGAGAAGAACATTATTTTAAAGGAGAACGTCATGACTTTTGGGAAATGGTGTATGTAGAAAGCGGAAAGCTTACGGTTGCTGAGGATGAAAATGTATATGAGCTTTCAACAGGGCAGGCAATATTTCACGCACCAATGGAATTTCACAGATTCTGGGCGAAAAAGACAGAGCCTCCGACTGTGTTTAAAATAATATCTTTTTGTCTTGAAACAAATGTTGAACATAATTTGTCGGACGGTGTTTTTTCTTTAAATGGAAGTCTTGCCGAAAAGTTTGAAAATGCTTATGCCCAGATAGACAACAGTTTTGACCATATTGAGGCAATTTCTAAAAAGTTAAATAACAATCCTATAGAAGAAATAATAGCAATTAAAATGTTAGAACTCTTTTTACTTTCTGTTATTTTTGAATCTTCACCTGAATACCAAAAAGATGCAACCCTGTCTGCACGAAGATACAGCGAAATAATTAATTTTATGAATGCAAATATATGTGAAAATATATTACTTGAGGATATATCAAAGGGGACACATTTAAGTGCAAGTTATATAAAGAAGCTTTTTAAAATTTATGCAGGTTGCGGTGTTATGCATTATTTTACAAGACTTAAAATAATACATTCTCTGAAGCTTATTAAACAGGGAATGTCTGTAAAGGAGATAAGTGAAAAATTATCCTTTTCAAGCCCTAACTATTTTTCTTCGGTGTTTAAAAGGGAAATGGGAGTTCTTCCTACATATTACAGACAAAGAAAAAATGTCTGACAGAAGGATTTTATCGTTGACAAAATATGATAATAATTTTACAATTAAAATAATGTGTTGCGGAGATTTTTATAACGAAGGATAATATACGGGTGATTAAATGAATTTATACTTTGCACCCCTTGAGGGTATTACAACTTATATATACAGAAAAACTCATATGGAAATGTTTAGCGGATGCGATGAATATTATGCTCCGTTTATAGTACCCGGTGATGATGAAAAGATTACAAAGAGGAGCCTTAAAGATATTTTGCCTGAAAATAACGGTGGCTATAAGCTGCAGGTTCAGGTGCTTACAAATAAAAGCGAATCATTTTTAAAGTTTGAAAAAATCATAAAAGAAATTGGCTATGATGAGGTTAATATAAATCTGGGCTGTCCGTCGGGTACGGTTGTAAGCAAGGGCAGAGGTGCAGGCTTTTTACGTGATACCGAGGGTCTGGACAAATTTTTATCTGAGGTTTTTGAAAAGACGGATTTGAAAGTGTCTGTAAAGACAAGAGTTGGTTTTTTCGACAGTAATGAGATGGAAGAACTGCTTCGTATATATAATAAATATCATTTAACGGAATTAATTGTGCATCCGAGGGTTCGTGAGGATTATTACAAAGGTGATGTAGATGTTAAGTGCTTTGACTTTACATATAAAAATTCCGTGATTCCGCTGTGTTATAATGGCAATGTTTTTTCTGTTTCGGATTATAAGAATATAACTGAAAAATTTACGGATTTGAAAAGTGTTATGATAGGGCGAGGAGCAGTTGCAAATCCTGCGATATTCCGTGAAATAAGAGGCGGTGCAAAAATGTCAGGTGAAGAATTTTTGTTGTTTACAGAAAGACTGGCACAAAATTATATGGAAGTATTAAAGTCCGAAACCTTTACACTTCATAAACTTAAAGAAGTGTGGTTTTATATGATGCAAAGCTTTGGAGATTCCAAAAAAACTGCCAAAAAATTAAAAAAGGCACAAAAATTAAATGATTTTTTAGGTGCTTTAAATGAACTAACCATATAATTTTATGTTGTCGTCTGAGGTGTATATAAAATATTAATCCCAAGGGAAATTCGATGTTTTCCTTGGGATTACTTGCTTTTTGCCAATTTGAACTCTACCGTACCATCGTACGCCGACGTTTTTAAATTTACAAAATATTACTTTCTTTTACGCAGTCTGAATCGCTTTTTATAAAAAGGCGATTTTTTTTGCTTAATAGTGGTAAAATATATTCAAAGGAGCGATGAAAAATGACAAAAACAATATCTGATTTCAAACAATATCTGCTGAATGAAGAAAAATCAACAGCAACCATAAACAAATACCTGCATGATGTAAAAGATTTTATTAATTGGGTATCGGGAAAGATAATTGATAAAACTACGGTGCTTCAGTACAAGGATTATCTTATATCAAAATTTGCACCTGCAAGTGTAAATTCGATTATATCCTCACTTAATCATTACTTTTCCTTTAATGAAAGGTATGATTTAAGAGTGAAATCTTTGAAAATACAGAAACAGATTTTTGCAACAAAGGAAAAGGAGCTTACCAGGCAGGAATATGAAAGACTGTTAAATGCTGCCAAAAGCAAAAGTAATAAAAGACTTTTTTATTTAATGCAAACTATTTGCTCTACGGGAATAAGAGTATCCGAACTGAAATTTATAACTGTTGAAACAGTTAAAAGCGGTGTGGCGAATATAAACTGCAAGGGGAAAATGAGACAGGTTTTCTTACCAAAGCAGCTGTGTCGTATGTTAACAGCATATACAAAGGAAAAAGGTATAAGAGAGGGGGCGGTTTTCGTGAGCAAAAGGGGAAAGCCTCTTGACAGAAGCAACATATGGTCGGATATGAAAAAGCTTTGTGAAAGTGCAGGGGTTTCACGGGACAAGGTGTTTCCGCATAATTTAAGACATTTATTTGCAAGGACATATTATTCTATTCAAAAAGATGTGGTAAGGCTTGCGGATATACTTGGACATTCAAGTGTAAACACCACAAGAATATACACAATGGAAACAGGGGAAGTTCACAGGAAGCAAATTCAAAGACTTGGGCTTTTGCTTTGTTGAAAAAGGAAAAATACAACATAATTGATATTATGTGGTAAATAAATTACGAAAAAAACACAATACAGAGTGTTTATATTTTAATAGGAAATGTAGGCATGACTTTAAGACCAATGTTGACATATTTTTATAACATTGGTCTTGGATTTTACATACTTTTTTTACAATTTTACCAAATTTTACATATGTAATAAAACTGTAACGTGATTTCATTGACTTTTTTTACCATTTGTGTTACAATTAAAATCCAAAATTTGTGAACTTGCTAAGGATTTTATCACATAATATCAATTATGTTGAAACGTAAACATCATAATATCAATTATGTTGCTTTTCGTATTTTTTTTGACCCAATTTTAGCAAGTGTTCTAAAAAAACAAGGAGGAGGATTTTGTGGGTAGACAAGCTAAGGATAATTTTAGGGAAAATTTTATAAAATGTTCCTTTGATTACCTTGTAAAAAACGGCTTGGAAAATACATCAGTTCGTGACTTATGTAAGGTAAACGGCATATCCTCGGGGAATTTGTATTACTGGTTTGAAGGCAAAGACGAAATATACATAAGTGCGGCAAAATACGGTCTTTCTAAAGTTACCGGCTACCTGTTTTCAAATGCCTTTGGTGCACTAAGGGAAAATAGGAATTTCAAAAGTTTTTTTGACAATGCCCTGGGGTATTTTGACAATGTAAAACATGAATTACGTTTTATTTATCAGGTTGCCACAAGTCCGGTATACGGTGAACGTATGAGAAGTAAAGCGGAGGATTTGAATAAGACATACGAAAAATACATTCTGGAATTATCTGAAATGATAAACTGTCCTGTTGAGGAGCTTGCTCCGGTTGTATTCTTGTTTATATCTTCATTGCTTGACTACGTTGTGTGGGAAGATAAATTTGTATCAACAATGCAGTTGGAATACTTGTACGGTATTTTGGAAAGTTATACGAAAAAAATTGCAAACGACAAGGAGGAAACAAAATGAAAAGTAGTTGGAAAAGGAAAATTGGTTCAATCCTGTTGTCAGCTTCCCTGTTAACGGGAATGTTGTCCGGAGTTACGGCATACGCTGCGGCAGAAAACATTGAAGTTGTATTCACGGATGTAACTTCTACAGACCAGACAACACTTGAAGGAGAAGCAAAAATCAAGGTCAGTGTAAGCGGTGCGGGCGGCAACGTCAGCATAGCACAGATGGCACTTAAATTCACGGGTGACCTTAAGTACAAATCAATTGAGTTTTTGCAGGGAGAAAATAATCCTGCTGCAGGAAATGCTTATGTTACACCAAACGGTGCATACACAAACTCTAAAAAAGAAATTGATGCAAGCATTATTTGTGCAAGAAGGCCTATGAGCTTCACAGATGATGTTACGGATTTGTTTATACTTACATTCAGCGGTGACGCAGGAGATAAGGTTAATTTGTCATTGGATAAGTCAACTACATACTGTACTGTAGACAGAACAGACATATTTCCGGCAGTTGAAGGTTCACTTACAGCAACTGCAAGTAATAAGAATGTGGAAGGCAAGGATGCTGTTGTAAAACTTGAAATGGATGTAATTAAAGACTTTTCTGCTCCTGAAAATTCAGACTATGCAGGAAGTAATGTTGCTCTTACCATAACAAGTGAAAATCCCGAACATAAGGGTTACAGAATATACACAATTTTAAATAACATACTTGTTTCAAAGGGCGGTCACAGAGAAAACACAACAACACCTACATTTACTGTATCAAACACAGTGCTTGACGGTGATACATATACTGTTGAAGTTTCGGGTATAGGTTACATTCCTTACTATGCAACAGGAGTTACATTTGACGAAGTAATTAATCTTACAAATGCAGACTTTATTCCCGGTGATATAAACAACGACGGTGCTGTTGATGCTACAGACAAGGCATTGTGTTCAACAGTGATAGCAAATAAAGAATACAGCGAAGCAGCAGATTTTAACCGCGATTCTGTGGTAGATAAATACGATATGGTGGCATTTGCAAATATAAAAGACGATGTAGTTCTGCAAGACCCTGCAAAAATGTCAGCACCTACCGTAACAGGCGGTTCTAAGAAGATTGATGTAAAATGGACAAAGTCTTCAGACCCTTCCGTAACAGGTTATGTAATTAAGTACGGTACAAGCTCAACAGCTCTTAATAAAACTGTTGAAATAAGTGGAGCCAACACAATTTCAAAATCAATAACAGGTCTTTCGGCTGACACTACATACTATGTTGCAATTGCTGCAGTAAACAGTGTTGGTGAAGGAGAACTTTCAAACACTGTAAGTGCAAAAACCGATAAAGCATCTGAACCTGCCGGTGGCGGCGGAGGCGGAGGCGGCGGTGGCGGCGGTGGTGCCGGCACTACAACTCCTACAACACCAAAGGATGAGCCTGAAAAAGAAGACGTTACAGATGTTCCTGAAAAAGAAGAAACTCCCGAAGCTACAGATAAGCCTGTAACAAAGGAAGTGTTCACAGACATAGGCAACTATTCATGGGCAAAGGACTCTATATATTCGCTTAAGGATGCAGGTATCATAAGCGGTATAAGTGAAACAGAATATGCACCTGCAAGCAACATTAAGCGTGGTGACTTTATTCTTATTCTTACAAGAATGTTGGGAACAGACGATGAATTTACTGAAAACTTTGCAGACGTTCCCGCAGGCAGCTATTACTACAACGCAATAGGCAGTGCAAAGGCTGCAGGCATTGCAACAGGTGACGGCGTAAACTTTATGCCGCAGAACACAATTACAAGACAGGATCTTATAACCCTTGCTTATCGCGCATTCCTTGGCGAAGGTTATATAAGCGAAAGTGATGATATATCTGTGCTTGACACATTTAAGGACAAAGATAAAATTGCAGAATACGCAAAAACTGCAATGGCATCAATGGTTAAAGCAGGTATTATAAAAGGTGATAACGGTAACGTGAATCCCATGGGTTATGCAACAAGAGCAGAGGTAGCAGTTATGTGTGCCAGACTTATGGAGATTATGAACAATGGATAATGAGGCGATACCCCGAGAAGTGATTCTCATTTTACTTATAACAATTTTTGTAGTACTTTTTGTTGTAGCGGCATTTATAGTTAATTTCTGGATTCCTTTCATTAAGCAGAGAAATTACATTAAAATGGAAATACGCCGCAGTGATGGTGAAGAGAAAAAGTATTACGAAAGACAGCTTAAGCTGTTTTATGCAAGTCACGTTCCTTTGGTAAGACGTTTCATTTTCAAAAGAGAAGAAAAACGCAGGGACAGAAAGAAAAGTTAATAAATCGGCTTTGCCGAATTATTATAGTTGTGTTGAGGTAATGCACAGCTTCGGGTTGCAGGGTAAACCGCAGAAGAAAGCCCTGTAATCTTGATACTAAAATTATCCTCTGCGAAAAATCTATAAAGGAGAGGTTTAAAAAATGAAAAAACTTTTGGCTTCAATCCTTGCAATATGCTTGGTATTGAGCACAATGGGAACAATTGCATTTGCAGATGATAATGCAGTTGTTGAAGTTGAAAATTACGATGAGCTTCTTGATGCTCTTGCTAATGGGCAAGCAGACACAATCGTAATGAAGAAAGACATCACAGCCGTAGTTAATGAAAGTAATGGTTACGGCAAAACCGGTATCAACATTACAGAAGGTGATACCCTTGATGGTAATGGTCATACCCTTCATCTTGAAGTGTTGAATGGAACATGGGATTCTGCCATCACTACAATTGGTGGTACAATTAAAAATCTTACAATCAATAATGGTTTTCGTGGTATATTTATCAGCCACATCACCGGTTACAGTGAACCCGTAATTCCCGTAATTCTTGAAAATGTTATTATTGATGGTACAACGTATACAATTAGCTGCGATCAAGGTATGAATCAAACCCTTACTGCAACAAACTGCACATTCAACGGATGGACCAGCTTTGCAGCAACATTGGGTAAAGTAACATTTGTAAACTGTGAATTTGGTGAAGGTAACGGTTATGCGTTCTTCCGTCCATACGCAGAAACAAAGCTTGACAGCTGTGATTTTGAATCAGGCTATAGAGTAGATACAAGAGCTGATACAGATTTAGTAGCATGTACTTATGATGGTGAGTTGATTACTTCTGAAAATATTAACTCTTTGGGACTTATATACGACAATTCCAAGAATTTAGAAGTTGATGATACTGCTGTTGTAAACAAAGTTGCATACATCCCCGGTAAAGGCGGATATGATACACTTGAAGCTGCACTTAAGGCAGTAGAAGCTAATGATACTGTTGAACTTCTTTCGAATGTAACAGTTGATTATGACTGGGACTGCCGCTACAATGGTGCAAAGTTCACAGTTCCTGTAACAATTGATGGTAACAATAATACACTTACTATTACAGGCGCTGTTGATGACCGTAACTGGAATACAGTATTTAGATTTGAAGAAGATGCAACAGTTAAAAATCTTATCATTGATGCATCGGAAGCAACAGCTATTCAGCGTGGTATAACTTCCAAAGGTAATATCACTGTTGAAAACTTTACTTTCATAGGTAATGGTACTTCAGCAAGATATGGTGTAATATTTGGTGAAGGCTCAGGCAATAATATCGGAAATATTACTGCAACTATTACAGACTCTTCGTTCGAGAACTGCAGTTATGGTGTTAGTGATAACAGAAACGATCAGGATGTTAAAGCTGTAACTGTTAGCAAAAGTAATTTTACAAATGCCAATGTTCTTTTAAGTGCTTATGAAAATGTTACAGTTACAGAAAATACAGTTGACGGCGGTTATGTTAGAGTTAAATCTTACACACAGCCAAATGAACTTAAAGTAACAGTACAGAACAATACACTTGACGCTGATTTTGCTAATAAGAACGTTGTTGAGGCAGGTAAAACAATTGACGTTCAGGATGATATGTCAATTGCTGCTGTTGCTAAATGTAACGATTATTATTACAGTGAACTGTCAAAGGCAGTTGAAGCAGCAAATGACGGTGAGACAATCACACTTCTTGATGATGCAGAGCTTTCCGGCGCAAACATTAAGAAAGCTTTGACATTTAATCTTGCAAACAACACACTGACACTTGATGCAAAGCCGGTTACAAATCTTGCAGGTATAACTGTAGCAGGAATTCATGTATGGGATAATGTTACTTTTGCAAACGGTAATGTTGATGTTATATGCAACGAAAATATACCTAACGGTGTATTCTATATCGGAAACAGCTCCAATGCTGTACTTGAATTTTCAAATGTTACACTTACAGCAGATAACACAAACGGTTCAACTCTATTCCTTGCATGCAACCCTGGTTTGCTAAAAATAACTGATTCAGTTATCAATGCCAAAAATGTTCCTTATTTCATTAATGGTGGAGATAAGGGTAGCGCTGTTATCTCAGATTCAAAAATCAATGTATCTGACAGTGCAAGAGGTTTGTTGAATATTAACGTTGATATTGATGATTCTGAATTTAACATTTCAAATCTTTCAAATAATGCGTTCAGAAACGTTTCAGGTACAATTACAAACACAGTTATAGATGCTGATGGTTATGAAAATGGTATTAAGAACGATGCAGGTCTTGCACTTGCAATTGAAGGTAATTCTAAAGTGACTTTGACAGGTGCCGCAGAAGGTGGATATGACCTTCACCTTAAGAACGGTGCAACACTTACAGTTGAAGAAACATCAACCTTAGAAGCAGACGATGTATATGTAGAAGCTGATAATGCTGTGTCAGGTGATGTTGTAAGCAAGGCTGACAAAGTATACGTTCAGTACAAAAAGGTTGACCTTGATGCTAACGGTAAAGACAATCTTGAAGGTGCAGATAAGTACGAAATCGTTCTTTTAGGTGCAGATGAAGAAAAAATCAACGAGCTTGCATCTGCAGACCTTACATTTGACTTTGACGGTACACCTGTAACAGGTGGTGCTATGGATTATTCTGTTGTTCCTGCAAAGGGCGTAACACTTACACAGATTGGCAACAGATTTATGTTCAACTACAACGGTGTTGACAAGTATGAAGAATCAGGTGTTGAAATTGTTATCGGTACACTTACAGTTAACGGTTACGGTTCATACACACTTGCTACAGCTGCAGAAGATACAAACGCTGTATATGCAACAGAAATCAGAGACAACATTGTTGAAGGCTTCAAGTATGCAGCATACCTTGTAATCAACACAGATCCTATTACTAATGACGGTATGGTTGGTAACATTACTACAGGCAAAATTGAAGTTCCAACAAGAGAACTTACAGTAAAAGTAACATTCCCTAATGCTGTAATTGATAACAAAGCTGATTATCAGAATATGAAGGTTGAAATTACAGGTAACATTGACGGTGTAAACCAGACAGTTACATATGACCTTGGTAAAGGCACAGGCAACAATGCTTCATATGAAGTTAAAGAAAACAGACTTGTACTTCACGAAGCATACACAGTTACAGTAAGCGGTGACGGATACAGAACAGCACGTTACACAGTAACAATGACAGATGATAAGACACTTAACTTCTGGAACAACGTAATGGATAACGAAATGGCAATAGAAGATGGTGCTACAACAGGCAAGGTAGCAAAGAACTTCCTTGCTGGTGATATCGTAGCAGATAACAACATCAATATCTACGACTTATCAGCTGTAGTGTCATACTTTACACAGGATGCAACAAAGGATGCAAAATACATTAAGTATGACCTTAACCGTGACGGTGTAATCGATTCTAAGGACGTAGCATACGTGCTTGTTTCATGGGGTGAATAATTAATAATTTATTTTATCCTTATTGCGTAAATCGCATTAAGGGAGGGCGCACGGACAAAATCCGTGTGCCTACCTCACTTTTTGAAAATATGCATTACCTCAAATTTTAAGTGGGTGGAAAGTTTATACTTTCCCTCTCTCAAAGCACAAAATAATGAATAATTGATAATGAATAATTGCGGTAGAAACACGCTGTGTTTCCTTTTTAAAATATAAACGGAGTTTATCATCCATAATTATCCATTTTCCATTCTCCATTTTCAATTTATTCTGTGTTTTGAAAGGGGAATTCCCCAAAAAAATAACTCAAAGGAGAGATAACAATGGCAAAAAAACTTTTAGCTTCAATACTTGTAATTTGCATGGTATTGAGCTCAATGACCGTAGTATTTGCCGAAGGCAGTACCATTGGGGTAGCAACAAAAGCTGAACTTGACTCAGCTATTGCTTCAGCAAATGACGGAGACACAATTCTTCTTACAGCTGACATTGATTACGGCACAGATCAGCTTAAGATTGAAAAGGCAATCACACTTGATCTTAACAGTTTTACTCTTACCACACGCAATGCTTACGGTGGTATGAGTATTAAAAACAATCCTGCCATCAAGAATGGTAAAATCGTTCACGCAAGCAACACTGCGGCAATCAAGGTATGGAATGCAACTTCATTCGAAAACCTTGTTATTGACGTACAGGGAAAGGGCGATGCAAATAAAACTATTGGAGGTATCGTTCTTCAGTCAGGTGCTACTACCCGCGTTGGTTCTATGAAGAATGTAACCATTAATGGTGTAGCTCTTACTAATGGTATCGAAACATACAACTGCGGTGACGCAACTCAAGATGTTATCGGTTCTATGGAAAATGTTACAATTGATGCAAACGGTACAGGTATGCTTATTTCTGCTCCTTGTGGCACAGCAACAAACTGTACTGTAAGTGGTGGTGTAACAGGTATTGAGATTTGGATAAAAGGTACATACAGTGCATCACTTAACCTTGTAAATTGTGATGTTGACGGTGGAAAACAGACTGTTTATGTTCACGACGAATTTTCAAGCAATCCTGGTATTGTGAATAACGGCACACTTGAATTTACAGCAGATGAAGCTACAACATATACAAGTGAAAACGGTGCACTTCTTACAAAGACAATTGCACGTGCAGAAAATGTTGATATTGAAGACGTAGAAGAAGTAGTATTGGCGTCTTCAACTGCAAAAATAGGTGGTACATATTACACAACATTTGCAGATGCTGTTGCTGCTGCACAGTCCGGTGATGAAGTAAAGATTTTGGTTCCGGGCACTTATTCTATTCCTACCGGCAAGAATATCACTATCACAGGTGATGTTGATGGTGTTATATTTGAATGCGGTCAGAACAATATTGGAATGAACGGTGCAAACGTGACATTTAACAATGTTACATTCAACTGGGCTTCAAATGGCTGGCCATACCATGGTCTTGCTCATTCCGGCAATTTGGTATACAACAACTGTACCGTTAACGGAACTGTATTCCTTTATGGTGCATCAGATACGTTTAATAACTGTACATTCAATGTTACAGGTGATACATACAACGTATGGACATACGGTTCTAAGAAAGCCACATTTAACAACTGTAAATTCTACAGTGATGGTAAGTCAGTTTTGATTTACAAAGAAGGTACTGAAAATGAAAATGTAGACCAATATGCAAGTTTTACTCCAAATGCAGTAAGTATTGAAAATTGTGAATTCTATGCAAGCTCTGCAGCAACAGGAAAAGCTGCTGTTGAAATTGATACAAGCTTATTCCCTATGAATGTAGCTATCAGCAATTCATCAGCAATTGGTTTTGATAATGGTTCTGTAAGTGGTGATATGCTTTGGAATGTAAAGAAGCAGTTCCCTAAAGTTGATGATCTTCTTACAGCTTTGGGCACTGCAGGTTACAACAATAGCCTTACAGTAAATAACAAGGAAATTGATTTGGTTGCATATACAAATGCGACAGAAGAAAGCAAACCTGTTTTGGCAGTAGAATTTGTAAAAGCTGATGTTGATGCTACTGGTGTAGATACAATTGAAGATGCAGACGTTTATAACATCAACATTACATCAGAAAGCAACATCAACAGACTAAACTCTGTAGATTTGACATTTGATTTTGATACAAATGACAAAATGGCTTATGAAGTAATTAAGGTTGATAACATTACAGTTTCAACAGATTCAGATTTTGAACACAGATATATGTTTAACTATAATGGCAAAGACAATGTTGTTGATAGTGGTGAAACTTTAACAATCGGTAAGATTAAAGTTACAGGCTACGGTACATATACACTTGCAGTAGATGCAGATAAAACAAATGTAGCAAATGCAACAACTCTTGCTAACAACATTGTTGACACTTATTTGTCAAAGGGTGCTGTAGCAGGTCAGGGTGTTCTTAACATTAAGGATGCTGAAACAGCAACAATCAAAGTTCCAACAAGAGAACTTACAGTAAATGTTACATTCCCTAACGTTGTAGTGGATAAGGCTTCAACATACCAGAATATGTCAGTTACAATCAGCGGTGGTGACTTGGCTGCAGATATCGTTAAACCTTTAGGTAGCGGTACAAATACCAATGCATCATACACAGTAACAGCA
>JAZQIO010000010.1:0-6644 GCA_045541135.1 Clostridia bacterium
CAATATCTGCTATTGCCGCCACTTCCAATTCAGGAAAAAACTTTAGTTCATTTTCCAGAACCCCGCTTGCACGGTTGCCAAAACCTATTATACCTATTTTTTTACTCATAACTATTTATCTCCTTTTAACTCCACGGATAATTTCATCTGCCTCTATTGCAACACAAAAGCTTTTAAACACATCATCAATGGTAGGATTTGCTTCTGCACCCTTTTCTATCATATCAATAAGACAATCAAGTTGTTTGCCGGTAGGCTTTCTGTTGCTGTCAATGTTTATAAGCTGATACTCCTTTTCGGGATATTTGTAATATTCAATCAAATCTCCCTCTTCCTGATGGGTTTGTCTGTCCTTTCTGTACACAAGCTTTATTCTGCCCTTTGGACCTACAAACTCTTTAAGGTTATCCGAAGACATTGTATTTGCCCATCCCGCTTCATAGTAACCTACCGAACCGTCGGAAAGTTTTACAGTCATTATCCCGTAGTTGTACTTATCTTCAGGAACATCATTACCAGTTCTTAAACCTACTCCTGATACTTCTTCAATTTCCGCACCTGTAAACCATCTCATAACATCTATATAGTGTACACCGCAATCTACTATGGGAGAAGTTTCCTTTATAAGGTTAAGGTATTTATCCCAATTCATAGTGTGATGATTCTGAGCCATTCTCATAATAAACGGGTGTCCTATTGCATCGTTTTGAATCATTTCAAACACTTTATTATAAGTGGTGTTGTGTCTTAAAATATGACCTATCAAAACTTTAATGTGCGGATTTTCCTTTACAAGTCTTACAAATTCCCTGCCATCTTCAAGACTTGCAGTTATAGGCTTTTCGCATATAAGGTGCTTGCCGTTTTTTATACATTCTTTTAATATTTCAAGATGTGTTGAAGGATATGTTGCAGCAATTACAATATCAACATCTTCTTTTTGTATGCAATCTATGTAATTATCCGAAATGTTGCAGGCATTATACTTTCTTTTAAAAAGCTCTGCCCTTTCAGAGTTCTTGTCACATACATAAGTGATTCTGACATTATCCTTAATATATATATCATCTAAATGAGCCGCACCCATCTGCCCACAGCCAATAAGTGCCACGTTATAAATTTTCATTATATCTGCGCCCCGCCTACGCTTTCAATTTCCTTTAATGCAAGTTCAACAGACTTTATACCTTCGCACAAAGGTGCAATCTCAGGAACTTCATTTGCACTAAGCTTTTCAACAAAATACTTAAGTTCATTATAATATCCGCCAAGGCTTGAAAGGTTTCCGCCTATGTCATTATTACCTGTAAATTCCGAAATAATTTCAGGCTTAATTTTTCCGCCTCCTACAGGATAAACAGTAACACCGTTTGCATCATAAACAACAGTTGCCTTTTCAAACTTAACACGGTAATCAGCTGTAAACGGGAAATCTTCCGGATAATCCCAACAGCTTTCAACAGTAACAACAGCATTTTTGTATGCAAAAGTTGTGAATATCTGTTCAATTACACCCTTTTCGTTTCTTGAAGCATTTGCTGTAAATTTATCGGGTTCACCAAGTATATAGCGCATAAAATCAACATCGTGAATATGCATATCAAGTGCTACGGAACCGCTGCATTCAGCCTTATGAAGCCAGTTGTCCCAAGCCCATGTAGGAACATTACTTAAACGTCTGAAAACGGCTGTTTTAATTTCGCCGTATTCTTTTTTATCCACAACTTCCTTAAGCCATTTATATTCATCCCAAAGTCTTATAACCTGACCTACCTGAACCTTTGCACCTGTTTCCTTTTGTGTTTCCAAAAGTAGCTTACCTTCTTCAGCTGTAAGACATACAGGCTTTTCTATAAACACATTTTTACCCTTTTTCATTGCCTTTACAGCATGCTCTGTGTGTAAAAATGTTGGTAAGCATATGTCGATTATATCAACATCTGCATTATCAATCAACTCGTTACCACTGTTAAAAATTTTGGCATTATGAACCTTTGCAATTTCTTCAGCCTTTTCTTTTCTTACATCTGCTACTGCAACAATTTCAACACCGTCTATTTCCTTGTAGCATGCAGAATGCATACCACCCATAAAACCGCAACCTATTAAACCAACTTTAAGCATATCTGTTACCTCCCAATAATTTTATCCATTGCATTTGATGTGTTATAAACAATAGTTTCAGGATAGTGTGTGTAAGGCGGAAGCATTTCCGCAGTTACCCAATTGTCATATCCTATGTTTTTAAACTGCTCCATAACCTTTGGCCAGTTAACGTCACCTGAAAGTAAATCCACAAAGCCGCAAAGACTGCCTGCTTCTTTTCTGTAATCTTTAAAGTGAACTTTTTTAATTCTGTTACCTAAAACCTTTATCCAATGTTCAGGATGACCTATGTAAACCACGTTGCCAACATCAAAATATGAACCAACGTAGTCACTGCCTACTTTATCGATAAAGTCTGCCATTTCAACAGGTGAAAGCAAGAATTTATTCCACACATTTTCAATACCTATAGAAACTTTAAGCTCCTCGGCATAAGGTGCAAGCTCCTTAAGTGCTGAAAGTGCTCTATCGTAAGCAACGTCATATTCCACAATTTCACTTTCAGGCTCAAATGCCACATCCACAGCACCGGGCACAACCAAAATTGTGTCACAGCCAAGCCACGATGCAACTTCAAGCTGTTTTTTTGTAATTTCCTTTGCCTTTATTCTGTTTGCCTCATTTTCAGAAGTGTAGTTATAAGTCCAGTAAAGACCACTTGCCACACTGTAAAGTTCAAGACCGATTTTTTCTGCCATTTCCTTAACTTTTAAAATGTCGTCCTTTGTAGATTCCAAAGAAACATCCCCTGTTTCATCAAGTGCAAGTTCAATTCCGTCAAAACCCGCATCCTTGGCAAGTTTCATATTTTCCTCTAAACTTGTGCCTGCAAAAGACCAAATGCTTATACCCTTTTTCATTACAACCTTACCTCCATAAATTAATATTGACATTTCCTACATTTATGGTATAATAGGCAACAAAAAAAGTAAATGTTTTTTATTAGTCCAAAAGTACACTTTTGTAAACAACATATTTTAACGAGGTACAATTATGAATCCACGAAAAAACCGCCCCGAATACATAAAGCACAAGCTGACAAACGTAATAAGTATAAGCAAAATTGTTACAATACACTATCACGAATTTGATAAAAACTTTCACTTTTCAGGTGAAGTTCATGACTTTTGGGAGCTTGTGTATGTAGACAGCGGTAAAGTACTTATAACAGCAGATAAGGAAACATATACACTTTGTCAGGGTGAAATGATTTTTCATAAGCCAAACGAATTTCACACCATATCATCTGACAAAACAACTCCGTCAAACGTGTTTGTAATTACCTTTGTTTCCACTTCCAAAAATATGGTGTACTTCAGAAACAAAAAAATAAAGCTCCAAAAAAGCTTAAGACCGTACATAGAAATACTTTTAAATGAGGGTAGAAATGCCTTTAACTTATCGCAAAACAATCCACACTCAAACAGACTTATTCTTAATGAAAACGCACCTTTCGGAGGGCAACAGATTATACGCACAACTCTTGAACAGCTACTGATTATGCTGATACGAACACAGGACGAAAAGTCAAAGGAAATAAACGTATTTTCCGACAAGGAAGACATGGATAACCACCTTGTAAATTCGGTTATAAAGCTTTTAAAAGACAATATTTACGGCAAAATAACAGTAGACGAAATTTGCAAAGAGCTTAATTACAGCAAAACCTACATCTCAAAAATTTTCAACAGAATTTGCGGCTGTACAATAATAGAATACTACACAAATATAAAAATAAAAGAATCCAAAACCTTAATGAGGAAACATTTGTACAACATCACTGAAATATCGGATATGCTGTGTTTTAATAATCCACACTATTTTTCAAGAGTATTTAAAAAAATTACTAATATGACACCGAAGGAATACATAAATTCAATATTAAAGTAAAAATCAACCACAGGTTGATTTTTACTTGGTATTATTTTACATAACTACCTTTATAGTTGTTGCTTTTTTATATATAATAAATTCAGAATAATTTTAGGAGTCAGTAAATATGAATGAATTTAAAGCCGAAAAAATAAAGGAACTCAGAAAAAATTTTAATATGTCGCAAAAACAACTTGCAAAAGCCTTGGGTGTAAGTGACAGAGCTGTTTCAAAGTGGGAAATTGGCTTATCTAAGCCGTCTTCACAAAATATGTTTCATATTTCAAAAATATTTAATGTTCCAATAGAATACTTTATCACTTCTGCAGATAAAATAGCAGAACAAAAACCCGACGGAATGGAATCAATTACAGAGCTTTACAAAATCGGCAGAGGTCCTTCAAGCTCACATACAATAGGTCCTGAAAAAGCCTGCCTTATTTTTAAAGAAAAAAATCCGGATGCAGACAATTTTAAAGTAATCCTTTACGGCTCACTTTCAAAAACAGGAAAGGGTCACGGAACAGATGCAGTAATTAAAAAGACCTTTACCCCAATAAAATGTGATGTGGAATTCAATTACATTGAAACTAATATTCCACACCCAAATACTATGGATATTTTCGCATATAAAGGAGAAAAGCTCATTGAAAAAGCAAGAGTTTTAAGTGTAGGCGGCGGAAGCATTGCCTTTAATAGCGAAGAAATAAAAAAGCCTGTAAAAATTTATAAAAAACATAGGTTTTCAGACATTGCAGACTATTGCAAAGAAAAGAATATACGTCTTTGGGAATATGCAGAGGAAACTGAAAATTCTTCCTTTTTCGAATATATGAAAAACATATGGGAAGCTATGAAGCTTTCAATAAAAAAGGGGATTGAAGATGAAGGCATCCTCCCCGGGGGACTTGATGTTAAAAAGAAAGCAAAATCTCTTTTTAACAGCCAGCATATTGACGAATCTGCAGAAACAAGAGAAAACCGGATGGTATGTTCATACGCATTTGCAGTAAGTGAACAAAATGCATCCGGCGAAAAAATTGTTACTGCACCAACCTGCGGTGCCGCAGGGGTTGTACCTGCAGTACTTTATTACCAACAGCAAAAAAACAAATTCAGCGACGAACAGATAACACGCGCTCTTATAACTGCAGGCATAATAGGAAATATCATAAAAACAAACGCATCAATTTCAGGTGCTGAATGCGGATGTCAGGCAGAAATAGGCAGTGCCTGTGCCATGGCTGCCGCTGCACTTGCAGAGCTTTTTGAGCTAAGTATAGATAAAATAGAATATGCCGCAGAAATTGCAATAGAACACCATTTAGGTCTTACCTGTGACCCGATTTGCGGATTAGTGCAAATACCATGTATTGAGAGAAATGCAGTTGCCGCAATGCGTGCCATAAACGCAGTCAGCCTTGCAAGCTTTTTGTGGGATTCACGAAAAATCTCCTTTGACAAGGTTGTACAGACAATGAAAGAAACAGGTCACGACTTATCAACATCATACAAGGAAACATCGGAAGCAGGACTTGCAAAAATAGTATTGAAATAACATATAATAATATATCTTATTTAAAACCCTCTTATCTGTTTATATCAACTGTCAAATTACCTATAAACTCATAAAGTTCTTTCCAGTTATAAACTATTTCAAGTCCGTCAGTATTAACCTGATGAGTATATTTTGTACCCATAACACAGCTGTTTACCCCGCCTTCTTTAAGCAGGCGGCAATTTATCACGCTGTCATCAAACATAATGTCCACATTATTGTCCTTACATTCTTTTGTTTTATTAACGCTTTCTGTAAGAACCAATTTTGTGTATGGAATTTTCTTTTCACAAAGCCATTTTTCTGTAACTTCTCTGGGTTGTGTATAATGAGGATAAACCCGATGGGATATGAGGTAAAGTTCGTGACCGTCATTCATAAGCTTCGTCATATACTCCAAAGCTCCTTCACGCACCTCCAAAGTTTTTGCAAACTCTTCCATATTTTCCTCAAAAAAACTCTCTACCTCATCATAACTCCAGTCATAAAATCGTGGTATCCAGTCTGCATCCATATTAATCATACCACGATTACGTTTTCTTTTATCCTCTAAGGCACATTCGTATTCTACTTTTTTATCAAAATCAGATACTACATTATCTATGTCAAGTCCAATTTTCATGTAATCACTCCCTTTATTACATTTTAACATATTGACTACAACATAACAAGTCCCAATTCCACTAAAAAACAGACCAAAATTACAGTTTTACAACCTAAGAAATGACGAAAAAACTTTTACATTTTAGTTTACACTGTTACTTATTAACAATGTTTTGCAGACGTGCTAAAACCATAAATGCCTGTTCTCTTAACGCAGTGTTTTTTGGTGCAAATGTACCATCATCCATACCATTTACTATACCTGAAGAATAAGCTTTGTTTACATATTCCAAAGCCCATGGACTTATAGAATCTGCATCTTTAAATCCGGTTTTTTTCAGTTCAAATTCAGTTTCTGTTGCACATACAATTATTTTGCACATTTCTTCCCTTGTAATAGTATCATTTGGACGGAACATACCATCTGAACCATTTACAAGACCTTCGGTATATGCAGTTGCAACATAAGGTGCGTACCAGTCATCACTGTCGATATCCAAAAAAG
>JAZQIO010000011.1:0-49519 GCA_045541135.1 Clostridia bacterium
ACAGTAACCTTAAACTTAACATCTGTAGGGTTAGGAATATTAATACCTTTATTTATAACTCCTTTATCAGAAATATACCCTTTAGAAAGTGATTCCCATGTGATATCATAGCCCTCTGTTGTTTTTGAAGGAAGCTTCAAATCTGCAACAATTTGTTTTTGATTTGTTACACTATCGGATGTGATTCTAACTAAAGCACCCTCTATACGTTCACTGTGGTTTTGTGCTTTTTTTACTTTTAGGTAAAATTCTTTTTTTACCTTAAACCTTGGGTGTTCAGGATTTGAGATAGTTAAAGTTAAAGTAATATCTTCATCCTCTAACCCTCTGTATATTTTTTTGTTTTCCAAATCCACAAGATAATTATCAGCAGACCAATTAATATCATATCCGTGTAATTCAGGCAACTTAATATCACCATATACATCTTCAAAATTTGTTGTAATATCTGATATATCAATTGAATCAACAACTTGAATAAGGCTTGAAACAATGTCAACATCACGATATACCAATTTTGTAAGATCACCATTTGTCAATGTTATAGAATCATTATCTGTAGCATTTTCAACATATATTCTATAAGCATTCATAATTCCAGTGGCATTGCCAAAACTCATCCCATCCTTCAAGGCAACAGTTGAATTAGCCCATGCCCATATTTTACCGTTTTCAACATCTACTCTGAATTTTAGTTTGTATTCATTTTTATTAACTAAATTATTTACAATGCTAATATTTTCATATTTATCAACAAGGTAAATACCATTTGAATCAACCATTAATTTGCCATATGTTTCAAACTTTTCTGTTACAGGATTATAATTACCTACTTCAATGTACGAATTACCGTAATTCAAATCCGGAATAACTGATAATTCAAAATCATATGCCCCATTATGATCAAAGTAATATGTCTTAGTATTTGCATCAGATGACTTAATCGCTTCCATAAAACCTACAACAGATGAAATACCCTTCAATTTAACGCCTTCACTAACAGGTGTACAATCCCCTGTAGCTATTAGTGCATCTGTAATTTTTGTAGATTTGTAGTCATAAGAAACTAAATGTTCTTTTATTACTTCATCTTTTGCTTTAATATTAAAATCATATATTTTATAAAAATCAAAGCCTGTAATAGAATTGGAAATCTTGATATTCCCTACAGTATCTTCAAGTCCTCTTATTACTTCACCTTTATTTGAAACAACTGCTTCCCTCATTGTTTCAACAGTATATTCCGCAGCCAATGCATCAGGGATAACAATATTTCCAACAACATTCATTGGAGAAACAACTTCCCCGGATGCATACAAAAATGTATCAGGAGCGGTAGTCATAAATTTGCTTAATGTTGTTTCGCCAGTTGAATCCTGTTTCTTCTTTATTTCGTACATCTTTACTCGTTTAAAGGTTATTTTATCGCCTTTTTCCATAAATGGGCGAGCTCTGTACCAAAAATGAGTTATTGTATCCAAAGTGTATGGTACTTCACCCATTAGTACATATTCACCGTCAACTAGAGAATAGCCTGTCATCTTGTAATTTATAGTATCAAAAACAAGTCGAACTGTCATATCCTGACCATCTACTCTGTTTTTAAAACTAAATTTATCACTACCACTATGCGCAGCAACACCTAGTGCTTTATATGAAACACGAATATTAATGTAATTTTCATACCCATATGGTGTAGCCTTTTTATTAACCTTGTTACCAAAGAACAAGTCTGTACGCCCCGATGATTTATTGTCTGTATTTGTTGACCAAGTATCACTTGAGTCTACATTAAGAGTTAGTTCTAATGCATACACTCCATCAAAGCCTGTTTTATATACCCTATTATGATTTTCCGTATCATTATCAACAAGTTCTACCAAATTTATTGCAAATGCATCTACTTCATCAGCTGATGTATGCTCCGCATCTTCATAAACAGGTTCACCGTATTTAACAATACTGATACCATCGTTGCCATAAACTGTTTCAAACTCATAACCGCAATCGTCTATAGTATCCTCTATAACAAGCTTTCCAAGCTCACTTTCCGCAAAATCTTTGTTTAGAACATAATCAAACAAAAGTTTTTCTGTGGGATTAGGAACAACAGGTTCTTCAGGAATAGTTGGTTCATCCTCGTCATCCCCATAGGGATTGCCCAATATTGTTAGGTTATAAACCTTTTTAAATGTAATGCCTGAAGCAACACCTGAAACCGTAAGAGTTACATCCTTATCTACAGTCGTTGGGGTTATTGTTCCATCAACAGACAAAACTGAAGAATTAGAACTTTCAACTTTATATGCTGCCCATGATGAAGGTATTTCAATATTTTCGTTAACGGCATTTATTTGCAACGGATTCCCTGACTTTCCATTTAAAATATCGGGCAAATTATCCTTGAAAGCATAAGCTGCTTCATCAGCTTTAATTTCATAAATCTTAATGTTTTTGAAAGTTATAGAAGAATCTTTTTCCAAATAGTCCATGATACGCAACAACATTGACCCAATTACATTATTTGAGCTTATCCCGTATTCTTTTTGTCCATAATATGTATAAACACCCGAATCATCTGCCAAATATATATCAGTTAGTGATGTATTAGTATCAGTTACCAAACGTAATGTATAATCAGTCTGTGGATTACCACTAAGAGATAGAGCAGAAGATGTCCCCCCATAATATATAAATCCACTTGTTTTAGGCATAATTCTCATATGATTCTTAGCAGCAGAGGTTGAATGATTATCAACAACATCACTAAACCAAATGTCTGTACGCCCACTGTTAGTACCTGTAGGAACTAAATTATAATTAAAAGTAATATCAATTGCATATTTTCCGCTAAATCCTTTTTGGAAATACTCGGTATTATTATTTTCATCTTTTTCGTAATATGCGAAATTAATTGCAAAATCAAAATTTGAAGTGGAGGTTGTGCCATCTTCAGCAGTACGTGTTACCGAAACGCCTTCTGTTGAATATATTGCTGAATAATTGTCACTACTATCCAAATTATTTGAAATTACAAATTTACCAAAATCACTTTCCGAAAAATCCTTATTCAATGTATAATCAGCAATAGGTGTCCCTAAATATCCACTATATCCAGGATCTGTCAAGTCTGCCCCATATATTGCCACAGGAGCCAAAGTTAAAATTAAACAAAATGCTAAAATTAATGATATTATTCTTTTCATACTTTCACTCCTCCTATCTTCTTACTACAATGGCACGTACCGTACCAAGGTTTGCACTTACAAATACTTTGTCTCCTATTTGGATTTCATCAAAAGTAAGCTTTTTAATTTCTTTCTTTCCTTCCAACAAGAAGATCGGCGGTGTGCCTGTGTTAAACACTTCATAGCTATGTGTTGCGCCGCCATAATTTATTGTAATCGCGTCTGTCCAACGTATTTTATTTCTGGATACATAGTCATATTCCAAATCAATTACTGTGCCCAAACAGGTTTCATTTGGCTGATATGGCTGTTCAAGGAAGCTTCCGTTAAATGCATTTGCATTCTGCATTATTGCAAAGCCGTTAAGCTCATCATTACCTTCTACCAATGAATATGCTATCAAATCACCTGCTCCTATTGCTGTAAAGCTGTTTGCATTAGGAATAAGGTTTGATACAAAGTAGTTCTTTTCTCCCTCTTTTGTAAGAAGATTTACTACTATTCTTTCTTCATCCTTTTCTATTCTCTTTGAAACCTTCTTTACAATTCCCACAGGGCTTGATGTTGTTACATTACCTGCAAGTCCTGCCTGCATCTTTTCTGTTACTACAACAAGTCCTGCTATGCTTGATGTTTCATCTACATCATAAGCCTGGATTTTATATTCTGTGTTTGTAAGCAGCATTACAGGTACCATCAAGTCATCATCTGATGCTGATGCAATATCTGCAGGAATACAAATTGACATTGTGTTACTGTCGTCTATACCAAAGCCTCTTTTCGAGCCTTTTGAGAATACCTTACCGTTTTCGTTATATGTCTTATACACATCATTATCATAAGGGTCGATTGTATCAATTTTGCTGATTTTACCCTCTGCATTTACCGTGTATGATATTATCTTATTAAGAATAACTTCAACTGTCTTTTCATCACTGTATCTTTCACCGTTTACACTTACCTTTGACGCAAGCGGATAAATTACTTTACCGCCGTTACGGAAAAACAATTTTTTACTTGTTTCAGATGCACCCTCTTCTGTAAAGGAATCTTCACTCTTTTCACTGATATATCCGGGAGTGATAAGTGAAATCTTAACATCTTTAAAGTCATTTGATGTATCTGATGACTGAAGTACATATGCGTAGTTATCATAAGATACTGTTTCATCAAGGTACACTATTTCATTTCTGAAGTTGATGTATGCATCTACATGCTCTCCAAGTTCTGCAGGTACATTTGAAACATATACATCTGTATCAATAGTTACATAATCTTCGTCAATAACCTTAATTGTTCCTGTTACCTTTTTATCGGATACAACTACTGTAATAACTTCTTTATCTTTACTCTTTGCTATACTTACTACATTATCTTCTGCAATATTTTCAATTGTAAGAGGATTACCCTCACCATCTGTAATACTTACAATATATTCCTCGTCATCAAGTGAAACATATTTTGCACCATCTACTAACTGACCGTTTGCAAGGAAAATCTGTTTGTTTTCCGCATATACTCTTTCAACAACAGCGTCAGTATAGTTTGTTATATATATTACATCGTAAATTTCATCTTCGTTATTATCTATTGCGCGTAGTGTACCTTCTTTATAATTTCCTATTTTTTCAGGAGTGATAGTATGGTCTCTTCTGTTGTTGTAAATCATTTTTGTAGAATCATCATATCTTACTTTATATGGTTCATCATTGATGCTATACTTAAGAGTCCCTGCTGATGCACCCAAAAATTCATCCAAATCAAATTCAACAATAGTATTTTTGTTTGTTGGGTTAATTGCAGTAATCAATCCGTTTGCATCATCTGTATATTCAATGTAATAATCCACATTCATACCAACAAGACCGCGAGGTACATCAAAACTGCATTTGTACACTGCACCATCTATTTCAATGGTATTTAACTTGTTTTTAGCCATACCGTTATAAAGGTATGTTACGCAGTCTGCTGTTACAATACCATTTTTCTTTGTGAGTCTGTGATGCTGTGCTGTTGCAAGGAATGATTTTAAAGAATTGCCCTCAACAACCTCAAAACTGCCTGTGCCGAACATACCGAAGTTTTGTGTCATAAGGTCAACATCAAGACTGTTGTCAATCATAATAAAACCGTCACGTCGTGTAACATATTCACCTGCTGAATTTGCATTATCATAAATACCGATTGTGCTTGCAAGGTAGTAATATGAGCTAAGGTCAGTATTACGGACAATGCTTGAATAACCAAGTGCGTTTACCATAAACTTACCAACCTGCGGATATGTAAGGTAAGCATCAGGATTGAACTTACCATCGCCTGCTCCGGAAATAATATTAAATTCATATAAAAGGTTAATTGCACCAAGATAAGGACTTGTTGCACAATCTGTAAAATAGCTTACATTTTCCATAGCCTTTGCAGATTCATTGTAGCCAAGTGCATTTACAACAAGCTGTGCAAATTCTCCTCTCGTCATATATGAATCCATAGTTGTTGTGTCCTCAATATTCTGAAGAACACCCAATGATTCAAGGTCAAACATAACTGTATTCATATCAGCAAAAACTGTAGGTACAGCAAGTGCAAAAATACATATTATGCTAACCAAAAGTTTTGAAACTCTTTTTAGCATTTCATTCACTCCTTATCTACCTATATTATATTTGATCCATATAGATTATTTTTTCTTCGACACGAGCCTCGTCAGCTTTAAACACAGCCAAATGACTTAGTGTAGAATCATTTATATCAGTACATGATATAGTCGCTTCCTCCCCATTAAGGTACTTAATAAAATCCTCCATAAGGATTCCATCTCCTCCGCCGTGTCCACCAAAGGCACCTGTCATATCACCGCTAACCTTCAAGTCAAATTCCTCTTCTGTATATTCCTCTGTTTCGGTAGGATGAATTTTTCTCAAAACATACTTTGAACTTTCCATTGAGCCTTCAATTTCACCTTTTGTTCCTATGATATGTATAGTTCTTCCGGGCTTTGTAACTCCGCCTATCATGTTAAATGTTCCCAAAGCTCCATTTTCAAAACTTACTATTATGGACTGACTTTCAACATTATTATCACGATTGCAATCCCACACACATCTTCCATATGGATTATCTGTTTTCAAAGACTCCTTCTTGCGTTCTATATCAATTGTACCTTCACCCTCAATAGATTTCCACACATAAGGCCCCCAACGTTCAGGTTGTAAAATATAGTGAAGATATGCAGAATAAAGACAAGTTTCAACATAAGGACAATCTGCCATACATCTTGATCCTGCTCCTTCAGGTTTCTTTCCTGGCACAAACTGAAACTGATTGCCAAAGCTAGATATTTTGACTGGCTTTGTTTCTCTCATAAGCCACATCATAAGATCTAAATCATGACAACATTTTTGCAACAACATAGTTGTATGGCATTGCTTTTCGCTAGCCCATTTACCTCTTACAAAAGCCGTTCCAAGATGATGATAACTTACTCGTTCGTTAAGGTAGATATTCATTATCTCGCCCACATCACCATTTAAAATATGTTTTTTTATAGCTGTATAAAACGGAGTATATCTTAAAACATGTCCAATGATAACCTTACGTTTTTCCTCATTTGCAACCTTAAGCAATTCCAACATTTCTTCTTTGTTAACCGCCATAGGCTTTTCCAAAAGCATATCGTAACCTTTTCTCAAAATTGGAATAGAGGTAGGCACATGCAGATGATCCATTGTTCCATTTATAACTGCATCTGCAAATTTATCTCTTTTAACAAATTCATCAACAGATTCAAAACAATTTTCTTTCGGAACATTATATTTTTCTCTCATTATTTTTGTACGGACAGGGTCAGGATCCACAATACCTACAATTTTAAGCTTATCAGGCTCTCTGAGAGAATATCTGCTATACACATCACCTCTGTTACCTGCACCCACTACAACAACCTTAATCTGTTTCATAATACATCCTCCCACATTTCCTTCTTAACAAAAGTATCTCTAAGTTCTGTTTCTATTCTCAATACCGCCGACTTAACATTTTTTAAAGGAAAGCCTGAACCAAAAACTGCCTTTTTATACCACTCTGGATTATCAATAACAATATTAGCCGAAAAACCTGATACATCTGTATATACAAAATCTTCATTAATCAATACATCTTTTATTTCACTTATTTCTCCATCCTTAAAATGACAAAGAATTATTTTTGTATCAACATTTCGTTCAATAAATTTAGCAACATCATCAGGTTTCATCAAAATCGGATAAATAATATGTGCCAATCTTTCATCAAGCATTCTTGCCGTCAAAAAGATTGGTAAGTTATTCTCTTTAGCAAAGCTTAATACAGGCATTAAAACTTTGGAATTTATGTTATACCCATGATAGCATGGAATCAACCGAATTCCACTTACATCAAAATCCTCTACACAGCGTTTTAATATATACATACATCCGTCAAGAGTGGGATTAACAGTAACAATCTGTTTGTAATTACTACCTTTAATTTCCTCGTGAAGTTCTTTTTCCGATTCATAAAAATCATTATAGAAAATTGAATAAATTGAAGATAAATATCCATATTCTATACCATTTTTTCTGTGGACTGCCTTTAAATCTTCAAAGGTATAACGTCTTAATTTATGAAATGGCCATTGTCCTATATAACAATTATAATCTATCATTTTAAACACTACCTTATCTTGAAATCACGGTCAAAAAGTTTTAATGTATTCTTGTAAAATATTTTTTCTTTAACCAAATCGGAAACTTCTGCTTCCATCACTTTGCCATAAGGAATTGCAAAAGAACATCCCGTAAGGTCACTACCAAACAATATTCTATCATCACCAAGATTTTCTACTGCATACTCAATCTCGTTAGTTCTGTTAGATGACCCACTTACATCAACCCATACATTCTTAAGTTCTCTCACTATTTGTACACCATTATAACAATTTCCATCAATATGGGCCATAATAATTTTAAGTTCAGGGTATCGAAGTGCAAGATTGCGTATATTTACAGATGTATTTTCCTTTGCAACCTGAGATGTACTTTTCTTAGATGAATGAATAAGTAACGGAACATTGTAATCAATTATTTTTTCCGCCAACGGACTCACAATATCACTATCGCAATATTCTGAAACCCAAATTTTCACGCCAACCATATTTTGTTCTTCTATTCCTCTTTTTACAACATCCAAAGCATTTCTATGTTCCGGACACACATAAGCATATCCCTTTATAACATCAGCACTTTCCTTTGCATACATGCAAATAACGTCATTTATATAACTTACCTCTTCTTCGGTAGAAAAATATGTTTTGAGTCCGGACACAAACGCCATATCAATACCATACTTTTCAATAGTTTGTAAAAGTAGTCTTTTTTCACTTTCAATATCTTTTGTAAACCAAATATGGGTGTGCATATCAATTAGTTTCATAACAAAGTCCTTCTGTCTTATGCTAACTTAGAAAGGTCATCAAGATTAACCTCTGTACGCATTTTTTCACCGTTCATTAATCTTTCAAGTTCTTCACATACATGAAGTGCAATTCTCTTGAGCCCATTTGTTACAGTACCCGCAATATGAGGTGTAAGCACAACATTATCCAAATCTCTCAACTTATTATTTTGGGCAGGAGGTTCAGGGTTGGTTACATCTATGCAAGCAAAAATTCTACCTTTTTCAAGTTCTTCAATTAAATCATGCTCATTTATAATTGTACCGCGTGCTGTATTGATTAAAATAGCACCATCCTTCATTAATTCAAGATTATCTTTATTTATCATATTATCTGTTGCAGGGATTGAAGGTGCGTGTATTGTTACAACATCACTTTCCTTCATCAGTTCGTTAAGTTCAACCTTTTTTGCGCCTATCTTTTCAATATCTTCCGCTGACAAAACAGGATCATACATCAAAACATCAACATGGAAATTTTTAAGTAATTTAACCATATGTCTACCTACAAAACCACCACTTATAACTCCAACATTAATATCATAAAAATCTTTTACTACCGTGTATCTGTTTTCATCCCAAATCTTTTTATCTTTTGTATCCTTACTAAGCTTATAAAATCCCTTACATGCAGAAATAGCAAAGCCCAAAGCTGTTTCAGCAACACCTTCTCCTATTGCAACTGCAGAACCTGTAATTCGTATTTTTCTTTCAACCATCGTATCAGAAACAACTGGTTTCACAGTACCTGCTGCATGAATTACACCCTTTAAATCAGGACATGCATCTAAAAATTCTTTTGAAAGTACTGGAGAATGCCATGATGTTATAATAACCTCTGCTCCCTTTACAAAATCTGCTGCATACTCTAAATCTTGAAAGTCTTCCCTGTCATAAATTGAAAGCTCCCCAAATTTTCTAATCTTTTCGTAATATTTTTCATTAAAAATTCTATTTTGCTGAAATTTATTTACTAAAAGTGCTATTTTACCCATTTTAATTACCTCACAATTTTGTTATAATATTTAGAATCTTTAAAAATACCACCACTCAGCTTATAAAATTCATCATCAAGCTGATATATGGCATTTTTTTGTTCTGTAAATTTTGATTTATACATTGGATGATAAGTTTTCATTGTATTCCAATTTTTGTAATTCTGTGCCCCATTTGATTCAAAAATTCCTATGTTGATTTTAGGAAAATTCGTTATCCTTGCCGCTATATTTTTATTCACATCAACCATTAACGGATTTACGGTAAGGTCTGCACAGAAACATGGCACATTGCGTTTACTTGCTTCATTGATTATCATCAGACTTTCTGAAACAGTTTTTGCTATAGGCTTTATTGCCATAGCCTTATATCCCTGCTCCATACGCTTTATTGCGGAATCGATAGAATGTGCCGATTCATCTGCTGTAATATTCAACCCAATATCAGAAACATCAAAATCTGTTTCTTCAGCAAAAGGTTCTTCTAAAATTACAATTCTGTCGTATGCCCCTATTTTATCTGCATATTCTAAAAGTTCAAACAATCTTTCTTTTGTATCATATCTGCTATTTGCATCAAGATAATATACATAATGTCCATTTTCTGTATACGGAGTTTTCATATCCTTTACGATATTATGTATTTCTCCAAGGCGTTTTTTATCCCATTCCACCATTTTATCAAGATCGTTATCCCCATCAGGATCCGAACCTATTTTGATTTTCATTAGAAAATATCCTTCTTCTGCCGCATTTTTTATTTCCTCTAAAGATGTCTTATATGACATTAAAGGAATACTGTATATTTTGTCCTGTCTGCCCGATAGGTTATTTGCAGTTTCAGCATCAAGAAGATTCATAAAATCCTCCGTTCTATTTTCACGGGCATAAAGTTGCCATAAGGCATTGTCAACAGAAACAAGACTATTAAGAGCAAATGTCTTTCTTAAATTAGAATTATTTGTAATTCTTTTTCCATAGTCATAAACCTTATCAGTTATGGAAAGTATGGCTTCAGTAGGTGTTTTAAACTCTGTATTTTTTAAAAGTTTAAGAGCGTATTCTGTTAAAGTATACATATACTTGTTGCCCTGCTCCTGACTTGAGGATTTAAAAATACATTCATCAGACCACAAAACACTTTGTATACCTACACCAACACCATAATTTTCTCCATCACTTACCTTTGAAACTATTTGCCATAGTTCGCTCAGGTAACCGCCCTTAAAACCAAAAGGTTGTATAAGTGGTTCTACTGCATAATTTGTTTTTGTATCTTTAATTTTCATTAAATCACCTTAGTCTTTATAAAGCACACCGGCATTTGAACCGTATTCCGATTCAAATTCGTATCCGTCGAACTTGTCTGTTTCATCTAACATTTCTACGGTAACTTCCGCACCGTCAAAAACTTCTTTTGACTTTTTGCCACAAAGCATAGCTTGTGTACAATTTATAAGCATTTCCACATCAGCAAGTTTACTTTCACCTTTAGTTACCTGTTTGTATATTTCTCTTAACATCGGTGCATATAGTTCGTTTGTTTTAACATCTAAAACATATGTATTTTTTGTAGTCATAACAGTAAAACTGAACGGATACCAAGTGCCCTTTACAAATTGGTAAACACCCTTTATACCATTTTCAAAATCAACGGAATATATTTCAGCAGCCTTCCCTTCACGTCCTTTTGATTCCCCAAGGAATTTACCGCTTACCGCCTTTGACTGGGCTAATGCAGAAAACCCTTCCAAAAGATGTATTGAATAATTGAATTCGTCAACACCGCAACATCCGTATATTGCAATAATTTCACCTCGTTCTTCTACATCAATATTCAAAAAGTCCGCTATTTCTTTACTATATCTTACAGATGAACTCCCATATATTTTTGCACCATCTGCAACAAGTTTGCGAAGTCTTTCAATATCATTAACAGAACCAACAATAGGTTTATCAATAAATACAGGCTTTCCTTTTTCAATAAAAGGCATTGCCTGGTCAAGATGTTTTTCCCAGTTACAGGATTGAACAAAACCAATATCCACCTTATCAACCATATCAGCTATACTTTCAACTTTACCTTTTAAACCAAAACGATTTACAAACCAATCTGCCTGAGCATCATCACGAAAACTTTCCTTTGCAAGATATTCATATTTCATATCCATGCAAATTGTTTCAAAATATGTAGCAAAAGTTTTTGGATGAGAAACATCTATACTTACTCCACCAATTTTAACCATAACACAATACTCCCTATCATAAATAAATTATATCATACTATATTCCTTAAATCCTTGGAAATTTATGTCTTAAATTAGCCAATTTCAACTTGTTTACGCAATTTACTTGATTCATATGCTGCAAGTATAATTTCAACAGGTTTCTTGCCCTCGTACATATCAACCATCGGCGCCCTGTCTTCTTCCAATGCATTAACCATATCCTGAATCTGAGGCAAATGACTGTTCATTTCCATAGCTCCAGGATCACGGAATCCACTAATATTCCACTTATTATTTGCAGATAAATCCAACGATTTTCCATCCACATCCCATTTTATTATATCAGTTTCTCTCAAGGACACCGTACCTCTTGTGCCTGTAATTTCTATAATTCTTGGGTAACCTGGTTCGACACAGGTTGTCCCCTGAATTACGCCTACTGCACCGCTTACATACTCTACAACAAGGCTTGCTGCGTCCTCTACCTCAATATCTCTTGCAAGTGTTTTGCAGATACCTGACACAGATTTAACAGGACCCACAAGATACTGAAGAATATCAATACCATGAATACCTTGATTCATCAAAGCTCCACCACCATCCATGGCCCATGTGCCCCTCCAACCTGATGAACTAAAGTATTCAGGAGAGCGGTAATATTTCATGTAAATATCGCCTATCAAAATATCTCCAAGTTCTCCGTTATCTATAGCCTTTTTTACTTTTTGTATATTTTCATCAAATCGCAACTGAGATATTACAGCTAATTTAACATTGTTTTTTTCAACAGAAGAAATAACTTCTTCAATTTGTTCCTTTGTAATGGCCATAGGTTTTTCAACTATTACATTTTTCTTGTGATTTGCAGCTTCAATAGCAAGAGGTGCATGTGTGCCACTTGGAGTGCAAATATTCACAATATCAATATCTTCGCAGTTTAGCATTTCCTCATATGTATCAAAGACCTTGCAATTATGTTCTTTTGCAAAATCTTCCGCAAAACATTTAGGAGTATTAAATACACCTATTAACTCTGCATTTTCAATCTCATTTATTGCTGCAACATGCCATTTTGAAATAGCACCACAACCAACAATACCAAAACCATACTTTTTGCCCATTTTCTACATCTCCTTTATCTTTAAAAAAACATATGAACGCGGTTTTGAAAAACTCGCTTTAATAAAACCTTCTTTTATTCCCACTTCAACATCAGCATTGGAAGCCAAAACCTCAACATTTGCACATTCAACAGGTATACTTATCTCGGTTGAATCTTTTTCTGTCACTTCACGAAACAAAACAATATACTTTGGCTTACCGTCAACTGATGCATAAAATCCGGTAAAACTCCTTCCGCTAGGTTTTTCACCGATCGGAAGAATATCAGCTATAGCCAAAACATGTTGGTGTTCCTTCCATACATTCATAATTCTTTTCAGTTCCTCTCGCCTTTGATCTGACAAAAACTGTAATTCCATCCAGAATAATGGATTCGAAACCATAACTGATGCAAACAAATAATCCATATCATAAAGACAAGGTCTAAATGGATCATCATCCGAATAAGATTCAACAAAATGGTCGGGATTAATTATTTCAAACTGAAATTTTGATGATGGTATATAGCGGCTTAACATCCACAAATTCCTCAAAGTTCTATGCGGAAAAGCACTTTTGGCCTTCAAATATCTATTTTCAACAAAAACCGTTCCGTATTCACGACCACACAGATAGTTAAGTCTATTATCTCGTGTTACATCAAGTTGAACTGCCACATCATCACCAAAAGAATAGATCTTTTGCAATAGTTCCAGAAACCTATCACGTTGCGGAGAGTCTATAATCCAAAACATATCTAATTTAAAGAAACGTATTCCCCATTCTTGATAAGCTTTACGCAACACATCCAAATCTCGTTCTAAAAGAGAAAAGTTGTTATGGCTGTCAGGTGCAAACCACATACCAACTTTAACATTATTTTTTTTGCCATACTCTGTTACATACTCAACACCATTAGGGAATTTTTCAGTATTCAAATTCCAAAAAGTCTCATTAAATATTTTACGATCATTTTCATCACGCAGACTCAAATCATCAGTGCTTCCTGTTTGCCATCCATCATCCATTTGTACTATATCTACACCAATTTCCTTAGCAGCATCAATTTCCTTGACAAGGAAATCCTGACGTGCACACTCAAATCTATTTAAATCCCCCCATGTATTTGACATTAAAATAAGTTCAGAATTTTTTCTGGCATGACGGTAATAATTTCTGCACAATTCTTCACATTCACCATTTTTACAAAATCCAAGTACAACAGGATTTCCTCCATTTTCAATGGTTATATTTCCATTATCAATACTCATTGTAGCAGTCTGATAATCAGGCATTTCAGAAATTATAACAATTGCATTATTGTCTTGAGGATTTTCAAGAAAAAATATATCACCAGTACATGGCAGAAGTTTCATTTTAAACAAATGGCATTCTGTCTGCTGCGTCAAAGTATCACACCAATCAGTAAATGCATTTAATTTAATTGCCTTCACTATCCAATGCTCTCCCGATATTGTGTGGAGGATTTTTTCACGGTAGTCCGGAATATATATAACTGGCAGATTATCCCAAATGAAAAAAGAACGAGTTTTCTCGTCTCCTTTCGCAGTTATTTTTAAGAAAACTTCAGATAGGTTATTGGCATTATCTGTGCTTGAATAAGCCTTATCTATATTTTCAAAAGTTTTCATAAACATTTTGTTTCCAACTGTCAACACATTATTTTCAAGTTTAAAAAAAGCATCTTTTGTACTCACAGACATCACTCCTAATGGTATACAATATTTCGTACTAAAATTTTATCATTTTTATAATATTATGTATTTAGAATAAATTGGTCAAAATCACACTTATTTACAATATATTGCACTTAAAGTTTTATTTATAAATCATAAAAAAACAATTCATTACTTTATATTGTAAAGAACTAATGTTATTTTTTCTTGCTAAATTTTATTATAAACTTACAAAATAATCTCATTTTGATGTCAACACAAGAAAATTGTTTATATTTTCAAGAATATTTGTAATGATTTTTTTTAAACAAACTGATATAATGCTATGTAAGGAGGTGTACTTATGAAGAAAATTGACATTCACATTCACACTAGTATGTGGAAAAATACGCAAATCCAACCTAGTGTTATTTTGGCATCACCTGAGCAAATAAAAGAAAGTTATTCAGAGCTTGGAATAGATAAAGGCTTTCTTTTACCCTTAATAAGCCCCGAATATAGATTTTCCATACAAACAAATGAAGAAATGGAATTTTTAGCAAACAAGTATTCCGATACATTTTATTGGTTTTGTAACATAGATCCCCGAATGGGAGAAAACAGTGCCAAAACTGATTTTTCTAAATTTATAGAATATTACAAAGAACGGGGAGCAATTGGTCTTGGAGAATTAACATCAAATATCTATGCAGATGACCCATTACTTGACAATCTCTTCTACCATTGTGGAGAATGTGATATGCCGGTAACCATTCATATAGCACACAAAAAATATGACTGTTATGGTATAATTGACGAACTTGGACTTCCTAGACTTGAAAAAATGTTAAAAAAATATCCAAAACTTAAAATAGTCGGTCATTCACAATGTTTCTGGAGCGAAATTGGAGATAATGTTACTAATAAAAACAGAAACACTTATCTTGACGGTAAGGTAAAAAACAGCAGAATCCTCGAACTAATGAGAGAATATCCAAACCTATACTGCGACCTTTCTGCCGGAAGTGGGTACAGCGCTATGTCGAGAGATCCGGAATTCACATACAAATTTATTGAAGAATTTCCTGACAGGATTATGTACGGAACTGATATATGTCAGCCATATCAAAGAACATATCTTGCGGATTGGCTTGACAAATCATACGAAAATGGATGTATAACCGAAGAAAATTATTACAAAGTATGTAGAGGCAATGCAATCAGTCTTTACAAATTAGATTTAAAATAAAAGGAGAAAATAAAATGAAAAAATTAGCTTTACTAGGCGGAGAACCAATTATCAAAAACGAAATACCAAATGAACTTTTGGACGCAATGAAATGGCCTATTGTTACTGAAGAAGATGAACAGGCAGCTTTGGAAGTTATAAGAAATAACAGTTTTTCAGGTGTAGATGTAACCGAAAAGTTTGAAAAAGAATTTTCCGAATGGATAGGTACAGATTATGCTGTTGCATATTGTAATGGTACAATGTCTCTTGCTGCTGCAATGTTTGCAGTAGGATTAAGCAAAGGGGATGAAATCATTTGTACAACAAAAACATATTGGGCAAGTGCTGCACAAGCATCAACATTTGGTGCATCTGTAGTATTTTCTAATATAAACGACATGTTAAGTATGGATCCTGATGATATTGAAAGATTAATCTCACCAAAAACAAAAGCAATTATGGTAGTACATTACATATCATATCCTTGTGATATGGACAGAATTATGGAAATAGCAAAAAAACATAACCTAAAAGTTATTGAAGATGTTTCTCATGCTCAAGGTGGACTATACAAAGGCAAACGCCTTGGAACATTTGGTGATGTTGCAGCAATGTCTCTTATGAGCGCAAAATCATTTGCAGCTGGTGAATTAGGTATTGTTGTTACAAACAACAGAAGAATGTACGAAAGAGCAATGGCATATGGGCACTACGATAGAAACAACGAAAAATACATTACAGAAAGTGAAGAATTAATACCATACTATCATATGGCTTTAGGCGGAGTTAAAGGTAGAGCAAACCAACTTTGTTGTGCTATAGCACGTGTACAGCTTAAATACCACGATGAACGATGTGCTGAAATTCGCAAATCCATGAACTATTTCTTTGATTTAATTGAGGATTTGCCAGGAATAAAACCTATACGTGCAGATGAATCCACAGGTTCAAACAATGCAGGTTTTTACTGTGCAGCCGCTGCATACTTCCCTGATGAATTACACGGCTTACCAGCAAGCGAATTTGCAAAAGCCGTTAATGCAGAAATTGGTGGTGATAAAAGATGGATATCTTATGGAGCCAACTTCTGTCTTCATACCCACGAATTCTTCAAAACATTTGATTTTGATAATAGTGGCAAACCTTCAAGAATAGCTAATGCTTCAAGAGATGTTCGCCAATTTGACGAAACGCTTAAATCATCAGAAGAAAAACAATGTATTTCTGCTCCATGGTTTAAAAAGTTTAATAAGGAATGGATAGAAAAACTTGCACAAGCTTTCCGTAATGTAGTTGAAAACCACGAACAACTAATAGGCAATATAGATAATGCAGAAAAACAAGGCGGTCGCTGGTACGGTTTTGACAATCAATAAAAATCATTTTGGTAGATACAGTAAATGTATCTACCATTATTTCTGCTATTGACTTTTTTTCAAAAAAATATTAAAGTTATATTCGAGAGGGTGAATAACATATGGATTTTTCCTACTTGAACAAAGACATTTACAGTAATATTCCATTACTTAACGAAACTAATATGGGACCAAATATGGGAAAATGCGGTTTTTACATAAGAAAATACAAACCTAAAGATGAAATTAAAAACTATCACCGACATGAATATGTACAAATTAACTATGTGAATAAAGGTAGTGGATATCATACCATAAATAATAAGAAAATCCCTATCTCCAAAGGAGATATTTTTATTATTCCTCCGTACATTCCACATACTATTCTTTCAAACGAAAATGGTTCTTTGGAAATTTTTGAATTTGAATTCAAAACGGATTTTGTAGTGCCAATAGAAATTAACCTTGAAGATGCAGAAAGTTATTTAGACTATGCTTATCTTGAGCCTTTTATGGTTATTGAAGAAAATGTTAATCCAAGATTCAATCTAAATGAATCACTACAAAAAGAGGTCGAAAAAATATTATATGAGGTACTGGATGAGTATAAAAATAAATACTCTGGTTATATCCTTGTGGCAAGAGCACTGCTTTTGAAATTATTGGTTATAGTGGGTCGAGCATACGCAGGAGCTATAAAAGGAACAGAAACGGAAATTGTAATAGGTAAATTCAAAAAAATTATTTATTCATCACTTGATTATATTAATGAAAATTACGAAAAAAACATAAGCCTGAACGATGTGGCAAATGCCGCAAACTATTCTCGTTCACGATTCAGCTTTCTGTTTAAAGCAATCACGGGACAAACCTTTATTGAATACCTTAACGGTGTAAGAATAGAGAAATCAAAAGAACTTTTAAAAAATACTGATATGAATATAACAGATATTTCATTTGCTGTGGGATATAACACCATAACCAACTTCAATAAAAATTTCAAATTCTATACGGGATTAACTCCAAAGAATTACAAAAACAAATTAACTACAAAACCACCATCGTTACCCTAGCAACAATGGTGGTTTTATTTCAAAAATAATAATATAGACAAAAAATTAATTATAAATATTTTTTTATCTCATTGTAAATATTTTTGTACAGTATTGAAACACGAATTCAAATAAACAAAACTTTCTACATACTCAACAAAACAATCATTCTAATATTCACTTCGTGAGAGTGATACAAACCGAACCATCACAATATTTAATTGATAAAACGATTAAATATGTCGATTCACATGGTACATTTTAATCAGAGCCACCCATAAGAAACCTTTTATAGACTATAAGAAACCCTTTACATCGTGATAAGAAACCTTTATCATTTATTAAGCTATTTGCCAACAGAGTTAACAGGATTTAAAGTATGACCATATAATAAAAAAAGTCGCTATGGAACAATTCCATAGCGATTTTCCTTTGTCATACCAAATCCAACAACCTGTATGCATCAACATACATTGCAATATCTGCACTGGATATTGGGTTTTCCATAAGTGATTGTGTCAGTACACCAAGTAAGGTGTATCCTTTTTCAAATTTAAGCAACAATGGTGAGCCGGAATGACCTCCTACTGTTGCCATATTTATATATCCTTCGTCATTAGCAAGATTATCTCTCGGTGGAACTGCAAGTGTTCCTTTAGATACTATTGGATATGCAAATGCAGTGTTCTTAATACTGCCGGGATAACCAAGCATAACAATTTCTTGCAGCACTTCTACATCTTTTAGTTCTTCTTTCTTTAATATGCTATCCCCACTTATGTATTTATAATATATGGGAAATCCTATTAATTTCTCAAACTCTTTATTAATCTTACTTAAATCACAACAACAGATGTCATAATCATCCGATTTTTTCCATTCTGGTTTACACTTAAAACTTACCGTTGCAATATGTGTACTTCCTGTTGGCATATAGTGAAAGCTAATATTTAAATAGTCTGCATTTTCCACTACGTGCTTTGCAGTTACAAGTACAATTGGTTTATCTTTAAAACCCACAAAGAAACCTGTACCTGATGATCTTTCTCCTTTGCTATTATTGTTTTCAATGAAAACTGTTGTAAATTTTAATAAGTCATATTTAATCATTTAAGTAGCACTCCTTGTTAATATAGTCCTGAATACTCTTTCTGGGTATTCTCCATTTTCTTCCTACTCTGAAGCCTTTAAGTTTGCCTGATTGCAACAAACTGTAAAGCTTATTCTTTCCTATCAGCATATAGTCCATAGTTTCTTCTACACTTAATACTTCATATAAATCACCTAACATGATTTTTCCTCCTTTTGAATTTAATGTAAGTTATTTATCATTAATATATTGTTATAAAATTTGGATTCTTCCTCCTTTCAAATATGTACCATACCTATGAAAGGAGGCATACATGTTTAACAACCAAAGATATATTACAAGAGGTATTGACGAAAATGTGTCCTGCTACTTGCAGAATTTAATGTGGCATATGATTTCGTTAGTACCGGAACAGGACTATCTGCAGGTCTTTGAATTATCTGAAGAAAATGGAATGCAGAAAATTGTACACTCACAGGAAGAGCCTGAATTTGAAAAGGTGTACTATGTTAAGGCTGAAAAGCCTGTTAATTGCAAGGTCTTTGTTATCGATGACAAGACCCATTCAACCATGTTAATGAACTATGAATATTAAAAAGGAGATTTGAAAGATGAAAGAATTAAAATGTGCATTTTGCGATGAAATGCTAAACGACGAAAACCAATACGAATTTGACGGCACCATAATGTGTAAGCATTGTCTTGACGCCAACACTGTAGTTTGTCAACATTGCGGCACACGTATTTGGAGGGAAGACAACGAAGGGAACATAGATAAGCCTCTTTGCACTTCCTGTTATGACGCTCATTACACTCACTGTGAGAACTGTGGAAGAATACTGGCATTTGATGATGCATATTACTTTGATGATAATGACTATCCTTACTGCAGAGAATGTTATGAAAGAATAAATTCAAGAGCAATACATGATTACGGATACAAGCCCGAACCGAAGTTTTACGGTTCGGGTCCTTTATTTATGGGAGTAGAGCTTGAAGTAGATATAGGCGGTGAAATAAATGAAAATGCAGAGAAGGTACTTGATATAGCCAATAATGATGCTGACAGGCTTTACATAAAGCATGACGGCAGTATAGAGGACGGCTTTGAAATGGTAAGTCATCCTATGACTTTAGATTACCATACCAATACAATGTGCTGGAAGACTGTGTTTGATAAGGTAATAGATATGGGTTATCGTTCACACCAGACATCTACCTGTGGTTTACATATACATGTAAGCCGTTCTGCCTTAGGTACTTGTTATGAGGAAATTGAAGATACCGTAGCAAGAATAGTCTTCTTTGTAGAAAAACATTGGGACAAGCTTTTAAAGTTCTCACGAAGGACAGAAGCCAACATCAACAGATGGGCAAGCAGATACGGTATATCACAAAACGCCAAGGAAACCTACAAGAATGCCAAGGACAAGCATATGGGCAGATATGTAGCTGTTAACCTGGAAAATTACAATACCGTAGAGTTCAGACTGTTCAGAGGTACTTTAAAGTATGAAACCTTTATTGCTACTCTGCAGATTATACAGCAAATATGTGATACCTGTAAAAAGCTTACAGATGATAAGCTCGAAAAACTTAGTTGGGATAAATTTGTTAAAACCATAAAGTATCCTGAACTTATTGACTACTTAAAATCTAAAAATATATACACGGAGGTGAACTGATATGTGCGGACTATGCGGATTTTTATCCTATGACACCAATCCATTAAAGGACATAAACGCATTAACCAATGAGCTTATGAAGTCTGCATCTGTAAGAGGTACTGATGCTGCAGGCATTGCATTTAATCGTAATGGAAATGTACTTATATCCAAGGAAGGTAAAAGTGCTGAAAAGATTGAATTTAAACTACCTGAAGCCGTAAAGGTGTTAATAGGGCACACAAGGCATTCAACACAGGGTTCAGAGAAAAAGAACTATAATAACCATCCTTTTTATGGCAGAGTTAAAAGCAATGTCTTTGCCTTTGCACATAATGGTGTACTTACCAATGATGTAGAACTGCGGAGGAAATACAAACTACCTGCAACTAAGATAGAAACAGACAGTTATGCACCTGTACAGTTGCTTGAAAAACTTGGTAAACTGGATGCCACAACTATTAAGAAGATGGCAGAGGCTGTTGAGGGTTCTTTCTCTTTCAGTATACTTGATAAGACAGGTAACCTGTATCTTGTAAAGGGGGATTCCCCGCTTACATTAGTGCATTTTCCAAAGGAGAAGCTTTACGTATATGCAAGTACAGATGAAATACTGTGGAAAGCATTAATAGAGACAAAACTTTTCCGTCAGCTTAAGTCAGGGAGCTTTGAAGTAATAAATATTGAAGAGGGTGAAATCGTCAACATATCTCCTAAGGGTAAGATTAAGAAAACCAGCTTTGAATTCACATACAGATTTTCTTTACTTACAGACTGGAGATATTACGGAGGTTGGTATACCGGGGACTATGAGGATAATTATATATCTGACCTTAAAACGGTAGCATCCCATATGGGTATATCTCCCGATGAGGTAGACCACCTTCTTCAGGAAGGCTTTACGCCTGATGAAGTTGAGGAGTTCATTTACGGTTATGAAAGTATGGAGGTATAAAAGATATGAAATACATACGAATGATATTAATGACACTGATTGATTTGCTGGCTGATATTTACAACAGTAGCAAAAGAAAAGAATAAATTTAAAAAATATAGTCCGCAAGTTCCACATCCTCCACTATTTGAATTTTATCTTCATATAAATATTACTCTGTTATTTGACATATTATAAATAATATGGTATCATAATTGTGATATTAAAATGTATTAAAGAGGAGAGTTTTCTTATGATTAACAGAACAATATCTAAAGAACAAGCATTAAAAAACGCTATTGCTTCTGTTGAAATGGAAGGATACCGTTTATCTGAATTTAACAAAAACTTATGCAAAGATGTCTTGGACGGAAAACTCACAAAACAACAATGTATAGAAAAGATTTTGCGTAAAGAAATGTAACTATAAATCTTCTGTGTCTTAATTAACACAGAAGATTTTTTACAAAGGAGAATACTATGCCATACTCAATTGAACCACTATCAGAAGGATGTTATGAAGGAACAACTGTGCTTATCAATAAATTTGGTGCAAAAAACCAAGAACAGTTGGATGAATTAGAACAAACAATAACTTCCATTAACTCAGCTCAAATAGAACTAAATGCTGATTTTGAAAATGTAAACTTTGAATTTTACAAAGAAATCCACAAAAAACTATTTTATGAAATTTATGATTGGGCAGGTAAAGTCAGAGATGTCAATATGAGTAAGAAAGGAACCAGATTTTGCGACTTCAAAGACATAGATAAAAATGGCAATGCTATTTTCAAAAGACTTAAGGATAATAACTATTTTATAAACCATAAATTCAATGATTTTATTGATGAAATAGTAGATTTGTACTGTGATTTAAACTTGCTACATCCCTTCAGAGAAGGCAATGGTAGAGTACAAAGGTTATTCCTAACATTATTAATCAGAAATGCAGGATACAATATTAATTTTTCCGAATCAGATACAGAACTATTAATGATAGCTACAATAAAATCTGTTTCTGGAGATATATTTATGCTTAAAGACCTATTTCTCACCCTTATAAAGCAAGATTAAAATGTTTTTAAATTTCAGTTCCGCAAGCTCCACATCCTCCACTTTTTTGTGGAAGGTGGGACTTGTGGAACTTCTTTTATATAATTTCAATATTTTGAAAATAGTTGGCGCTATTCTCAGATTTGCATACGAACCCCCTCTTCTGCATTTCCTGGGAAAAACTCTTACTGCCTAAAGCATCAAAGTCGTTATCGAAGCAATATCGGTTATATTTCTGATGCAGCTCTGACGACTTTATTTTTTTGCCATATTGATGCGAAAGCTTATCTTCTATAAACGAGCCTATGGAATCAGAACTTCTCTTAAAACTACCAATTGCCTCTTTTACAGAGTCTGGTTCTACCAATCCTTTGTTATAGTATCTGTAGGCTCCATTTATAAGCCATTTAAGAACATATTCTTTATCTTCTGAAAGCTTTTCAGCAAGTTCATTGTCTCTTTCCTTTCCCTTAAAACTCTTTTTAAAGGGTATTATAACTACTCTTCTTTCTATTGCATTGTCATAATACTTAAAATATGGCATAAAATTTGAATCCACAAATACTTTAAATTCCACAAGAGATTTCACAAATTCCTTCTTCATCTTTCGTATATTGATGTACTTATTACCCGTCAACTGTTTTATGGTGGAATCATCCAAGCTGTTATCACCCTTTATTTCACTTGAAAAGGCAATTCTTTTATTAAGCAGTGGAACAAGCTCCGGTGTTGGGCTTCCAACCGACGTACTCTTTATAAGTGCAGATATGGGAACCGAACCCACACTATCACTCATAACTTCTTCAACAACATCCATAAGCTTGCTTTTACCATTACCGCCGCAACCTACCATAAAGAATATTTTTTCTTCCCTGTTTTCACCGGTTATACCATATCCAAAAGCAGTTTGAAGATATTTTGCAAGTTCAGTGTCTCCCATCATAATTTCATTTATAAATTTTTTAAACCTTGAACTTTTAGCATCAGGGTTATATTCAACAGGACACATGGTCGTAAATCTGTATCCTGGGTGATGAGGATACAATTCCTTTGTCTTTAGGTTTACAACACCGTTTTTAACATTAATCAGGTGTTTATCACATTTCATTTCGCTTACATAATTAAGATGCTGTGCAAGCTTCAGCATTCCTTTTATTCTTCCTGAATTACAGGAGCTTCTGGCATGTTTAACCACTTCTCTGTTTATCGGTTCATTATTAGCAATTTTTTCAACGGCAATTTCATAATATTTTTTCATAACTGCTGATGCAAGTCTGTTAACCATGAAGGCACTTTCTCTCCAAACTTTGCCGTCCCAAAACATCCATTCATCTGTACTGGTGTTATATACAACCACATCTTTGCAATACAGCATAAACCTTTCAGCATTACCCTGGTCATTAAGAGCCAGTTTCATAAGTTTATCATTATATTTGTCTACTTTTTTTATATATTCATTTATAAAATTATCAATTTGTGTATTGATTCTATGTATAACAATACACCCATTTCTACGAGTAATCATTGAAGATTACCTCCTTTCAAAAATTTTTATATTTTGTTGTCATATACCCTATAAAAATTTAAAACAAGATAACAATTTATAAAGTAACTGACATCATTATAAAAATGTTAGTGCTGTATAAAAATTTATAACATTACAACATTTAATTAATAAAAAGAAAGGAGTCTATAAATATGGACAAAAAATTTTATACCATGAAAGACCTGGCGGAAATAATTCCGGTAGGCACAAACAATCTGTACAACCTTGTACATTCAGAAGGTTTCCCTTCAATTAAAATCAACAGGCGTATTGTAATTCCTGTTGAAGCTTTTGAAGATTGGGTACAAACTTCTGCAGGCAAAAGCTTTATAGTTTAAAAATATCAAAATGGAACAACAGAAAATCAGTTAGTCAAAGACGGGATTCATTCCCGTCTTTTTCTATTCATGCAAGGAGGATAAAAAAATGAGCAGAAAAGGCAATAATGAAGGTTGTATTATAAAACGAGCAGACGGCAGATGGCAAGGTTCCGTCACTGTAGGAAGAAATCCAAATGGAACCCAAAGACGTCAATATGTATACGGAAAAACCCGTAAAGAGGTTGCTGAAAAAATAAATCAAATTACATATTCTATAACAATGAATACCTTTATAGATAAATATAATAACCCTACGTTGAATGTGTGGCTTGACGTATGGCTTAATCAATATAAAAAGAACAATTTAAAGCCAACTACATTTGACCAGTATGAAAGTGTAATACGCGTACATTTAAAACCAAACCTTGGAAATTTAAGACTTGTAGATTTAAAACCCGAACATCTTCAAGCGTTATACAATGATCTAATTGACCAGGGCTTATCTGCAAGAACAGTTAAAGTTATAAATACAATACTGCACGCTGCACTGAAAAAAGCATTAAAGTCCGGAATGATTTACAGAAACGTATGTGAAGCTGTGGAGCTTCCTAAAGGTCCAAAACGCGAACAGAGGGTGCTTACCTTAGATGAACAGGAAACACTCCTTGAAGAGTTAAAAAAAGACCGTTGGGGTACAGCATATATATTCGCTCTGTTTTCAGGTCTTCGCAGAGGTGAGGTTCTTGCATTAACCTGGGATGATGTAGATATCGAAAACGGACTGATATCTGTAAGCAAGACTTTAAACAGAGTTAAAGACCACAACAAGAAAAGCAAAAAGAAAACAAAGCTCATTGTAAGTGAACCAAAAACAGAAAACAGCCGGAGGGTTATCCCTGTAGTTAACAGTATAATCAAGATACTTATAAAGCAGAAAAACCTAGTTGAAATAGAAAAGAAACTGGCAGGTTCCGGCTACGAAGACAACAATCTGGTATTTCCAACCGAAACAGGTACGTACATAGATCCGGGGAATTATAACAGGAAATTTTATAAAATAATTAAGGCTTGCGGACTACCAAAAGCAAACCCTCACTCACTCCGCCATTCTTTCGCTACAAGAGCTTTAGAAGCAGGGATAGACCTTCGTACAACTCAAGAACTTTTGGGCCATAGCAGCATCGATATAACGGCAAATTTATACACCCATGTCCTCGCGCAACATAGCAAAAAACAAATATCAAAACTTGACGATTATTTAATTTTATAATACGGTTTTTCAGTGAAATACTACGTTTTTTATATGTGTTTTATTTCTTTACGGTTTACGGTTATTGACAGCACATCTAAAATATGGTAGATTAAAATCAGAAGGGATGTGCTGTCATGATTATAGAAAATTTAAATAAAAAATATGGTAAAAATTATCAAATATCAAAAGGTTGCATTGTCACAAAAGGTAATCAAAAAAGCCAAAATAAACCCGAAAAAATATGTGACTTTTATATAACATCTGTAGATTTCATTACAAGGTTTGGAGAAAGAGTTTTCTTTAAAATTGATTATTATTACGATGGTACTGAAGATTCCGTAATAGTACCATATGAAGATTACAATGATCCCAATCACTGGGTGAAATATTATATGACAGAATGTAAAAATTTAACAACTACCAAAGAATTTAACAAGGCCATTATTGAAATAACAACAAACCTGGCAAGTAATAAAAAAGATGTTGAGTTTTATAAAAAAAGTGTAGGTTGGTTTTTAAAAAAATATGACGATGACAATAAATATTCCCTTGTAAAAGGAATGAATAAACTGCTCAACAGAAACATATATTATTTTTCTGACGATTACCAAGAAACAGACCTCAAAAAAGGAGAAAACATTAATTCTATGCTCAAATACTGCATAGATAACGATGACAGCATTGGTACACTTTTGTCTTCATACCTACTGTATTCTTTATTATTAAGACTAAACATAAGTAAAGAACTAAAAAATAACAGACTTATTATGTCATTAACAGGTGGCAAGAGCGAACATCACAGAAACAGAACGGCTTTGTTTTATACAAATGTAATTAAAAGACACAGCGACGCAATAGCTTCAGATTACAAATTTTTTCACATACTACCCGGCGATACTCCAAGTATAATTGATACAAAAGCATTAAGAATGAATGCCGGTGTAATAATCGCATTTAATCCATCAACTGCGCAATCACGACATATTGAAACAATTTTCACTTTTAATCCGATAAAAAAACAATATCATAAAAACAAAAAATTACCCGCAGTACTGATAGTAAAAGAAAGTGTACAACAAATACCGTTTCAAACACTTAATATTACCATTCCTGCGGATTATAAAATAAAAGAAATATATGAAAATTATCAAAAGGGACATAAAATCGATAATTTAATGATTGATATTTATAACTATACATCTGAACTGGGTTTTAGAGTTTCAACTGAAAAAACAGAAATCATTGATGATTTTAATCAGCATAAAAGTAAATTTGATGAAAATTATCCAAAACTTTCAGAAGATGCACGTGAAGTCGCTATAAAATTAACCTTTGCAACAAAACTATATTTGGATTACGCTATAGAGAAAGGGATAATAGATGAAAACAGCTATAAATCATATAAAGACAAATGCGAAAGTACTATCATAGATAGAATCGCAGAATCATTTCACAAAAAGAGTGATATTCTACTTACTCCAAAGCAACAGGCAATCGAAATCTGCAAAGCACTCGACTCTCATTTTAAAACGTCTAACAATCGTATTAAAGTCTGTAACATAGGAGAAAAACCGCCAAAACCTTCCTTGGCACAAATATGGTGTGATAAGGATACAATCAATATTTCGGCAAAAAACATTGAAGAAATTCTCAAGTTGGAAAATTGCAAATACAAATTAAATAAATATACAAAAATAGCATTGGCTGAAATGGGATATATTAACACAATCAAAGTCGGGGAAAATGAAACTACAGAATACAGCTTGCATATTCAAACACCGCTGTATGAAAAACAGAAAACAAGAGAAAGATTCATAAGATTTAATAGACAGAAATGCATAGACGATGACTTACTAACCAATATAGATGGCATATCTTTTATCAGAAATATAGATAATTTACTTAAACATATCAAAAAAGGAAAGAAAAAAGTAAACAAAATTGATATCATTCAAAAAGAGCATACTGCTGCAACCGAACCTACAATCAGTAACCTTGATATCATACCAGAAAATAACGAACCGATATTTGAAGAAACACCATTAAATACTAGTTTGATAGTGTACAAAGCACCCATAAGCAAAAGTCCAACATTGGAGGAAACACCAGTATCAGAACCTCAAGTATCTACTGAAGTATTAGAACAAGCATCAGTTCCAACTCCAGAGGAAACTCTTAAAAATGATGAATCAACATTAAGAGAAAAACTGATAATTAACGATCCAATAGTAAAGGAATTATTAAAAATGCATTGTCCTACATTAGACATAACACAAGCAATTGATGATAAGACACTGAAAGAAATACTAAAAAAAGAGAATCCTGCATTAGAAAGTTATATTGAAATTTTGGGTGAGACGCAAGAAAATGATTTGTAGGAGCAAAATCAAATTATTTGTGTCAGGAATACACTTATACTAATTATCCATCACACAAAGCAAATAAAAGGAAATGACAGCAATGTAACGCTGTCATTTCAGTTATTTATTTTTTATAGAATCAGTGAACGATTTAGATGTCAGTTATTTATTACCACTTTAATTTCCCTTACACCTATTTATATGATTAAAACACTATCTTAGCGTTCAGTCAACTGACAATACTTTTCATATTGTGTTTAATTTCTCAATTGTATGTAATGCAGCGTTAACTTTTGCTAAAACCACCTTAGTTTCAGGAGAAACATTACATCTAAATAATCCTTTTACGATTGATATAATCTCCATATTGATTTTTTTATAATCGTAGCCAGAAGAAATAATATCATTCAATTTGTTTAATACATATTCCCAAAAAGCTTTACTTAAAAACACTTCGCGCAATTCTAATAAATCGCTTTTATCTTCCACTTGTTCATAAATCCTTTCGTAATACGGATTAACTATCCAATACGCCACTTGAATTGGACGATACTTTTCAAGTCTATCATATTCAGAAATCAATTTATCTCCAATCATATCATTAAATAGCGGTTCATAACATGGATGTTCTCTCGTACATAAAGAGTTTTCATAATATTTCTTATATCCATGTACAAATCTATACATTTTCTCTGTTTCAGTTTTTCTCGACAACATATAGACTATCATCACCATATCCAAAAACAATTCATTTGAAAAGGCTTCATCATATACCAAATTAACTGATTTATAAACATATTTTCCGTGAGCTATTCTATTGCGAATCATGTTATTAAAATAATACATAAAATACTCTACAGCTTCCGGATACATTTCACTTTTAAATGCTTGCAAAAGTCTTATTTTATCTTTAAGAACTTTATCAATATATAAATCCACTCTTGAAAACCTGTTAAATGTAGTAGCATCTTTCAAATAATCCGCGAACATTCCTTCGATTTGAATTGGCAAAATATTATTAAACAATCCAAACTCCTTTTGTTCGTACAAACCTATAGCTTTCATTAAAATTTCTTTTCTCTCTCGCAAGCACACACTTTTTTCTATAAGTTTTTTTATTTCTTTAATTAATTCGTAATCAGCTATTATTTTGCTCAACATTTCGTTATATTGGCATACATCCCTATTTTTACAAGAATATAAATCATCAATCTTCGGAAGTAAACTAATAAAATTTTTCGCATCTTCAATTGCTTCTTCGTCCGATTTTATATATGTTGAATGCTTGAATTTTTTTCTAGCCATTTCGCCAATAATATAAATTTTCATCTTGTAAAACAAAGCATATGGTCTTTCGATGTCGTCTTCCACTATATCTATATAATCACGAAATGGTAAAAAGAATGTATCAACTCCATATGTATTATTTTTGCACAAATTCAGAGCCAGTCGTTTTTGGGCAATATCTACACTAGCAGCATCATGAATATCACAAAAGTCTTCAATACAACTATTCATATATCCAAATGCGAATTCCAACATTTCTTTTCTTGTACTAGCAGAGTTACATTCGGCAGATAATTCAACAAGTTTATTTTCATCAGTTGACAAATCTCTCATCAATGAATAATTAGGTTTAGTATTTTTTATTTTATCAATATTAGTTTTAAGGTGACGCAATTTATTATTTATATCATTTATTGCTATATGATATTTTTGCATTACTAAATTATATCTTTGGATAAATATTTCATCATATTCATTTTTTACACTTTCTAAAACATCCATAGGCAAATTCTTTATTCCTATGATTCTATATAATCTGCAATAGTAATCTTCTTTACAATTTAAGACAACACCCTTTCCTGAAAGGGCGCTTATTACAGCATTTATTAATTGATCGTTAGAACCTCTCACATTGTTTAAAATATTTTTATAATAAAACTCACCCAAATCTTTCAAAGTTGTTTTAACAAAAATTTCTCCATCAATACTATCTGACAAGTCCTCTGTTATAAACTTGAATATTTCATCACATATATTTTTTTCTTCTGTATCAGCCATTTTTCTATCTCTCCGCATGTAGATAATATTTTTTACAATTAATTCTCGCAATTAGTAATGCAATCATCCCATAATGGTTCATCATCAGGAAAGACCTCATCATGAGTTTTAAAATACTCTTCTCTGACCACATTCACCCAGTCACTTATGTTTTTCATTCTAACAAGAATATCAGCATCAGGAAATACAGAAAAATACATTGCAGACATTTGAGATAGCGATATTGCTGAGTGTTCTGCCGCGGTCGTTATACCATAATCACTTCTTCCTACAGGTATAACATCTTGAACTCCCATATTTCCTAATCTTTTAAATGTTCCTTGAGCAGAAGCATGGACAACTTTATTTGCTAAGTCATATTGCTGTTGCCAAACTTCAGAATTCAAATCACATTTTCTCTGAATATCATTAAAGGTTACATGTTTTTTATAGTTTTTGAACACATCGCTTGTTTTTGCCCAATCAAATCTATCTTCACTATCCGCCGACTCATAAAAAGCTTTTGCTACTTTCTCTCCTTGTTCTAAAATAAAAGATGCGATTATAGTTAGCTCATACATTGATCTCCACCTTGCATATGCGCAATCAGCAAATCCGTTTTTCATAAGTGTAATAATTTCAAGAAATTCCTGCAAAGTTCTACCATGAATGTGACATAGGACAGTATGTGTCCATATTTTTTCCTTTACTTCATTTTCCTCCAATTTAGAAACATATTCAGAATAATCTTCCGCTGCATTGAGTGTCATAATATACATTGCTTCAGAAGCAACAAAAGCACTACACCACTTTTGTTCTTGTCTTGCCAAAAATTCCTGTTCTGACGATCTAAAATACATCACATCTTCATACATGGCTTGTTTTATATTTAAAAAAGTTTCTCCGGATATATCATCAAGAAAGCCTTTAAAGAGTTCCTTTATATTCAATTTGTCAAATTTGTCCAATATCTTTTTCTGCTCTTCTTCTGTTCCAGCATTTTCAATATTATCTCGTAAAACTTTTAACAAAGTGTCTTTAAACATTGTTGTGATACTATTCATTTGCGCACCCACTTTTTATCATTTTAAATATTATACCATAATATTACAAGATTCGCAATTGTTATTAAGAAAAAGAATGGTAACACATTATACATAAAAAATCAAATGTTGAGAACATGAAACAATAGTCGAAAAAAATAGTTGTCAAATAGTTGTCAAAATGGATTTTTTAGAGGAAAAAGGCAAAAAAGAAAAACCGCATAATCGTTGATATCAAGCGGTTTTTCGGTGGTGATCCATCGGGGATTCGAACCCCGGACACCTTGATTAAAAGAATTAAAAGGGGTTTTCCGAGCAAGCCGGAAAGCTTTGATTTTCAGCGTCCTTATCGCATTTTTTGAACTTTGTCAATTTTTGCCATTTGTTATATTTTTGCCCTATTTTTCACGTAATAGTTGTCAAAATAGTTGTCAAATTCACCCCTCAAAAAAGCCAGTTGTTTCAATGGTTTAAAGGCTGTTTAAAATTTTGTTTTTGCAAATTTTACAACCAATTTTCATCAATTGCATTTTTCAGTTCACAAAACATTTCGTAGTATGTTTCTTTTGTCTTATTAACTATTTCCATAGCAACATCACGGTTATAAGCATGTGCGACGTTATTACGGGATACCAAGGCATCCAACCATTTTGCTTCTTCTTTTATCATACCCAGTTGGTATGCTGTTTTCAACACTTGACGAGGTGAACCTGTTTGTGCCTCATCAATGCCGTTATTTTGCATAATTTCCTTAACAGCTTTCCACGATTGTTCAAAACATATTTCATACAACGCCACCAAACCTGTAAGTATTACATTATCATAAGGCTCATTATATTTATATATATCTTTAAGATTAGTCAAAGCCGAACAAAAATTATCATACTTTTTCATATATAACTATACCTTCCTTATTTATCATTTCCAGCAATTCTTTCTGTACTGCACCATCAAGGTTAACAACATCAAACTTCAGTAATGTATTTGTACATTCCTCAACATCAAGAGTAAACTCTACAGTATTTCCTCCACTAACAGCCAAGTCAATATCACTTGTCTTATTGTAATCACCACGAGCTCGTGAACCAAATAATATTAACTTTTCTATGCTATGTTTTATTGCCAAATTTACTATCTCATTAACAAGAGTTTCGTCTATTCCTGTATTCAGATTAATCACCCCATTAATCCAATCATTTTATTCAATTATACTATACTAACAAATAAAAATCAACCCAATTAATTATTTGGAGAAAACAAAAAGTAGCACTATAGACAAAACTTTAGTGCTACTTTATTTATAAAACTCCAATTTTATATTTATTGATTAGTTTTATCCTTCATAAATAGTAACACCATCCTTATTAATTTCTTCATAAATTCGAGAATTATCTATAATGTGTGTTACATCAAAAACATCTACTTCTTTATCTAACGTAGCATGTATATCCTGAATAAGGCCAACGAATTTCAATCCTCTTAGTCCACTATCAAGAAGCAAATCTATATCACTATTTTTGTTTGCATTTCCTTTCACATAGGAACCGAAAAGAACAGCTTTTTTCACATTATATTTACTAAAAACTGGATACAAATATTGCTTAATGTCATCAATTGTATAAACTTTATCACTCATAATACTGCCCCTTTCTTATATTCTAATTATATAATACAGTATTTCTTCACAAAAATCAATACAATTCTTTATCATATATTCCGCTTCTTAGTTTTTAACGTATCGTTGGTTTCTGCTTTGTGGCTTATCTGGCAAAGTCATATGAATAAGATCAAGTTTCAAAGCCGGATGGATATAATTCCTTCTCATTGTTTCTTTTGATTTTAATTGAAGCAAACCCATAAGAGTAGTCAATGTATATGGAGTATCATACTCCATAACATCAAGGAGTCTTTTAACATACTCCGATATATTTTCATCACCAAATGAGATTTGTTCTATAATTTCACTTAAAATTTTATCAATCTGCTCAAGCATAAACTGAATAAATATATTTGAATTTCCTTCGATATGACATTTTGCAATCGCATCGTAATATTCATCCTGAAATTTTTCAATTTGACTTTCTATTGGTATAAATTCAAATATCTTATTCCATTTTGTTAAAAATGCAGTATGCCATAGCCTTGCCATTCTGCCGTTACCATCTGAAAAAGGATGTATAAACACAAATTCATAGTGAAACACGCTTGCCATAATAAGCGGGTGAACTTCTTCACTGGCATAGTTAATCCATTCGAAAAGATTGTTCATAAGTTCCGGAACAAGTCTTGCAGGCGGTGCCATAAAAATACAATTATCACCGCTAAATACTCCTTCTTCCCCTTTGCGAAAAACACCTGACTCGTCAACAAGATATTTAGTCATGATACCGTGCATTTCCTTCAGTTCTTCTATATTAAAGGGATTTATTTCAGATAGTTTACCATAAGCTGCATAAGCATTTTTTACTTCCTGTATCTCTTTTTGTTCTCCCAAAACTGTTCTTCCATTAATAACATCTCTTACCTGCCCAAACGAAAGAGAATTTGCTTCTATTTTCAAAGAAGAATGAATTGACTTTATACGATTATTTTTTCGTAAATGAGGTTTTGCTTCAAGATTACTTGTAACACTTATACGGCCAATTTTTTCAGATATGCTTGAAACGAGCTTTAACATTTGATTTGTAATATTAAATGGCGGAGTGTGTTTTTCCATTAAAATCACCTCTCATAAGTATTATCTTGCGTATTAACTTAAGTATACTACAACAAACGAAAAAAATCAAGCTAATTCTTTATCAACTTGATTTTTATCAAATGCAGATGTAAAAATATTACTGTTAAAAATTTCGTTTTTACGAATTTTACAACCATTTTTCATCAATATCATTTTTCAGTTGACAAAACATTTCGTAGTATGTTTCTTTTGTTTTATTAACTATCTCCATAGCAACATCACGGTTATACGCATGTGCGACGTTATTACGGGATACCAAGGCATCCAACCATTTTGCTTCTTCTTTTATCATACCCATTTGGTATGATGTTTTCAACACTTGACGATGTGAGCCTGTCTGTGCTTCATCAATGTCGTTATTCTACATAATTTCCTTAACAGCTTTCCACGATTGTTCAAAACATATTTCATACAACGCCACCAAGCCTGTAAGTATTACATTATCATAAGGCTCATTATACTTATATATCTTTAAGATTAGTCAAAGCTGAACAAAAATTTTCATATTTTTTCATATACAATTTTACCTTCCTTATTTATTATTTCCAATAATTCTTGCTGTACTGCACCGTCAAGGTTAACAACATCAAATTTCAGCAAAGTATTTGTACATTCCTCAACGTCAAGAGTAAACTCCACAGTGGTTCCACCACTAACAGCCAAGTCAATATCACTGTTTTTGTTTGCATTTCCTTTCACATAGGAACCGAAAAGAACAGCTTTTTTAACATTATATTTACTAAAAACCGGATACAAATATTGCTTAATATCATCAATTATATAAATTTTACAATTATATAATACAGTATTTTCCACAAAAATCAAGATAATTCTTTATCATATATTCCGCATAATATAATTTATATCCTATTTTTTAAAAATGTTATTTCAAAGTGTTAAAGGCTGTTCAAAATTCCACAACCAATTTCCTTGAATTTTATTTTTAGTTCTCAATTATAGGGTGCAGATACACTATTCAGGTAAACGGCAAACAAAGCTATTTATTCTTTGAAAGGTCATCAAACCTTTCGGGTAATGTTATCGCCCATTGGTTTGTTAAAAGAAAAGTTGTATAAATCAACAACGCTATGGAGAATTAATCCATAGCGTTGTTTATATTTTACTGATACACTACTAATATATAAGTCTATAAGGGGGTTATAGGAGTGTTTTATTGAAGTGTATCAAAGTAAAAACCGATATTTTATTTTACATTAATATTAGCAATAACTTTTGAAACAGCTTAACACCATCCTTTGCATGAGTATGTACAATATAATCCTTAAGATTATACACCGCTTGCACCGGGTCATCTCCAGTAACCATTACAAGATTTGCAGGGTCAATGTTTACAGCCACACCCTTTGAACCAAGTGAATCAAGAAATTTTTTCAAAGTCAACGAAGTCTCCGGACCGGTTTCTATAGCAAAATGTGCATTAAGAGAATCTGCATAAAACTCTTCTGCAGAAGTGCAGCACCCTTATATTTCTCATTTTGAAGAATGCTTAAAACCGTTGTACTTTGCCATTTGTTTTTACCGGATGGTGTTGGAATACCTTCATTTGTCAACTGTGATGCAATGCCGTTTGGTGTTTTTCCGCAAATAAAAAGGTAATATATTTTCTTTACTATTTTTGCCTCTTCCCTATTTACCTTCGGAAGTCCGTCTTGTTATACAAAAACAGTTGATGAGTGTAATGAGTTATTAATAAGTATGGGTTTTGAACCCTTAACAAAAAGCAATGACGCTATGGATAATTAAATCCATAGCGTCTTATATTTTACTGAAACAACACAAATACAATTAATGTATATCTATATCTATAAATAAGGGGGATTATTTTAGAAGTGTTTAAAATGTTGTTTCATGTAAAAATCTTATTTTATGGCAATAATCTATATGTACGAAATCTGCCTGAAATAAAAGCCGGAGCAAATCCTTCGGCATATTTAACACCGCATTGTGTTCCTTTTGTGGCAGCTAATTTTCGTTGTTCAACGACAACATCGTATCCATCATGTTCTTTAAGCCATACAGTCTGACTCTCATGGCAGGCAAGCATTTTTTCTTTTGTATCCATTTCATCTGAAATATCAACATATTCAGTGGGAATAAAATTAACCCCACCATCTGTATCGGTGTAATAAAGAGGAATTAAATCAACCGCCTCACCACATTCAGGCATAAAATGAGGCACTGTAAGACAGATTAAAGAAATCATACTTAACCATCTCTATGTGAATTTAATCATTTCTGTGCCGTTCTATGGATTCCCGAAACACATGCTTTGATTATTCCAACATCTTCTTCAGAAATTTCTTCATCAAAATCACAAAAAGTATTATTTATAACATCATTTTCTGTCAAAAGAGAATACCAAAGCAATCCAACAGCATATCTACCGATACCATAGCTCAAATGACATGTATCTCTATGCACTTTTTCGACACCAAATGCAATAAGTCTTTGCAAAACTTCACCTGATTGTATTATCATGTCGGCATTTACTCCCTCAAACGCTTTTTGATAAGATGCCTTTACATCTTCAAACATCTGGGTATGTTCCGCATAACCTAATTTTTCTTTCAAAGCCGGTGAATCTTGTTCATATGCCCAAGTTTGATGAATTGCAATTTTAGCTTTTGGAACACATTCTTTAATGCAATTCACTATTTCATTAATGTATGGTTGATATGTTTCGTAATCCGTAGATACGCGACTAGCCTGCTGGATAGTTACAACATCCCAATCACGATTTAACAATGCATTTTTAAGTGACACCTTAAACCCCGTACTTTCTCCATTCATCTCAAGTGTATATGCTCTTTCTTCGCTTATCATATTTCTATAATGAAGCGAGAGAGAACAACCACCTATATAAAGATTGAATGTATTAATATTAACCCCATCTGCTTTTGCTATTTTATGCAAATATCTATGAGCATCTTGAGAAAAGCTATTTCCTATTGATAAAATATTCATTTACATACGTCTCCTTTTTAATACACAATTCTTACTACCCATGAGTAATATAAATTTTATAATTTCATGCAGTCCTTTCAAATACAATGTTACCATCAACAATTGTAGTAAATACATTTATATCCTTATCAAATATAACTATATCTGCATCAAAGCCTTCGCACAACTTACCCTTAGTAGTTAATCCCATTATTCTTGCGGGAACCTCCGTCATCATTTTAACCGCTGATACAAGTGATATACCTACTTTTTTTACGCAGGTCATAACTAAAACATCAGCTGTTGCAATACTGCCGGCAAAGGCACTTCTGTCTGTCAACTTTGCCACTCCGTCCTCTATTACATACGGTATGTTTCCATGTTCGCATCTTTCATTTTCAATATTTTCCATACCACCATAACGGATTGAATCTGTAACCAAACACATATGATTATCGCCTTTTATTTTATAAATCAATTTAAGCAATTCAGCAGGAAGATGACATCCGTCTGCTATTGTTTCTACATCAATGTCATCATAAAGATAGGCTGTTTCAATAACACCTAAAATACGAAAACCACTTTTTCTTGTAATAGTAGATGTGCAAGAATAAAGATGTGTTATAAGCTTCATACCTTTTTCATAAGCACGCTTTATATCGTCGTACTCCGCATCAGTATGTCCCGCAGAGGCCACTATACTATTATTGTTCAAAAACTCAAGAAATTCGTCTGCCTTTTCCAATTCAGGCGCATAGCTCCAACGTTTTATAACATCTCCATAATCACCAAATAGCTTTTCATACTCATTTTTATCGGGAGTTCTTATAAATTCCGGATCCTGTGCCCCACTCTGCTTTTGAGAAAAATACGGACCCTCCAGATGTGCACCATAAATATGCGGGATTATTTCCTCGTTGTCTTTATTTGTTTTAATTGTAGCTAAGGCTTTAGCTGTTTTATCGTATTCATATGCAGAAATAGTGGGATAAATTGTTGTTGTACCGTGAATACCATGTATATTAGCCGCATTTTTCAATGCCTCAAAATCTCCGTCAACAAACTCATATCCAGCACCACCATGAACATGAATATCAATAAATCCCGGAGCAACATATCTACCTTCAGCCTTTATTTCTTCATCAAAAGGTAAATCATCCGGTGTTATGCAAAGTACTTTGTTGTCTTTAAGGTACAGATTAGAATTTAATTCTTTATCATCAGCAATTATAATACCACCACTGATTTTAATAATCATACTTAATCCCTCCTATATGAATTTAATCATTTCAGCGCTACTGTCTGCATCGCAGTAAAGTATTGCATTGTCTTTTCTTCTTAAAATACTTGCAGGGCATTTTTCGTTTATTTCACCACAAACGGTGTTTTTAACTGCCTGTGCTTTTGTTGGAGCAGGAACAATGCAGAAATTGTATTTTGCTGAAACCAAAGCAGGTATAGTAAGTGTCATAGCATATTTTGGAACATCGTCAATCTTCGCAAAACATCCGTCGTTAACCTGTTGGTTGCGGCACATTTCATCAAGTTCAACATATTTAACAAGCTTAGGGTCGTTAAAGTCTGCAACGTGTGGGTCATTAAATGCAATGTGTCCGTTTTCTCCAATACCCATACATACTATGTCAACAGGATTTTCTTTTAATAGTGTGGAATATCTTTGGCATTCTGCATCAACATCAGTAGCAGTACAATCAATGTAGTTTACTGATTTAAAAGGAACAAGGCCAAATATGTGTTCTTTCAAAAAGTTACCAAAGCCCTGTGGAGCATCTGCACTAAGTCCAACGTATTCGTCCATATGATATGCGTTGATTTTGTTCCATTCTATTTCCTTATTCATACACAAGTGATGAAGAACATCGTTCTGTGAAGGTGCAGCAGCAAAAATCATATTGATTTCATCTTTTTCCGCAAGGCATTTTTTAATACATTCTGCTATATCAGTAGCAGCAGCCTTTCCCATTTCATCTCTTGTTTTAAATATTTTTACATTAAGTTTATCTTTTATAAAATTCATCTTATTTTCCTCCAATTTTTTAATAAAATATAATCTTTCCGATTTCAAAAACATAATGCCACTAATTCATAATCCCTTAATTTAACTATAAATAAAACGACACTATTAATAAACAATAGTGTCGCTTTGTTATCATAAAATCACATTTTGACAGGTACTTTTCTAATTTAAGGGGGATTAGAAACTGTGGTAAACAATTAGCCAAAAGTGATTTCAGGCAAATTATTGCAAAGTCAAGCTCTTACTGTTAATTTGAGGTATAGCTGACTGCAAAGTGTCAAACAAAAATGCTTTTACAATATAGCCTGATTTAATATATTCTGAACCACTTACAGTATAAGTAAGGATACCGTTATCTAAAGTTGTATCAGTCCACAATTTTTCAAGGCAACCCTTATTGTTAAATACAGCAGTAACAAGACATAATCTTGAACCATCATTAATTTTTGCTTTTGATACAACTGATGAGCTTTCTTCATCATAATCCAAGAACAGCTGTATTATAGGTTCTGGTTTATACTCTGAAGACAAAACATCTACTATGATATCATCATAATGAGTATCAAATGTTGAATCCTCTACCACTTCAGTTTCAAAGTTAAGGGAACGAATACCTATTCCATCTTTGTAATCAGCATTACCTGTTCCATAATAGATTAGACTATCTCCAACATACACACCAGCATTTATTTTATTTTCCGTTGTTTTATATATTCTTAACTCTACCTTAACCCATCCATCATTTGCAGCATAAGATGCTGTTTTTGAAGAAACTGTTGTGAATGTTCTATGAGGATCTACTGAAAAAGCTCCGTCATCATAATTAATATAAACAGTTGATGAGTTGTCTGTTCCGGCTGAAGCATTTGACGCAAAGACTACAGTTGTTTTTCTTGACTTATCAACACTATCTGCAGGTATTCTCATATCATATGAAAATGATAGTACAGGTGTATCTGCAGTCATATATGATGCAAGGTCAGTTCTGAAGTTACTTTGTACATTAGACGAATTGAAAACATAGTAATTATCTTCGTTTTCTGTAGTCCATTTAATACCACTACCAGGAGTCTTTGCTACCAAGAAATGCTGTGGATTTTTCTTGATTTCAGATGATACATTTGAAGCATAAATTTTATCTGTAGAAAATTCATTAGCATCTACAACTTTCTGTGCATCATCAGTGTTGATGTTGGAATACATTTTACCATCAAAATGTGTAAGATATGTTTGAACAGGAACAACTTCCTCTACAATATCAACCGGCTTGTAGCTTTCAGGCAATGCAGAAACAATAATATCATCATAATGAGTATCAAAAGTTGCATTATCTACAGCTTCAGTTTCAAAGTTAAGCTGGCGGATACTAGCAATTCCATCATCGTAAGTAACAGTACCGTTTCCATAGTATATTTGCTTATCACCAACATATACACCAACATCTATTTTATTATCTGTTGTTCTGTATATTCTTAATTCTACCTTAACCCATCCATCATTTGCAGTATAAGACGCTGTTTTTGAAGAAACTGTTGTGAATGTTGTTTTATAAGGTTCTGCTGAAAAAACACCGTTGTCATAATTAATATACATTTGTGATTGATTGTTGGTATCAGTACCTAACGATGTAAACATTACAGTTGTTTTTCTTGACTTATCAACACTTTCTGCAGGTATTCTCATATCATAGGATAATGATAATACTGGTGTATTACCAGTCAAATACTCTTGAAGGTTGGTTCTATAGTTACTCTGTACATTAGACGAATTGAAAACATAGTAATTATCTTCATTTTCGGTAGTCCATTTAATACCACTACCAATTTTAGAACCAGTATTAGCATCCTTCTGCTGTATCAAAAAATGCTGAGTATTCCCTGTAATACCAGATGATGTATTTGAAGAATAAAATCTATCTGTAGAAAATACATTTTCCTCTGCAATAGTCTGAGGGACAACGGTGGTTTTAATAGATGTATACATTACACCATCGAAATGTGTAAGTATTGTTCCCGAAGCAGAGTCATTTGCATTAACCGGCACATAAGCCAAAGACAATAACAACACAGTTACAATAAAAAGTGATAAAAATTTTTTCATAATTAAACCCCCTAATTATTTTTATAAAATATTCATTAAATGAGAACACATTCTCAACTTTAACTATAAGTTAATAATATCATTGTAAAGACATTTTGTATTTAGAATAAATTGTTTATTTTCAAAAACATTTACAATATATTCTCTTTTTATATTGACACAAAACAACAAATACTATATAATTTTACTGAGGTGATTACCAATGGATACTCGAATGATTTTAATAATCGACCATATAGCAAATACGGTTGAGCCACATACTCATGATTTCTTTCAAATGATATTCTGCCAAAAAAAAGGCGGAGAAATCACCATTGGAAACAAAACATTTGAAGCAAAGCAAGACCACATATATTTTATAAAAGCCGGAACTTTACATGCCATAAAGCAAAAAAACAATATGAAGGTTGTTGACTTAAAGTTTTCCGCTTTTGGCGATGCCCTGCTTAAATATTTGTCAAATATTCCCGAAGAATTTCAAATCAGTGATATTTCATTTATGAAAATGATGTTTTCATTAATATCAAAAGAAGGTATTGACGGGAATATATATTGTAATCAAATTATTAGTTCCGCTTTAAAATTATTGCTTGCTAAAATAATACACGAATTTAATGAAAAAGAAATTTCAGCAATCCATGATTATCAAGTTTACTTCAAACCACCTCAGCATTCTAAAAATAATACCGATACTTTGATTTTTGATTTGAAAAATTACATTGAACAAAATATCCACAGAACTATAACTCTTGATGAATTGGCTAATAAAACCAATTTAAACAAAACCTACTTTATAAAAAGATTTAAATTTCTTTTTGAAGAGACACCAATAAATTATATATTAAATATGCGAATTGAAAAAGCAAAAAAGCTTATCGTTTCTGAAAATCTGTCAATACAAGAAATTTCCGAAAGGGTAGGTTTTAACAGCCTTCATTATTTCAGTATGATGTTTAAAAAAATTGAAGGATTATCTCCAACAGAATACCAAAAATATTTTAACGGTCAATAATTCGCATAATTAATTTGAAGGTTATCTCAAACACTGTTTTTGTTGGAAACCCCAACAAAAGCAGTGTTTTATTTTTTTATAATACAGATTTTTGGATTACAAGAACTTGTTTTTGAGACTCTAGAATATTCTTTGTATCCATAATTGTACTAATTCCATCTATTTCTTTCATAAAGTCATCAAGGTATCCGGGTGTTGTTTCTTCACACTCAATAACCTCCTCCGCTTCTTTATAAATACGGATTAGATTATCTTTTAATCTGAAATTCAACATTCCCTTTGTTCCCCAGAAATAGAAATCCCAATATGTAGGCATTATTCCGTTAAATTTTGGTGCTGCATAGGATACATCTGCCATAACAGACATATCATCCATTTCCACCATAAACTGCCCGCAATCCTTAAAGTCAGGTTCTTTATCCGCAAAAGCATTCCACACCTTAGCACAATTCACTTTAGTCAGATTCTTACCTGTTATAAACCTTATAAGGTCAATGCCGTGTATTGCAATATCATTTATTGTTCCGCCATGTTTACCTTCTTCAAAATACCACCACGGACGGTTACCATAGTCAAGACAATGCTGACCGGTAAAGGAAGCATTTTTAATTTCGCCCAATTCACCTTTTTCTATTATTTCCTTTACTTTAGCGACTTGAGGCATATACCTTAAATCAAGCATACAACAAACCTGTAGATTTTTTTCTTCTGCTAATTTTTCAATTACTTCAAGCTCTGACAAATCTGTACAAATTGGCTTATCACAAATTATATGCTTACCGTGTTCCAAAGCATTAATTACCATTTGTCCACGCTTGCCGTAATAATCACCTATTGCAATAGCATCAACACTTTTGTCATTTAAAATTTCGTCGTAGCTTCCATAGGAAAAGTTGATATCATATGCTTTTTCAACCTTTTCTCTTTCCTCAGGATTTTCTTCGAAACATCCTGTTATTTCAACATTTTTACTATGCAATGCGGAATCATACAATCCAAAAATATGGGAATGTCTGAACCCCGCAAATGCTATGTTTATACCCATATAACCTTATTCCTCCACCAAGTAATTCATAAGCCCTGATATAACCTTTGCAGCCTCCGCCTTTGTAAGATTATCAAGAGGTCTGTACTGGTTGTTGTAACCTTCTATCAGCCCTATGGATTTCATAAATTTAACTGAATTTTTAGCATAATCAGATACATCCTTTGCATCAGAAAAACCGACTACATTGGAATCTTCAACCTTTATACCTTTTATTTCCAGAACTCTTGCAATCATAACAGCCATATCCTGACGGGTTATGTTATTACCGATTCCAAATTCTGTATCACTTATACCATTTACAATGCCAAGCTTTTTTGCTTTCAGTACATAGGAAGCATACCAATCATTATAATTTACATCCTCAAAGGTATTTTCAGCCTCCTCTGTTTCAGCACATGATGCAAGAATAAGCATTTTAAGAAATTGCTCTCTTGTAACCTTGCTGTCAGGATTAAAGTTTCCTGTGCCATCACCGGATATAATACCTTTCTCGGTCAAATCTTCAACATATTTAAAATGCCAATCATTAACCTTTACATCGTTATATGTAGGAAAAATAAAATCAGTTGCTTTATCTGTCTCTATTATATTTTCATCTTTGGATTCATCTTCGGTTTTATCATCGACATTATCTTTAGGTGGAGTTACTGCACCACCTGTTCCGCCGCCGGAACTGCTACCCGTTCCTCCACCGACAAATTCATCAAAATCGTCCTTTTCCGGAATTTGAGGAATGCTTTCCGAACTGCTAACTATTGGGGTATCCCCATAATAAATATATCCCCCATCTTTTTTCATAGTAGTAGTATATTCCCCGTTATATGAAGATTTAAGAATATTTTTATTAGTATATACTGTAATGTTTGCTAAATTATCTACTGACATAAACTCTGAAGACAACTCAGCAACATCACCACCGTTAAAGCTTGCACTCAAATTAACATTTCCATTTATGCTCTTAAACAAATATTTATCCTTAAGTTCAGCTTTTTCGATATATGAACCATCATGAACAAAGAAAGAAAGTGCATTTCCTGAAGAATCTTCCTGTACAAGCATTGTTGTTGCATCCGTTTTGTATCCACCAACATCAACCTCTTTTTTCTGCGAAAGGTCACTTAAGTGATAGTAATAATAAATTTCAATGCTGTTGTCCGCAGGATTTTTAATTCTTATACGAAATGCCGCTGCACCCTCATTAGCAATTCCAACATCAATTAATTCCGTTGTAATTTCGCGGTTTTCGCCTCCATCAAGAGGATATAATACTGTGCCAAATTTCACATCACCGGAACTTCTTCGTTCATAAACACCCTTTTGATTGTCTATAAATACACCCGCTACTGGCGCATACTTTGCATATTCAAAACGAACATCTGACATACCTTCCGGATCAACAGGAGAAACAATTATATTTGCTCCCGATTCAAAATTACTTCTAAAAGCACTGGTTCCGTCTTCAGCTTTGTAAATATTTGCAGATGGCAACATATGCCAAAACTGTGTATAAGTATTAACTCTATTTCTATTATTTGGTTGAATATAGTCAGAAACTATATAGAATTTTTGATTTTTAAGGAACAACACAGTTCTTTCTGCATTTGAAGCATTATCAACATAGGCATGCTGATAAGTAGTCAAGTCATATAATGTATTTAATTCTTGTTCTTTTTCCACACTATCGTAGCCTAAAGATTTGGTAATATCTCCCCCATTAACGGTTATTGTATTATGTTGTGCGGCTTGTTCCATATAAGGAGCCATAGCAGCTACAACACCATATCCCGGGTCAACAAGTAAATCACGACCATAAGCAACAAGAGAAACATGGAAAATATCAGTATGTCCGTGAGGTGCATTATCTCCTTTTGCAGTAAATGCTAATGCAACTGCATTACTAGACCAATCAGTCCTCATATATGTTCGTCTTGCATCAGGATAACCAATAGACGTAAATTTGGGCAATTCTCCTGACTTCCCATCCGTAGCTACATACTGCAATTCAGGTACATCTATACCCAACTTTTTAAGATATCCATACCAATTCGTTAAAGTTGATTTATACGATGTTCCATAATCAGCTGAATCTGCAAGCCCAAAACTTCTATATCCCGGAGCCATAGAATAATACATATTAACTACAACATCCTTCAATACATTCAACTCATTATCCGCACAAAAACCACCATATTCATCGGTATTAACATCATAAAGAGTATCTAATGCATTGTCATATGTTGCAAGATATGTTCCCACATAAGCTATTGACTGTTCAATACATACTCCGTCGTCATATGTACCATAGTCAAGGAGTCTTGCGTTATGTCTTAAAGTACAATCATACCAATATGACGAACGTTTTAACTCCGGAAAAGTTTTACAGAAACGATATGTTGAAGATGTCTGATTCGTACCCCAGTTATTCCAATGTGTTTCCTGTTCAAGATAATCTACAGCTACTACATCAGTTACAAGATACAGGTGTTTAAGACAAGCTGTAAATATTTCAGGGGTCATATGCTTGCTACCCCAGACTTTTATGAAACCTTGTGTAACATTGAATACATGGTTACTCATATCAAGTGCATTCATAACATCTTTATTGTTCCCGCCAACATTATACACAATGCTCATCAAATCTCTCAGAAAAGTATAAGCATATTCCTCATTTCCGCTATAATCATACATATTTGCAAGCGGTACAACTTTTGACCCACGATGAAAAACGCATAGCTTACCTTTAGTCGTAACATCATTTGAGGTTACAAAGTCCCAAACTTCTTGTTCATTACATGAGAAAAATAACCAATCTGCATAAGAATTCCACCTGATATCACTTTCGGTCCAAGTAGCATCTTCCCATCCAAATATAAACAGTTCTTTTTCTTCAAGATCTCCTCCGGCAGCAGTACGAGCATTAAATGACAATGCTGCTGAAGAAACACTATCTGTAGTCTTCAAAGATGATAAATCAAATTTTATATAAGTCCTTTTTGTATCAGAGGTCTCATCTCCCCACGGATGTTGTGCATTAGACCAATGTCCCCAATATCCATATTCTTGTGCATACAAAATCGGTTCTGTCCCAAAATTAGTGTATTTATTAACACCTGGGCTTATGTAAGAATCATCAGAAACCTCAAAAGTTTTTTGCACATTGTTTACAACAAGATGCAATGTAGGTGGTGCATCTGTATCTTTTGATTTTATTTCAGCCGGAGTATTACTTTTGTCCATAGAAGCTATAACAAAAGTAACATACGGACTCCCTGCTGAAACATTATTCTTTACATGTTCTAAAACTCTTGACGAATTAGCTGTAACCGTCTGCCATTCCTGACCAACAAAATCAGTTATTTCAATAGCCAAACCACCACTGTTTACCGAATACATATTTCTTGATTGCAATTCAGTTTCAAAGGCATAATTTGACGAAACGCCCGTAGACGCCTTAACTCTATTATACTTTTCCGGTAAGTAATATTTATAAAGTTCCTCTTTTGCTTTTCCATAATCCGATTTTTTTGCAGCACTTTCAACTTCAGCTAATCCCGGAAATTTCTCATAATCAAAATAAGATTCTATAACAACATTTCCATTTTCATCCCAAACTCCAAAAAAATCCTCATCACTGATAAGCATAGGATCTTTTTTTATAAGATCAAAATCATATGTGTTTGTTCTATAAATGTATTTTCCGGTTTCTTCATTAGATTCCGTTGCAAAAGATACCGTGGTAAGAAGCATCATAAAGACAATAGTCAAACATAGTATTTTTTTCAAATTACGTTCTCCTTTCCCCAATTACTTCTTAATTCTTTTTCATTTTCAAAATAAGAGCAACAACCTTAACTGCTTCTGCTCTTGTAAGATTGCCGGCAGGTCTGAAGTCTCCGTTTTCATAGCCATTTAGAATACCAATATTTTTCATAGCATAAACTGCATTATAGGCGTACCATGATATTTCACTATGATCGGCAAAAAGTTCGGTCTGATTGTTATCAACAACATTGTTATCAACAACATTGTTAGTCAAAACATTATAAATCATAACCGCCATATCCTGTCTGGATATATTCATTCCTATACCGAAGTTGTTTTCGTCAACACCACTTACAATACCATTTTCTTTTGCAGTATAGATATACGGTGTGTACCATGCGTCTTCGTCAACATCTACAAAGCCCTTGTTGTTATAGGTAAGTTCTATGCCTGATGCAACAATCAGCATCTTTAAAAATTCTTCTCTTGTAACGTGATTGTTTGGCATAAATTTACCATCATCGTATCCGTTTACAATGCCTTTTTCAACAAGCCCTGTAAGGTAATCATAATACCATGCATCAGCAGGAGTATCAGCGAAAATTCCATTATTTGAAACAGAAACTTCTTTTTTTTCAAGTTCAACTTCAGGCTGAGTCGGTGTTGAAGCTATACCTGCACCGCCTGCATTAATACCTGCAATATTACCGGCGTATGAACCACCGCCTCCGCCGGCACCACCGCCGTTACCGCCGGATGATGCAGCAGGAACCAAGTATGTAAATCTCTTTGTTGTAGTTACACCATCAATTTCTGCAATTACGGTAAGTACAACTTCGGTTGCAATGTTCGCCCTTACGATTTTACCATCTGTTGAAATTACATTTGGCTTAGTTGATGTCCATATTAGTTTTGAACCATATATGGCACCAATTTCAGGTAAATTAAGAGAAGTTGCGGTAAGGTTATATTCTGTAGGCATTACAAGTGCATTTATATCGATCTGAGCCTTATTATCTGCCGAATAGGAAAGATAACCTTTCAATTCATATAGTTCAAACGAATTATTTTTTGCGGAAATATTTGTAATTTTAATATATTTAGCATCCTGATATTCAAACATTACATAGTTGCTTTTTATATCAGAGAAAATCGGTGATGCAACAACTTCTCCCCAATTATTTCCATCTTTTGATAAATATATATCACATGATTCAATGCCGCCACCTTCATTTTGGAAGAAAAATAAGGAGTTTATTATCGTTTGATTTTCTAGCTCTATCAATATATAATCAGCAGATTTTATTTTTTTAGCCCCAAAATAAGTTGTAAAATCATTATCGAAAGCCAATACTTTTTTATTATTTACATCTTCTTCCATATCAACTGATACTATAGAATTATTAAACAAATTTTTACTCTCATCAGGGACAGCTACACAATTCAATACCTTTTCTACATTCGCATTAGTTGTACCATCGCCAGACAAAGTAAGAGTCATATCAAAAAATTCGATAGTTAAAGGTTTTGAAAACTCTCCGTCGTTTGTCATAATTCCTTCATTTGACGATTTCCATTTCACGCTAACGCCGCCTATTGAATTATCCAATAGACTTCTGTTTTCTGATACAAAGAAGTTACCAAATACTCCAACATAATCAAAAACTTTAACATTATAATCAAACAAAGAATATTCATCCAACACAACTTTTTGATTATCAAAATTCAATCCGGTTGAAACAACACTTTTAAAGCCATCTGATGATGCAAGATAAGGAACATAATCTAATACAACCTCGCCATCAATAAGTATGCTTGCACATTGGTCAATGCTGTTCATAACCACTTCAATTTCAAATGAATCATTAACATCATACTGTACATTGTCTGTATTTTTATAATCAAAAGAAATCTTACCACCATTTACAATAAATCCAACAATATTATTGCCATTACCATCTTTTAAATAAGAATTTCCATTTCCTGAAATTGTTGCTTTATATTTAACAACGCCTTCAGCAGGTACCGTAATATCAGTTGGTGCAAGTGCAACATCAGCACCCCTCTTTGCAAGCATGAATGTTATTTCTTTACTTAATGACTCTCCATCAAGGGACACAGTAACCTTAAACTTAACATCTGTAGGGTTAGGAATATTAATACCTTTATTTATAACTCCTTTATCAGAAATATACCCTTTAGAAAGTGATTCCCATGTGATATCATAGCCCTCTGTTGTTTTTGAAGGAAGCTTCAAA
>JAZQIO010000012.1:0-11760 GCA_045541135.1 Clostridia bacterium
GTACCTACGATAGCAGCTTCTGCGATAGGTGAGTTGAAGAGACGGCAATATGGGAATGCATCCATCATACCACGGTATACTGCAAACGCACCGCCCCAGTCACGAACGTCTTCACCGTAAGCAATGAGGGTAGGATCTTCGTAGAATCTGTCATAGATAACTTCGGAAAGAGCATCACGGAGATTAAAGAGTTTCATTTTTGAAACGGGTTTGCCGTTTACAATAGGAGCTCTTTCTTTTTCTTTTAATTTCTTATATGCAGGAACCTCTGCAAGTGGCATATTAACTTCGGGCTCACGGTCATCAAGTTTTTCAACTTTTTCATTGGAGAACATAAGACGCTCTACAACTGCAGGGTCAGCTTTGAAGTCAATGTAGGGGCTTATCTGTGGGTCAGATGCGGCTTTGCAGATCATTGTCATTCTTTCAGTTGTTTCAGCTAAGATTTCGTCTAAGCGGCTATCACCGGCAACACCTGCATCGATAAGACCTGCACGGTATGTGATGATAGGATCAACTTCTCTCCACGCATCGATTTCCTCTTTGGTTCTGTATGCGTTCTGGTCAGATGTGGAGTGACCTGAGTAACGGTATGTAACAGTATCAAGCATAACAGGACCTTCGCCTGCTCTGAGTATTTTAAGTTTTCTTTCCATAGCATCGATAACTGCAAGAGGATTGAAGCCGTCGATTCTTTCTGCATGGAACTGTGTGGGGCTGATACCTGAACCAATACGTGCAAGCATATCATAACCCATGGTTTCACCTCTGGTCTGGTCACCCATACCATAGGAGTTATTGAATACGTTATAAAGAATTGGCATGCCGCCCTTGTGACTTTCCCAAAGTGTGTTGAACTGATCCATAGCAGCAAAGTTCATAGCTTCCCAAACAGGACCACGAGCCATAGAACCGTCACCGGAGTTACATACAACAATACCCTGTTTGTCGTTTACTTTCTTAAAGAGTGCAGCACCTGTTGCAATTGCAGCAGAGCCACCAACGATAGCGTTGTTGGGGTAAATACCGAAGGGAAGGAAGAATGCGTGCATTGAACCGCCAAGACCTTTGTGGAAGCCTGTGTCACGTGCAAAGATTTCAGAAAGTGTTCCGTAAAGGATAAAGCGGATTGCAAGTTCCTTAACATCACTTACAGGACCAAGCTTTTCTGTTGCACGAAGTGCACTACCTCCCAAAAATCCTTCCATAACGTCCATAAGTTCCTGCTCGCTTAACTTGTTAATACAAGAAAGTGCCTTTGCAAGAATTTCGGAATGACTGCGGTGTGAACCAAACGAAAAGTCGTTTTGATCAAGCAAATAAGCCTGACCTACAGCTGCAGCTTCCTGACCGATGGACAAATGTGCAGGACCCGGATATGTTGTTTCAATTCCGTTATAAAGTCCCTGTGTTTTAATCTGGTTGAGCATTGACTCAAACTCACGCAAAATTGCAATATCACGATAAATACGTACAAGGTCATCATCGCTGAACTTACCGCGTTCGTCTTTTACGCTTTTGTTATAAACATTTACCGGAATGTCGTTAAATGTAATTTTACCCGCCGCACGAACCTCAGACGGATCTACAAATAAATTCTTTGGCATTATTCTTCCTCCTTATATATGAAAAATTGCTTCTCTTATAATTTCTGCTACAGTAGGATGTGGGAACACAAGCTTTTTAAGTCTGTCAGGTGTAAGCTCTGTATCCACCATCATAGTTGCTGTCATAATGATTTCTGAAGCATAAGAACCAACCATATGACAACCTACAAGACGGTTTTTATCTGTATCAACAATCAGCTTAACAAAGCCCTTACCGCCGTTTGTTTCTGCAAGGTAACGACCTGCATAAGACATTGGAAGCTTAACTTCCTTAACCTTTATTCCCTGTTTTTCGGCATCTTCCTTAGAAAGACCTACACTTGCAACCTCAGGGTCTGTATAGATTACAGACGGAATTACATCATATCTCATTTCATCTGCTTTACCAAGCATATGATTTACTGCAACCTCAGCTTCTCTGTAAGCTGTATGTGCAAGCATAAGCTTGCCGTTACAGTCACCGATTGCATAAACGCCGGAAACATTTGTGCACATATGACGGTCTGTCTTAATTGCCGCTCTGTCCATTTCAAGCTGTAGTGTTTCTACACCAATGCCTGCTGTAGACGGCTTACGACCTGCGGAAAGCAGTACCATATCACAGTCAATTTCTTTCTTTTCGCCGTTTTCTTCATAAATAACGCTTTTTTCTTTTACCTCAAGAACCTTGCAGGAAAGTTTAAATTCCATACCGCGCTTTGTAAATGAATCTGTCAGAACTTTGCAGATTTCAGGGTCTGTTGCACCTGCAATTTTCGGCATCATTTCAATAACGGTTACGGAAACACCGACACTTGCAAAGTAGTATGCCATTTCAAGGCCTATAACGCCACCACCGATAACAACAAGCTTTTCAGGCAACTTTTCAGCATCCAATACTTCACGGTTTGTTACAACAAAGCCGGAAGCAATTCCTTCCTTAAGACCGGGTACAGGGGGAACAACTGTTTCCGAACCGGCTGCAATTGCAAGACGCTTGCCCTCGTAAACTGTACCGTCTGCCTCTACTGCAAAGCCGTTTTCACCACGACCTTTGATAACAGCAGATGCTGAAATAACAGTAACCTTATTGCCCTTCATTGTAGCACCTACGCCTGAAACCAATGTCTTTACAACCTGGTTCTTTCTTTCAACAACCTTTGCATGGTCATAACGAACATCCGATACCGTTACACCGAATGCCTCGCTTTCCTTTGCGTGTCTGTACATTTTAGAAGAGTTCAAAAGTGTTTTGGTGGGAATACAGCCTTCATTAAGGCAAGTACCGCCAAGTGCCTTTTTTTCAAAAAGTGCAACCTTCATACCACCCTGTGCGGCACGTTCGGCACACAAATAACCGCCGGGACCGCCACCAATAACCAATAAATCAAATAGTTCCATATCTATGCCTCCTTATTTCGCAAGAAGTGTTGTAAAGTTTTCCAGATTCTTGCCAAGTTCCTTCTGGAAACGAGCCGCAGGTGTACCGTCCACTGCACGATGATCGTATGTAAGGCTTAGTCCCATTGCAGGATAAATTTCGATGTTACCATCTTTGCCCTTACGTACACGCTCTATTGTACCACAAACACCCAAAATTCCAGTCTGTGGTGGATTTATTACAGGTGTAAAGGATTCCACACCCATATTACCAAGATTAGATACTGTAAATGTACCGCCGGAAAGCTTGTCAGGGTTAATGTTACCTTCACGGCACTGTGCCGCAAGCTCTTTAACCTCTTTTGAAATTTCCAAAAGACTCTTTTGGTCTGCATTGAAAATTGTAGGTACCATAAGGCCACGCGGTGTATCTACTGCAACGCCTAAGTGTACGTGCTTAAACAAACGGATGTTGTTATCATCAAGCATATGAGCATTTAAATCAGGGTGATTTAAAACTGTTCTTGATACAGCATACAAAATAATATCACCAAGTGTAATACCTGCTGTTTCTCCCTCAGACGCCTTCAAAAGCTTTCTGTATGCCAGAATGTTTGACGCATCAAAGGATGTGTTGTGTGTAAGCTGAGCCATAGTAGAAAGTGATGTGTGCATAGATTTGCTTATAGCACGACGAATACCGCTGAATTTTACATCCTCGTATTCCATATCAGGTGCAGAATCCGCAACAGCTGCTACTGCTTCTGCCTTTGCAGCTACCGGATTATTCATAAGTTCACGTACATCACGTTCTATAATTCTGCCGTTAGGACCTGTAGGTGTTGCAAGTGATGCATCCACACCTGCACGATCTGCAAGCTTTCTTGCACGTGGAGAAACTGCACTCTTTTCACCGTCTACTGCTGTTGTTTCAACAACTGCTGCAACAGGTGCCGCCTTTTCTTCAACAGGCGCACTTTCCTCTTCAGCAGGTGCATCACCTGATGGACGTAAAGCAGAGCAATCATCACCCTCATTACCTATAGCGCAAACATTTACCAGACAAGGTACTTCATCACCCTCCTGATAAAAAATTTCCAACAATGTTCCTTCTTCTGTTGATTCACATTCAAAGCTTGCCTTATCTGTTTCATATGTAAATAAAACATCGCCAACCTTAACCGAATCGCCAACCTTCTTTTCCCATGTACCGATGATACAGCTTTCAACCGTAATACCGGCTTTAGGCATAATTACCGCATTTGCCAAAAGAATCATCCTTTCTGTATTTGTTCTTTTTAACATTTTATAACATTTATATGTTAATTATATCACATTTTAACATATTGTCAATTCTTTTCAGATAAATAATTGCAACAAAAAAGCAAAGCTTTGTTTACATACAACTGTGCTTTTTGAACAAATCATAACAGCTTGGTATTTGCCTTCTTAGCTGCCGTAATAAAATCCTCCGGCATTGTGCCGTCAGTAACAATATAGTCCGCATCCTCAATATTACCAAAAGTATATGGCATAAGGCGATTCAGCTTTTCCGTACCGCAAAGCATTACTCTCATTCGTGCCTTTTCAAGCACGGTGCGTTTAATAAGCATATCCCCTTCCGTACCGCAGGTAAATCCGGCACTTTCCGAATAACCGGACACACCCAAAAATGCAATATCGATGTTGATTTTTTTTAGCATTTCCAGGGTATTAAGCCCCGAAACAGACAGGTTTTTACGGTTCATTGTACCACAGCAAAGTGTAACTGTGGGATTGTGCAAACGACAAATCTCCAAAGCAATACCCGGGCTTGTTGTAACAATATTCAGGCTGATATCCGGCAAATTCTTTGCCATAACAAGGGTGGACGTCCCTGCATCTAAAAATACCGAGCTGTGAGGCTGCAAAAGTGTAATGGCTTTTTTAACCATTGAAAGCTTACCCGGGGTGTTTTCCTCCATACGCACATGAAAGTCCACATCCTCTTTATAGCGTGAAAACTTTACCATACCGCGATGCTTTGTAATTATACCCTTTAATTCCAAAGCGTTTAAATCACGGTGAATTGTCATAAGTGACACATCAGGAAAAAGACCCTGAATTTCCTTTATTGTCGCCACACTTTTGCTCTCTATATATTCTTTTATTTTATCCTGACGAATCAAATTCATGTTAAAACCTCCACGAAATTCTTTCGTTTTTAACAATTTTAACATTTTATATCACATTTGTCAACATAAGCCTGAAAATGCGGAATCGGATTATTCTCTTTCGACTAAGCTATTGACTATTTTTACATTATCCATTACAATTAAAGAGATTTAAAAAATAAAAGGTGAAAAAATGATTAAAAAAACTCAGTATTATGTCAGTACATCACTTGACCCATATAAAAATTTAGCTATTGAAAAATATTTGCTGGACACCGTACCCCGGGATGGATGCACACTTTATCTGTGGCAAAATCAAAATACGGTTGTAATAGGCAGAAATCAAAACCCATGGGCGGAATGCCGTTGTGACATGTTAAAGACCGAGGGTGGCAGGCTTGCACGCCGCTTGTCGGGAGGAGGTGCCGTTTTTCACGACATCGGTAACTTAAATTTCACATTCCTTTGCTCAGCCGAAAATTATGACCTTAGCCGACAAATGCAGGTAATTCAAAAAGCTTGTGCACTTGCCGGCATCAAAGCCGAGCTTTCGGGACGAAATGACCTGCTTGCAGGCGAAAAAAAATTTTCAGGCAACGCATTTTATAATTCCAAAGGAAAAGCATATCATCACGGCACACTTCTGGTTAATGCCGATTTAGAGCGTATGCAAAGATACCTTACACCACCTAAGGCAAAACTTCAAGCCAAAGGTGTAAAATCCGTAGGTGCAAGGGTGGTAAATCTTTCTGAACTTGCAAAGGATTTAACTTGTGAAAAACTGTGTGCCAATATGCTCACTGCTTTTGAAGCTGTGTACGGACATACACCCACAGCTATCAACATATCGGATAGTGAATCCATTTCCCAAATAGCGGAAAAATACGCAAACTGGGAATATTTGTACGGTAGTACCATACCCTTTACCGCCTCTGCCGAGGGTCATTTTGGCTGGGGACATGCAAAGCTTTTGCTTAAAATAACCGAAGGTAAAATTTCTGATGCCCAACTGTTTACAGACGCTATGGATGCAAATCTTCCGGATGTTGTATGCCCGATGCTTGTAGGCTGTCGTCTGGATGCAGATGAAATAAAACAACACCTTGCCAAACAGCTTCCCGACGGATTAGCTTCCGACTTTTCCTCGTTGCTTACACAATTAATATAAAAGCAGTAAATCTATACCAAAACAATAAAATTGCTACTTGTATTTACCGCTATGCTGTAACAATTTGATTTTTTCCGCATTTTTTTGCACGGTACATACAACTGTCGGCTAAATTAAACAAATCCTCTCTGTTTATACCTTCACTAAAAGCCGCCACACCGCACGAAAATGTAATGGGTCTGTCAGTAAAATCATACTTTGATTCAGCAAATTCTTCAAGAATAATATTCATCTGTTTTTGCGAATAGTCTAAATCTTTATAATTCAAAATAACAGCGAATTCTTCACCACCATATCGGCAGGCTTTATCCTCTTTATCACAATACTTTTCAATAATTCCGGCAAGTTTTTTCAAAACAACATCACCTTTATCGTGCCCGTATGAGTCATTGATTTTTTTAAAGTCATCAATATCAATCATCGCAAGGCAAAATTCAAATTCCTCCTCGTTTGCCTTTTGAATGGATAAATCCAGTTCAGAATAGAAGGTTATATGGTTATAAAGTCCGGTCATCTGATCCCTCAACACAATATTTTGCAAATGGTCATTTGTCATCTTCTGACTGTGAATAAGTTTAAAGCTTCTTTCAGAAAAATCAATGGAAATGTGCCCACCAAAATATGAAACAGCCAAAAAACCAAACATTACAATAATGTTTACGGCAGTGGTAAGATCTGTTATTCCGTCATTCCACAATAAGCACGCTGTTACAACAACTATTATAAGAGAAAGAACAGCTGTCTGATTAAACAGCCTTTTATCATTAAAGGTGGCAGAAAATATCAACGGAAACATAAACGCACCCATTATAACTATATATTCTCTGTGCACAGCTGTGGTAACAAATGAAACAGCTAAGGCAGCAAAAATAACGATTCTGTTTTTTGCATTGTGACTAATTTTTTTTGACCTGTTCACAATCATAGCGATAATCTGAATAGTCCAGTTCAAAACTATAGGGAAAATAACATTCCAGCGTAAATACGAGTCCTTTATGGAAAACTCATACATTCCCCTTGATACAAAAAATATATAAGCCCCTATTTCTACCAATGTTACAAGAAGCACCGTAAATAAAAGAGTTATTACAAAACGACTTCTGTATTTATCTAAAAGAATTGTATTGTTCATTTTTATCTCCTAACATTTTTTTAATAAAAGTGAAATTAAGCTTGCCACTTTGACGCAAGTATTTATAGATTTTATAAAATCCTGTATGTGTCAATTATATATTTGTGTGATAGAAAAGATGCAATCCAATTCTACCAGGAGCAAAAATGCTTGCTTGCAAGGGCATTTTTACGACGCCGTCAATTGGCATACGCAGGCTGAAAGACTGCAGAAAGCCGTCAGGCTTTTAAGAATTTTATAAAATAAAATTCTGTATATGCCAATTATATCACACAAAACAAAAAAAGACAATGTCTGTTAAAGGTCGCCCATTTTCCACTATGGTAAACGCCTTGCAAACATTGTCTTTTATATATTCAATTATTTTTCATCTTTTCTTTGCATTTATCTGCCAAATTTTGAGGAAAAGATTTTTCTATATGGTATCCTGCACAATCTAAATCCTCAACAATCTCACACCATATCTTGTATGCATTTTCATAATCACCTATTTGTTCATAACAAAACCCTTTAGAATATTTTGCATCGTAAAGCATATTATTTATTTCAAGTGCTTTATCCCAATATTCAAAAGCTTCGTCGAACAAACCAAGTTTTTTACATATATCACCGCCACAAAGCAAAAGTGCACAGTCCTTGGGAAATTTTTTTATAGATTTTTTAAACCAATCATACGCCTCTTCAAATTTTCCTGACAGTAAATATGCAGTTGTTAAAAGCTCGTATTCCCTTACATTCTCATTGTTTTTCACAGCACATAACTGATTATTTATGTTCTCTTCGTTCCTACCTGATTGTGCAAGTAAAAGAAGCTTTTGTCGTCTTGTTTTCCAATAAACATCATCATTCTCATATTTACACATATCCAAAGCTTTATTAATGTAATCTTCTGCCGTTTTTTTACAATAACACATCATATGTTGATGCAAAACCGCGTACATACGCATATCATTCATAGAAAAATTTCCATTTTTGAACACTCTTTTAAATTCATTGACTGCCCGTATAAAATCGTCGGGATGTTTTGTTGTTTCATAAATTGACACAAAACGATGTGCAGAATTTTCATAAACAGCGGTTTTTTCCTTATATAAATCATCCACAGTAACTCCGAATATCCTTGAAATTTCGGGCAAGAGCAAAATGTCAGGCATACTTACTCCGCATTCCCACCTTGAAATAGTCTGCGTATTTACATTAAGCATTTCTGCAAGCTGTTCCTGTGTAAAATTTTTTTCAATACGTAATTTTTTTATATTTACTGAAATTAAATTCCCCATAAATCGTACCTCCCCAAACATATTACACTTATATTATATCACTGCATTATAATAAGTCCACATACAATTTCGAGATACAACTCACAGATTCACATATAAAATTGAATGATTTCAAAAAATTATTTTAATGTATTGTACTTTAATTGTTTTTTTATAAATACTATTTTTTCGTTATCTTTCTTTTTTCTGATATTTACCCTATATCCATCTTTTGCAGAAGCCTCATAAACCTTTAAATACTGTTCTAAAGAGAGTAATTTGAATTGCACTTCATCTTTCCTGTATTGATTTATTTCTGACAATCGTATTTCTGCAAAATTTTCTAATTCTTCAATAGGTGCATAGGAATATAAAATACCCCTTTTTTGAAAAGTATGTTCATGTTCATCCACTAAAACATACCCTTTGTTCAACAAAAAATCTGTAAATTCACTCCACCTGACATTCAAAAAAATTTCCGGAATCAAAATATCTACATCATCAGAATTTAAGCTTTCATCAGTTATGTATTCCAATCCTAAAGAGCCATACATCAAGGGAATAATACCAAACTCTTCATTAAGCAATTTTGCATTTTCAAAAAACAACAATTTTTTCATATATTTATATCCCTACATTAAAGTTTATCTTTCTCTGGAAATTAAAATATCAAAATCACAAACTAATGTTTTAAATCGCATAGAACTGACTCAAATCGTAACCATCTCCAATGTGTTCAACTATTTTTTAATGTATCAACACAGATTTTCGTAAGCGAAAAGGGATTTTCAAATGCAGCATTGACTGCCATTTTTGCAATCTTTTTTTCCTGTTCGTCAACTCCGTCCGGACTCCATTTAACACTATCAATATTTAAATTACACAATGATTTTAAAAACATTAATCCGGCAATATATCTTCCCAAATCATAACTCAAATGAAAGTCATCTCTGGTTAATTTCCTTTCAACACAAGTTCGGGCATTTTGTATGGCAGTACCGGTTGGTGAAATAACATCAATTTCCTTTATGGGAAAAATCACTTCTTTTGTAAGGTTTGTAAGCTTTTCATACATTAATGCCTGATTACCACCATAAGAGATAATCTCGTGATGTGTTGATTCACTATCTGCAACCCACGCCATATTAAATGCAATTTTTGCGTCAGAATTTGCAATGGTTCTTATGTATTTCACCAACGGTAATAAATTTTCATAACTTTCAGGAGCTGTATATCTGCTTTTATCTCCGGTACCGTGTTGAATTGATATAAAATCCCAGTTTTCTTTCTTTACAGCATCACTTATCTTATATGATTCTTTCTCATTCCAACCATCGCCGGTATTAGTAAAATATCTGTAGCCGGCGATATCGTTTATGGCATTATTATAATGTTGATTTATGGAACAGCCTCCAATATACAGATTTGCAAACTTGAATTTTTCAATGCCCATTGACATCACTATGTTGGCTATATGCTCCATGGTATCTGCTGAAAAACTGTTCCCCACTGATAAAATTTTGATTTCCTTCATATAATTCATTCCTTTTCATTTCTTTTGTCTTTGTAACATTCGGAATAATATAACTCGTGTCAAATCAGGCGAACAGTGAATAAAGAAACCTTACCCAAGAATCTTGTTATGCTAAAGCATAATTTGAACCTACTGTTTTTTATTGAACAAAATCCATCAGAACCCATGAGAATACAGGATTTCCTCGCATCCGGCTACCAGGAGTAAAAATGCTTGCTTGCAAGGGCATTTTTACGACGCCGTCAATATTGCAAAATGTACGAAGTACATTAGCGACTTTAGTCGCAAAGACTTGCTTTGCAAGGCTTGTTGCCTATATTATAATATATGTAAATATCAAAAATCGGCAAACTAATCTTTTAAATTGCATAGACTTGACACGAGCACAACAGAACCGTCCCCTGTATTTTCAATGTTATTTAATCCTATTTTTTAGCTCCTCTACAGATAAATACTTTCCTTTTTCTTTTCTGTGCAACATCGCATGACAGTTTGGGCAAACAGGAATCAAATCTTCTTTGTAATCCACACAATAATCACTTTTTATTGTGTGTAATGGAGTTTTGTGATGTACATGTATGAACTCTTTGCCCACTTCCCCATATTTCTTTTCAAAATCAAAACCGCATATATAACATGTACAACCATGAAATTCTATACATTTCCCACGTGCTATTGAACTTCTTTCGTACTTATCCACTTGTACAGTTAACTTATGTCCTTCAAAGATTAGCTTATTATCTTTAATATCATAAAAAAATCCCTCTGCCTCATAATCATTAAAATTACTATCAATATATGATATTAACTCTTCAGAATGCAATTTCATCGGTCCTTGAGGTGCTGAACTCAATCCTTTATCTATAAGGAGTTCAAGTGATAATTTTTCTGAATTCACTTGCTCTATTAGTTTTATTCTACAGAATTTTTTTGATTTAGCACTCTCATATTCCCCTAAGTCAAACCAAAATTCTTTATCATCTTGACATTCTGTAAAAACCTTATTTATTTCTATTACTTTCGTTTTATACATAACTCTTTTGTATGGTTTTGTACAATAAATATAAACTGTGTCATTTATTTCAAAGTTTGCACTCTGTTTCCAATCAATAAAACCCCATTTTTGAAAGGCAGATGCATGGTCATACATTTTACCGTTTGCAGCTATCATCCAATTCATAATATACCTCCTCTATTTTCCCTACCATTCGACACAATTCTTACTCGTGTCAAGACAGGAATAAAAAATTACCTTAAATTCATTTTACCATATAAAAGAACAAAAAACAATATTCAATGAATACTGCCATACATATATAAAAAAAGGAATGCATCGCATTTCCACCATAATTCTGCATTCTTCATTCTTAATTCTTCATTAACAAAAGAAAAAGTAGTTGCCCTAAGACAACTACTTTTCTTTTGTTCCGGCAACGTCCTACTCTCCCGGGCAGTCTCCCGCCAAGTACCATCAGCGCTGAAGAGCTTAACTTCCGTGTTCGGAATGGGAACGGGTGGATCCTCTTCGCCATCATCACCGGATCTCTT
>JAZQIO010000013.1:0-22457 GCA_045541135.1 Clostridia bacterium
AGGAGCGCGAGGGAATCGAAACCCTCGCGTTTTGGGTACTTTTGCGACAAAAGTACCCCGTCGGAGACAATAGAAAAATTCGAGAAATATACATGGAATTTAATTTGTCATCCATGATAAAGCACTTTTGTTGCGTAAAACTCCCTCCCCGCGGACAGCGGAATAAAAAAGACAGCAACAAATTAAATGTTACTGTCCTTTGTAGTACACCTCATATGTAGTGTTTTTTAAAATAATGCAGTTATTATTTAACTGTCAAAACTACTTTTCCTACATTCTGTCCCTTGTACAAAATGTCATGTGCAGCTTCTGCTTCAGTTATAGGCAATACTGCGTGGATTGTAGGTTTAACTTCACCTGCTTCAATTTTTGGAAATACCTTTTCAACAAGCTCTGCCAAAATCTGTGCCTTTGTTTCAGGTGTTCTTGAACGTAATGTGCTACCAACAATTCTTACATTTCTTACATAGATGTTTTTAAGGTCAATTTCTGTTTTCTGACCTGCAAGTGCGGCAATCATAATCCATCTTGCACCGTGTGTTAAGTAGTGGATACATTTGCCCATTATTTCACCGCCAAGGCAGTCAATTGCAACGTCAACAGATGTACCTTTGTCAAGCTCTTCTTTAAGAGCTAATGAAATATCTTCTTTTGTTGTAACAACAACTCTGTCAGCATTCAAGTGTTTAATTGAATCTGCAATTTCGTCAGTCAATACAGTTGTGATTACTCTTACACCAAAAGCCTTTGCCATAGGAATAATAACACTTGCAAGACCTGATGCACCTGCATTCATCAAAAGAGTGTTACCCGGCTGGATTTTACCTTCAATAAACAGGTTAAGGTATGCTGTTGCGAAAGCTTCAGGAATTGCTGCAGCTTCTACCATAGAGCAGTTTTTGGGAACAGGCATAAGCATATCGTACTTAACTGCTACATATTCCGCATAACCGCCGCCGCCAAGCAATGCACAAACCTTGTCGCCAACCTTCCAGTTTGATTTTGCCTTAGCTTCTTCACCCATTTCAACTATTACACCGGCAATTTCAAGACCCATCCATTCAGGGCATCCCGGAGGAGGTGGATAGTCGCCTTCTCTTTGCATCAAATCTGCACGGTTAAGTGCTGCTGCGTGGATTTCAACCAAAACCTCTTCGGATTTTATTTGTGGGTCCGGTACGTTGTCCCATCTTAAACTTCTGTCATCATTTACAAGTATTGCTTTCATTTTATTTTCCTCCTATTATAATTTTTTTCTGCATCCGTCTATTTGGATATTCTGACCAATGATATAGCTTGCATCATCGCTTGCAAGGAAGCAAATAAGATTTGCATTTTCCATATCTGTACCTGTACGTCCGATATGTGAAAGTGATGTTTCTCTGTAAAAGTTCATATCCGGATTATCAGCAGGGCTTACACTTCCCGGAGAAACAGCGTTTACAATAACACCGTCATTTACAACTTCCTTTGCCAGAGCTTTAGTCATGGCAATCAAAGCACCTTTTGTTGTGGAATAATGTGTCATCTTTGCATTTCCGTACACACCTGCAACAGATGCAATATTTATGATTTTACCGTATTTGTTTTCTATCATTTTGGGCAGTACAGCCTTTGTACAATATACCACACCCATGATGTTTATGTCAATATATTTCTGCCACAATTCAACAGGTGAGTCTACGAATGTAGCTCTGTCTCTCCAAAGTGCGGCATTATTAATTAAAATATCTATTTTGCCAAATTTCTTTTCGGCTTCTGCCACAACTTCATTAACATTTTCCACATTGCTTACATCACATTTGAAAATAAGTACCTTGTCAGTATATTCTTCAATTTCTTTTTTTACACTTTCAAGCTTTTCGTAGTTTATGTCCACTAATACCAGATTTGCTCCGTTTTGTGCAAACTTAATGGCTGTTGCACGGCCTATACCTACAGCAGCACCTGTGACCATAGCTGTTTTTCCATTAAAATTCATAATTTATCACCTTTTTAATTATTAATAGTTTACATATTGTCTCTTATAGCTTTAACATTTTTTACAAGTGGTTGAGATTTTATTGAAAGCTCATCCTGTTCGTAAACACATAAATACATACAGCATCCAAGCTCTCCGCCTATTCTTCTTAAGATGCTGTTAGATTTACCTGCTGAAAGGAAGAGGAATGGAATGTCAAGCTTTTCTTTAAGCATATTTATAATCCTTAAATTTTCAATTTGCTGTTCCATATTTTCTGCGCCAACAACAATTTTGGATATGTCTGCTCCGCGTCTTTGATGTTCCAACGCAATTTCAAGAACTCTTTCAGCAGGAGTAAACTTGAAAACATGAGAAGACATCAGAACTTCTGCACCCTTTTTATGTAATTTGTCAATAAGCTCCATTTGCTTTTTGATTGCTTCTTCGTCAACTGCAACTTCATCGGGCTGCATATCATAATAGTCGCCCATTACGTCTAAAAGGGTAGCTCCGCAATCTGCCATTTCAAGCAATTCTTCAGCCAGTACATCGTCGGATTTTCCTTCGTTGTAGCCTCTCCTGTAATTTGCTACATAAAAAGGTAAGCCCTTTGTGTATGAAAAAATATCCCTGTATGTTTCAGCATTACGGTATTCCGGCTTGGTTCTTTCAATTTGTATACCTAAAGCTTCTGCACCGTCTTCTATGGATTTATCTATAAGATATTTTATACGGTCAGCATTTTCAGCCAACACCATAGAGGTAATTAAAGGTTTGTCATATTTTAAAAAAGTCGGTTTCATTTTTATCCCCTTTTCATTACATTTCTTCCGCCGTCAATCATTATATTTTCGCCGTTTATAAACTGACCCTTGTCAGATGCTATAAACAGGCACAAATCAATAATTTCCTGCGGTTCTGCCGCTCTGCCCAAAAGTGTTTTCATACTTGCCATATTTGCTCTTGTAAGCACAGGACCCGGAGAAACACATACGCATCTTACGTTATATTTTGCACCGTACTGTGCTATTGATTTTGTAAGACCGTACATAACACCTGCTTTTGAAGCGGAATAATCCATTCCGTAGGGTGTACCCTCTGCACCGCTTATTGAGCCTATGTTTATAATAAGACCGCTGTTTTGCTTTCTCATTTGCTTCAATACTGCGTGGGCAAAATAAAATGGACCTTTAAAGTTAAGATCAATTCCCCAATCGTATACATCTATCGGAACATCCGGAAATTCAGGATACTCATTTTTGTCTACTTTCAGCATTCTTGCAGCATATCCGCCTGCAAAGTTTATCATGATATCTACACTACCAAAGGATTCTACGGCTTTGTTTACAGTGTCTGATACCTGATTATAATCACGAATATCGCATATAACACCAATTGCCTTACCTTTTCCCTTGGAATTGATTTCGGCAACCTTTTCACTCAGTACCGGTTCATTTACATCACACATTACAATATTTCCGCCAAGTTCGGCAAAGTTCTGTGAAAATAAAAGACCCATACCTGATGCAGCACCTGTAGAAATAGCTACTTTTCCGGTAAAATTCATAATAACACCTCCTATATAATTATCTCATCTAATTGTATCATTTTAAAAGCATTTTATAAATGACATAAATGATAATTTTTTTATAAATTATGATACAAATTTGATTTTTGAAACACTTTTTATACATTTTTCGGTAGTCTTTTGACAATATTCCCTTAACGAAGAATATTTCAAATTCTTTTAGCCGAAAGAGAATATGGTGTTGTTTTTGACGGGCTGCATACCCAACCGAACAGAAAGCTTGTTTCCATCCGATCACGGTTTTTGATATGCTTTGGCAGACAATACATACAACCAAATATGTTGTAATAGCAAGGGATAATTAAAAAAAGAACTTTGTGTATATGAAAAAAACGACTTTGTTGTAAAATTATATTAGAAATTCATGTAAAAATCATTGACGAATTAGGAGGGTCTATATGATTAAAAAAACAAAAGGTATAATATGCCTTATTTGCGTATTTATGCTGTTGGCTACATCTATAGTTCCTACAATGGCGGTTGGATGTTTTTTCAGCATTTTTTCAAGTCCTGGAAGTCCAAGTTAATTATAGCTTTCTTTGATTTGTTCCGGAGATGCATATCCGGCACCGTCTCGGATTGGTGTGTTTTTCCACATACTTGTATGAGCGTGAATATCAATTTTTTTCATATCATTGTCCTCCTATAACATTATTGTATATTGAATTTTCAATAAAGTATATACACAATGTTCATAAAAAAGAATTTTGCCTATTCAAAAAAATAACTGTTTTTGTTATAATTGCAAGTAGTAAAGTGTGTTTAAAGGAGGATGTTATTTATGAAATTTCCAATTAGTTTAATGATAGATGACCCATCACCCATTTTGTCTGTTTACTATACTCATCACAAAACGGGTTTTACAGATGATGGAAGAAAGGTTATACGAAATTTCCCCAATTCCTTTTTATTTGACTTTTGTGATATTGTTGAAAGGTATGGAATAAAGGGGAAATTCAGCGTTGTACCTATGCCGGGCAACTGCGGTGATATTATAAACGGAATTGATGGCGTAGATTTTGAAGAAATGAAAATATGGCTTGATACCGTAAAAAAACGCGTTGTTCCCAATTTCAGTATATGTCCCGAAATGCTTACACACAATGAGGCAATTGATTTAAAAACCGGAAAAAGCACGGGAATAAACGAAAAAATATGGTCAAATATGCAGAACCGTACAACCCTTACCCCTTATATAGAAAAGGCACTTTCTATACTTAAAGAGGCAGGGTTTGATGTGTGCGGTGTCTGGTCGCCCTGGCATTTTGCCAATGAGGTAGAGGATGAATATGTGGTTTCAATTTCCCGGGCAATATATAATGTGTACGGCAAGAAGGATGCATGGTATTATTTACATAGTTTACCTGATGGAAAGAATGTGAAGCCTTGGATAGCCTATGAGGAGGATGGCAGAAGGCTTGTTTCCATACCCGTTACGGTTTCTGATTTGTTGTGGCAGACCATACATACCGCAGAAAATGACGAAAAATATATAGAGAGTGTTGCGGATTTGTATATAACCGCAGATGGCAAGGGCGGAAAGATTATTGAGGTTTTGGAAAATGGAAGCTATCCCATAATGCTTACACATTGGCAAAGTCTTGCATCAAACGGGCTTTATACAGGTCTTAAGATTTTAGATATAGTTGCACAGCGTGTAAATGATAATTTGTCCGATAAAGTTCAGTGGACAAAGACAGAGGAACTTATGAATTATGTTGTGAATAACAGAGAATATTTTGAAAAAGTTTGGTAAAATAATAAAAAAAGAACTTTGTGTATGTAACAAAAAACGGTTTTGTTGTAAAATTATATTAGAAATTCATGTAAAAAATCATTGATGAATTAGGAGGGTCTATATGATTAAAAAAACAAAAGGTATAATATGCCTTATTTGCGTATTTATGCTGTTGGCTACATCTATAGTTCCTGCAATGGCGGATGGTAAAAGTCTTGCTTTTGACATGGAAGCTATGGGTATAACAGCAGGTATGGATGCATCAACAAGAAGGGAGGAATACGTACGCCGTGATGAATTTGCACAGATGGTTGTAAATATGATGTTACAACAGGATGTTGCAAAGACTTTGGAAAATGAAGCATATTTTACGGATATTGCAGATTCCAAGTACAAGGGTGCAATAAATCTTCTTGCAAAGATGAATTATATATCAGGCAACGGAAACGGTGTATATAATCCGTCAGAATACATTACATACGGTGCAGCTTGCAAAATTTTGGTGCATGCACTTGGTTATGATGTAATTACAGAGGATAAATCTTTGAACGGTTATCAGTATACTGCAGGCAGTATAAAGCTTACAGCCGGTATTGATTCATCAAAACAGTATCTTTCATTTGAGCAAGCAATGAAAATGCTTGATAATGCTTTGGATATAGGGCTTATGGTACCTATGTACTACAATGCAAATATAGCTCCATCTTATGAAATAGATGCAGACAGAACATATAGAAATTTAATTGAAGGTCGTACAATAGGTACAGGTGTTGTTAAGAAGACAGGTATAATTACAGCTGATGTAAGTACATATTTATATAGTGAAACTGTAAATTTAAAACCGTCACAATTGGAAATAGACGGAAAAGTTTATGATTTTGACGGTACAGCACCAAAGGGATATGTTGGTCAGAGGGTAGATTTTTATGTTACATATAACAACTTTGAAGAAGGACATATCACTGCTGTTGCTCCTACCAACGAAAATACTGTGTGCGATTTTTCGGGAAATGCAATAGACAGCATTTTGGAAAACGAAATATGTTTTTATACATCTGAAGGTTATAAGTACAAGGTGCAGATTGACTATACTACAAGATTTATTGTTAATAACAGATTTGTACCGGAATATGATGTTTCAAAGGAACTTAAGGCTGATGAAAATGTAATTGTACGAGCAATAGATAACAATGCAGATGAGCTTACAGATGTAGTATTTGTTTTTGATTATACAGATTGTATTATAAAGAGCGTTTCAGCTGATACACTTACATTAACGTTTGAGGATGGCTTTAAGTACGGAACATTAAAAAATCTTAAGCTTGATGAAAATAAAATGAACTGGGAAATATATGATGAAAAGGGAAAAGAAATTTCCTTTGAAAGCATACAGGCAGAAGATGTACTTAGTATAGCTATCAGCAATGACAATGAAGCCGTAAGAATTGTAAAATCCGACAAAACGGTAGAAGGCGTAGTTGCCGAAAGAGACGGAAAGTATATAGTTATAGACGGAACAGAATACGTTTTGGGTGAAACTGTTATAAATGAAGAAATTAAAATTGGTAAAAGAATAATTGCCCGTATCAATTTTATAGGCGTAGTAGTTGATTTTGAAGAAGTAGAGGGCGAAAGTAATTATGCCTATGTATACAGCTACAGTGCCGCAAGCGGTTTGGGTGGAAACTATAAAGTAAAGCTTCTTTTGCCTGAATACATTTCCGTAAAAAAGGTTGAAGGCTTAGTTGACGAAATGACAGGTGAGGCAGCTACATCAAATGCTTTGTTTGCAAGAAATAAGGATGTTGTTATTTATCCTGCAGAGGATAAGATTGTATTTAACGGTTCTAAGACAAAGGCAGAAGTTGTTTTTGCCGAGGTTCTTGATAAGCCTGTTTCCTATCAGCTTAACAGCAACGGTAAAATTTCAAAGATAGATACTTTAGATGCCGTTGACAATGTGGATATAGTAGCATCTGAAAATTCCACAGATTGCGTTTCTCTTAATTCAAAAACATATAACGGTTCAGAAAACTTGTTTGCAAAGACAAAGGGTGAACCCTTCGGCGTACAAAAAGACTATACACTTGCTTTTTGTGTTCCCTTGTATGCAGAACAGCCAAAATCAACAGTATCTGACGATGACCTTAAGGTTTATGTAGAGCTTTCTCATAACTGGGCATATGAAACAAACGGATACGAAATTGATGAAGTTAATTCAATAGCTAAGGTAATGGTTATTCAGGAGGTTATGTTATCAGATGCGGGAATGCCTGTACTTGATACATCTGATATAGGACTTGTTATATCAGTTTCAGATGTTCTTTCTGAAGATAAAGCTACAGAATATAAGGCTATAAAGATGCTTACAAACGGCGGTGAATACAAATACATTGTTGCCGATGCAAGGGTAAGTCAATCCGAAATTTCAAAACTTCAGAAAAATGACCTTATACAGTATACTCTTGATGGCTTTGACCGTATAAATACAGTTAAGGTTTTGCAGAAAAATGACGAATATTACGAATCATTCGTAGACGATTATTATTACGGTGAAGTTAAGAATATTGAACATAATAAAATATCCAACAGCAGAGCAAGAAGAATAAATGAGGTATCAATGGGTTATTCAAATTCAGATACAGTTGAAGGTACTGTGGATCTTTTGATTAAAAACCCCGGCCCCGTTTATATTATAGAAGGTAAAGAAGCACGTATAGCCACGCTGGATGACATTCAGTTTGGTGATATGATGTACGTATCTTTGTATAACACAACAGAAGTTCGTGCTGTTGTAATTAAGAGATAAGGAGGAATATTGACATGAAAAAAATTATTTCAACATTATTAACAATTGCAATGTTAATTTCCATAGTTAATATTCCTGTAACTATGGCAAGTGAAAATGAAATAACGCTTCTGGATATTACAGAGGATTATACTACTATAAGTGCTTTGGACCTTACAGGCTGTACATTTACCCAATCGGGAGATATAGCAACTGTAGGATTAGTACAGGGTGAGGGTTTGAAAATAGAACACATAAATCCTGTTTCTGAAAGTACAGGTTTAAATTCAGGCATAGAGAAAGTGTTTGAAAGAAAAGTAGAAGATCCTGCAAACCGTACGGTTTTGACACAGACAGAATTTCAGGGAAAATATGAAATTACCGTAGATATTGATTTGGAATGCATTACGGATTCGGGTGCTTTCGGATACTTCTATCTTGACGGTATACAAACAAAAATAGATACTTCTAAAAAGTGGGATGTTCGTAAAGCAGGTCCTGTAGGAACAAGAGATAAAACATTAGGCTATGGAAACGACAAAAATGCCCTTGTTACATATACCGTTGATACTGAAAATGATACGGTAGCTGTAAACGTTGACGGAAGCTCCATAGACCTTTATATTACTAAAGATATTCAAAAAATAGAAAAAATTACACTAAAAACAATGGATAAGTTTTCGGCAGGCACTTATTTTACTTTGAAAAATTTGAAAGTAAAACAGTTGGAAACAGAAGGGGCGTTAGCAACACTTGCTGTTGTTAACAGCTTGCCTGTAAGCTTTCCCGAAAGTGTAACAGAAAATCTTACAATAGAAGCTATCAACGGAGTAACATGGACTTCTTCAAATCCTGCTGTTGTTTCTGCGGAAGGTGTTGTAACACGCCCCACAGATGCTGATGCACAGGTTGTACTTACAGCAACAGTTGACCTTAATAATGACGGTGGTATCTTTACTAAGGAATACAAATTGACTGTACCTAAGGTAGTTATACCTGAAGGCGGAGAAAATGAAGGTGGAGAAAATGAAGGCGGAGAAAATGAAGGCGGAGAAAATGAAGGTGGAGAAAATGAAGGTGGAGAAAATGAAGGCGGAGAAAATGAAGGCGGAGACGACCCCGTTATTCCTCCTGTAGAGCCTCCTGTTTCAGATGACGACAAAATTATTTCATACACCGATTTTACACAGTATTCCGATATAGATGATATACCGAATCTTACATATATAAACGACGAATATGCAATTGTAAAAGTAGAAAAAGGTAAAGGTCTTATAGTAGAACAGATTAAATCAGAACCCCTTAACGGTGATGGTGCACAAAACGGCGCTACAAAAGCACAGAGAGTAATTTTTATGGCTGAAAGCACCTTTAATCACAATGATGCAGAACGTTCAAATTACCGTGTAAATAAGCATTTAGGTAAATTCAAAGTCACAACAGAATATGAAACGGTTTGTGACCCGTATCCCGGTACTGTATTGAATGGAAACGGGGAGGAAGTAAAGATTGGAGCTCCTTTTTATCAGTATATTATAAGTACAGTTAACCCTGAAAAATGGACTGCAACGCCTGCATGGTATTCAAGACTTTATACAGCATCTGCACAGGGGTATGGTGCTGATTCCGATAACAAGGCTAAAATTACATACAAAAACTCAGGCTCAGGCGTTTTGCATACTATGGAGTTAGAGGTTAATATTGATAAAGATCCTGATACAGGTAATAACATCAAAGATGTTACCAGTATAAAATATGATGATATTTCCGGTAAGAAAAATGCGTTATATGCAAAGGCAGATTATATAAATGGTTTTTATGTAACAGATATGCAGAGAAATCTGTTGGGAAGTAAGCTTGTTATAAAGAGCTTTAAAATCGAGGAAATTGAAGCTGATGCAAATACAAAAAGTGCTATTGAGACATTAAAGCAGATTCCATCATTTATTGCTGACCCTTATGCAGTAACTGAAGACCTTGTTTTGCCAAATGTTGGCGAAAATGTTTTGTGGTCATCTTCAGACCCTGAAATAATCACAAATGAAGGTGTTATAACACGTTGGTATGATGACAGAGAGGTTACACTTACTGCAGCTGCAACAGTTGGTAATGCAGTTGTATATAAGGACTATAAGCTAACCGTAAAGGCTTTAGAAAGCTACGAAAAGAAAGATATTATGAACAACAGCGGCGAGGCTTTGGAGGATGTAAATTGTTCAGGCGACATGGCTGCTGCATCAACTGTTGTTTCAACAGACGGACTTGTTGTTGCAAAAGCTATTGACGGTGAAGATGCTTCTTCAGAAACACCGGTATACTTTGCAGACTACCGCTTGTTTGGTGAAGAGGTTGCATATAATGAAAGCACTCGTGAAAGCATTTTGACCGCAGGTTATTCAGGTATTTATGATGTTGCCTTTAATGTTACACCATCAATATCAGGAGATAAGCCAATATATGTTGCATTGGGAAGTGACAACGGGGCATACAAAAATGTTGCATCACTTCGTATATCAAATAATGCAATACACTTTACAGGTAAAGACGGAAGTGTAAAGGTATATAGCGGGGAAACAAACGGAGAATCCTTTGATATCCGCTTCAGGGTAGATACAGAAAACAAAAAGGTATGGCTGTTTGTAGACGGCAAGCTTGTTGGCTCACCGTTTTCTTATGAATCAATTGATTTTGTTGATTCACTGCGTGTAACAATAGATAAAAATAATAAAAAAGGTGACAAGGTTACATTAAATAACATTACAGTAACAGAAATTGTTAAAAATGATGTTTTGTTAAGAAATGATATGTTAAGTGCATTAGCATCAATTGATGTTAATGATGTAACAACACTGCTTGCTGACGGCACAATAGAAACTATAAAGAGCCTTCCTGCAAAAGCAGGTGAGTATGACATTATATGGTCTGCTGATGACAGCGTAGACCTTGAAAAATGTCAGGTTTATTTCAGCAGAAATCCACAGGATGTTGTAATTTCTGCAATGGTTTCAGGTGACGGAGTATATGTTAAAAAGAACTTTAACCTTACAATCCGTGCGGCTAAAAACGATGATGAGGTTTTGGGTTATTACATCAGTGACCTTGCTGATACAATAACAAAGCAAAAGGCAAATGACATTCGTTATGATTTGAATTTGCCTCTTGAACATAACGGTGTTTCAATTACATGGACATCATCAAAGCCACAAATTATAAGCAACAGCGGTAAAATAAACAAGGATGTTGCAATAGTTAACCCAACAGAAGTTGCTTTAACTGCAAACATTACAATGAACGGAGAAAATTATACAAGAACATATAATTATATAGTTTCTCCCCGTGCATACAATAATGTAATTTACAGCGGTTCAGGTGATGCAAAGTCAATAACCGTAAACGGTTATAACAACATTAAAATATCACGTGATTCTGTTACAAACATAAAGTTTAGCAGTACAGATAACGGTACAATTACTTTTGCTGACAATTCGGGTAAAACTATTGCTGTTGTAAATGTGAATAACGGTGTTTACTATGTTACATACGGCGGTGGTTTGTCACAGAGCTATCCTATAGCTGATGGTGAAGTCGTAGAGCTTGATGTAATGGTAATGCCTGACATAGACAAAATTGCAGTATGGGCAGATGGTGAAAGAATTGTAGACTTTGCCGATACTTTAGAAAAGATTGATAATCTTGCAAAGATAGATGCATCAGATGCAATTTCTGTAACAGAAACAATTATTTCAACAGATGAATACGGCGTTTTGGATATTAACCTTGATAACGTTCCTTACTTTGGTGTATTCGAAAAGAATGTTATTACCGGTACAGTAGACCTTGTTGAAGATTATGTATTTGACTGCAATATCGGTTGGGTATCCAATGACCCTTATGATAAGGTTATAGATGATAACGGTGTTGTAACTGCTCCTTCAAAGCATTCAGTTGAAGCTATGACTCTTACCCTGACAAGTGCAAAAGACAGCACAGTTAAGAGAGTTGTTGAAAAAACCTTTGTGGTAGCTTGTGATTCAAAGTATAATCTTGCTTTGAACAAAGCTACAAAATCCAGTGTTTCCGAAAAAGCGGGATTTGGAAAGATTTATTTGAATGATGGCAAATACGACACAGTTTACGGTACTGCAAATGCAAGCAAAAAACCTGTTTTAACAATTGATTTTGGTGAACCTACATACTTTAACACCTTGTTTGTAAATGAAGATGTTGTAACTAACGGAAGAAGCTTAAAATCATACACTGTTTCATATTCAAATGACGGTGAAAACTGGACAGTTGCAAAGCAGGGAACTGTAAGTGATATTGAATCTTCAATTATTACATTTAATACAGTAGTTGCACGTTATGTATCATTTACTGCAGAAGAATGTGATGACAAAGAACTTTATATCAATGAAATTGAGGCATATCTGTTTGTAGATTCTGCTGAGCTTGTTAAGCTTGAAATTGATACACTTGACTTTACAACAGGCAGTGCCGTTAAAGGTGACCTTGTGCTTCCTGCAACAGGTAAATTCGGCACACCGCTGACATGGACTTCAAGTCATCCTGAAATTATTTCAAATACAGGTAAGTATACAAAACCAAGTGTCAGCACAACAGTTACACTTACTGTTACTGCCAGCTTTGGTGATGATAAGTATTCGAAAAAATATGCCGCATATGTTCCTGCAGGCTCATCCGGCTCAGGCGGCGGTGCAGGTGGCTCCGGTGGTGGAGCAGGCGGCGGTTACATAAGCGGTGCAGGAAATGGCGTATCAACCATTCCGGGCTTTATTGAAACAGATGCCGAAGAGGAAGCTGTTATTACACCGGAAGATACAACAAGCCTGTTTGCTGATATGCCTTCAAGTCACTGGGCATACGAAAATGTTAAAAAGCTTAAAGAGCTTGGAATTATAGACGGTGTTGGTGATAATAAATTTAACCCGTCAGGTAAGGTTACAAGAGAACAGTTCCTTAAAATGCTTGTAGAAGCGGTTGATGCCGATGTTAAATTAAATACAACAAGCTTTAGTGATGTTGATGCATCTGCATGGTATGCGCCTTATGTTTCAACAGGTGTTGAATTGGGTCTTATCAACGGTATTACAGATGATACTTTTGGCGTTGGTGCAGAAATTAAGCGTCAGGATATGGCTGTACTTATTGTAAGAATTCTTAACAACAAAGGTGTTGTTGTAACACAGACATCAGAAACATTTGACGACGAAAATGAAATTTCCGATTATGCTAAAGATGCAGTTTATAAGGTAAGAGATGCAGGTATTATAAACGGTTATGCCGACAATACATTTGCACCTGAAGCTTCACTTACCCGTGCAGAAGCTGCAACTGTAATTGTAAAATTGCTTGAAGTAATGCAATAAATGAAAGGAGAATAAATATGAAACGAATTTTATGTAGTGTTTTAATATTTTGCCTTGCATTTACACTTGTACCTTCAGCAGTTTTTGCAGAGGAGGCAGTTGACAACAGTCATCTGATAACTTACCAAAAACCGGGCACATTTGATTATAAAATAGATGAAGACCCTATGCAGATTGCCGATGATGAATTCTTCGGTGCATGGGATGAGGAAACTCAGGAATGGGCAAAACAGCCATATTTCAGATATGATGAATTTCCTGATATGATAAAGGTTAAGGAGGCTGCCATGGCAGCCGACTACGACCTTGCAAAGGAAGAGTTGCTTAATTATTACAGGTCTGTCAGAGATTCAAGATTTACAGAGCCAACATCAAATCCCGGCAATACTGCAAAGTCAATCGCATTGGCACTTGAAAAAAATGTGTATCCTATCAGTGGTTTTGGTGAGGTAAGGGGATACTGGAATTTTGATAATGAATGGGAAGAGCACTCTGTTGACGTAACAGGTATGTTTGGCAGCAAGGTTAACGGTACTGTTAAGGACATTGGTGTTTTGCTTATGTCAGTTGACAAGCATCTTACACAGGCAGAGGTTAAATCACGTGAATCTGATAAGCCTCCTGTTCTTGAACTTGTTGTAAACGGTATGCCACAAAAAATTTACCCGTCCAAGGATATTATGATTCGTGGCGGTGCTTACGGTGCACAGAACTACGGCTCTGATGAGATTTTAACTATTCAGGAAAGCGGTTATTATAAAAACTTTAATGAAAATACCAAAAGAGCAATTATTGCATTTGATATTTCAGGTTTAAAAACCACAGATAAAGTTAATTCAGCAACGCTTAAGGTCTATGGCAGAAATGCTTCGGGCACAGGTGAAAAAGAAATTTGTGTGTACGAATATTCTGAAATGACATTTGATGAAGCTACAGCAAACTTTGATGAATTTAATGTGGACTGTGCTATCTGGTCATGCAATGACCAGAACACATGGAATTTTATAACCACTAACAATACCTCAATTAAAGGTAAGTCTGCTTTGTACCACAGAGGAAATGACCTTAATTATGTTGCCAATATGTACAGCTATACAAAGGATGAACGCTATGCATATACATTTATAAGACAGTATATGGGCTTGGTACACCATGTTGGTTTTAATGCAGATGTATTTAATGCATTGGATATAGCCGTACATACCAGAACTACTTCAAAGAATATTTTCCAGGTGCTTAACAGCAAGTATATGACAGGCGAAATCCTTACAGCATCAATTAAAACATTATGGTTGCAGTCTCAGCAGAATATATTTAATTTCTTCGGAACAAAGGATAATAACTGGGCTTCATTTGCTACGGGTGGTGTATACGCAATTCTTTCCAGATTCAGAGAACTTGCAGTATTTGATGAATGGTACCAGCTTGTCCAGGAAGAAAATTTACGTATTGTAAAAGGCTTTGTTCTGGAAGACGGTATGAGCCTTGAGTTGCCCTTAGGTTACACACAAACAATTTTGGGTACTATATATACTCCATTTGAAATACAGGAAGAAACAGGTATTCCTGTTCCCTTTGGTGATGAAGTTATGAGTATTGCATATAATATTGTTAAAACACTTGTTTACTGTTCATCACCTGGTTGGCGTGGATATAATATTGCCGATGCCGACGACTATCAGTCAAATTATAGTGATACTGTAAAAAAATGGTATATAATGGCTTTCCCTGATGATGAAATGTTTGAATATGTTTCAACAAATGGTACTTCGGGTGCTATGCCTGAAAATCCTACAACCCGTTACCCTACAAGCTTGCGTACTTATATGAGAAGCTCATGGGACAGCAAAGCAATTGCAATGTCGTTTATAAATACTAACGACTTTACTGCCAGCCATGGACAGCGTGACCATCTTTCCATAACACTGTTTGCTTACGGTAAGTTTTTGCTTACAGACCCCGGTCTTGGTAAAAGCTTGCTTGACGGTGCAAAGGAATATATGAGTTCTGCTCCAATGCATAATCTTGTTACCGTAAATAATAGCGAGCACGATAACATAAGTAAAACAAGAGAACTTGGTTTTGAATCAAACGATATATATGACTTTGTTGAATATGCAGGAACATATACACAAAGCGTTGACCAGCACAGAAGTGTCTTGTACTTAAAGGGGCAACAGTTCTTTATTGTAGGTGATTATGCAAATCCTGAAAACCGGACAAAAGAAAATTCTTTTGAACAAAACTGGCAGATGTTACCTTCATCTAAAATCAGTGTTGATGAGGAAACTCTGGAAATAAAGAGTAACAATGATGACATTAACGTAACTCTTGTTCCTGTAGGTACTGATGATTTAACTTATTATTATGAAGATACTAACTTCAGCCATAAATCCGCTGAAGAAAAGAACAAAAAGGCAGTACTTAAAAAGACTGCAGTGGGAGACGCTGTATTCAATACAATTATACTGCCTCGTAATTTGAAAGAAGACTTTGAGGTTACTGCCGATATAGTTGATACAGGCATTGAACCAACAGCTGTAAATGCTTTTTCTGCGCGTATTAAAAATACCAAGACAGGAAAAGAAAATTACTACTATTACTATCATCTTAATGACTTGTCCAAAAAACAGGAAGCTAACGTGGGACAGTTTACCACAGATGCAACAACAATGCTTGTTGAAACAGACCTTGACGGAAATATAACATCAACCTTCCTTATGGATGCAACATTCTTAAAGGATAATACCATAGATGAAGAGGGACAGTATCTTTTCAAGGTTAAAGAAGGTGCAGAACCTGTTTCTGCCATAGCTTATGAAAAGAACGGTCAGATATTTAACGTATATTCTTCAACTCTTAATGAGGAAGTCCTAGAAAATGTTACTATGTATGCACCGGGTCAGTACAATGTAAGATTTGAAGGTTCATTTATGGACGGTAAAAAATCAGGTAACTATCTGTATTTTGGTGATGAACCGATTATTGTTGGAAAAGATACAGACGATTCCGAAGATTCAGAAGATAATGTACAAACTCCCGAAAAGCCAAGTGGCGGCGTTCACGGTTCCGGTAGTTCAGGCGGTGGCGGAGGTAGTTCGGGCGGAGGTTCAGTAACACCTGTTGTGCCTGTAGATCCAACTCCTGTTGAGCCTACACCGTCAGTACCTGAAAAACCTTCATTCAGCGATGTTTTATCAGATAGCTGGTACTATGGCTATGTTGAAGAGCTTGCAGAAAATGGCATTGTTGCAGGTGATGAAAAGGGCAAGTTTAATCCAAATGACAATGTAACCCGTGAGCAGTTTTTAAAAATGCTTATAGAGGCTACAGACATAGAAGCGGAAGAGGGAGAAAATAATTTTAGCGATGTTAAGGATGCATGGTACAAAGCTTATGTACTAAAAGCTAAAAGCCTTGGCATTGTAAACGGTGTTTCCGCTACAGAGTTTGGTATAGGTTCAAACATAACACGTCAGGATATGGCTGTTATGATAAGCCGTGTAATTGATAAGCTTGAAATAAAAACAGATAAAACGGATGCCGATGAATTTGCTGATAACGGCAAGGTATCAGAATATGCAAAGGCTTCTGTAATGTTGATGAAGTCCATCGGTCTTATAGAAGGTTATAACAACGAATACAGACCTCTTGACAATCTTACAAGAGCAGAGGCGGCAAAGGTTATTTCAGAGCTTTTGAAATTGCTTTAATTGACTTCGTGGAAATATTGATGTAAAATAGTATACAAAGCATAACATACCACCCTTTTACGGGTGGTAATGCTATATATAACGGTTGTAAGGAATGCTTTAGTAATGAAAAAATATTTGAGATTATTACAAAAAAAATTCAATAAAGATACAGTGGATATGCCTAAATTTCATTGTCATGATCACTATGAAATTTATTATCTGTTTTCGGGTAAGGTGCGTTATCTTATAGACGATGAATTTTTCGAAATAAATTCAGGTGATATTGTGCTTATTAATAAAAATAAGCTTCACATGACCAAAAAGCCCGAAACTATTTACGGAGAAAATATAAAAATTTATATTACCAAAGATAATGTGGATTCTTTAGGTGATAATTCCGAAAAGTTTAATGAATGCTTTGATTATATTCACATTACTGTACCTGAAAACAAAAAGAAGTATATTGACGATATTTTTAAAAGATTACGTTCAGAGCACAAAAATAACGGTTTATTCAGTACCCAGCTTATTAATAATTATATATACGAAATACTGTCAAATATATATAAACTTATTTTTGTGGAAAATGAGGATAATCTTGCAGATATAAGTACTAACAGTAATGAAATAAATATTGCTATCAGATATGTATATAACAACTACGGCGAAAAGCTTACTTTGTCCGAGGTTGCAAAAATGGTGAATATGAATCCGTCGTATTTTTCCAGATATTTTAAAAAGATTACGGGAATTACCTTTATGGATTATGTTAATAACATAAGAATAAAAAATGCTGTATCGATGATAACGGATACAAATATGTCTCTTATAGATATAGCACAGGCTTGCGGCTATAACAATCAGTCATACTTTTGCAGACAATTTCAAAAAATTGTTGGTTGTACTGCAGGTAAATATAAAAAAGATAAAAAAATAAAATAACAGTAATTAAACTAAAATTTTTAAAATATGGAGGATATACATAATGTCAGTACCTATAGCAAAAAAATATATTAAAGATTTCGAGCAGTTGGGATTAGGCATTTTTGTGCATTTTGGAATTTATTCGCTTCTTGGCAGTGGTGAGTGGGTAGCTAACTTAAGACCCGGTCTTATAAGTGAAAGTGATTATCGACGTTTAGTTGACAAGTTTAATCCCGATGATATGGAAAATATGGTATTGCAGATAAAAAGGTCAGGGGCAAAATACATAACATTGACTACTAAGCACCACGATGGTTTTCATTTGTTTGATACATGCGGTAATTCTGATTTCGATGTTATGCACAGTGCTGCTAAACGAGATTTGGTAAAAGAATTCACAGAAGCGTGCAAAAAACATGATATTGTACCGTTTTTCTATTATGCATCATTAGAGTGGTGGCACCCCGATATTGAAAAAAATTTTGAAAAATATCTTGAATATATTAGAAAAGATGTTGAAATATTATGTAAAAATTACGGTAAAATTGGTGGCTTATGGTTTGATGGTAACTGGAGTAAAAAAGGCGAAGGAGATGTATGGCAGGAGGATAAACTGTATGCATTAATACGAAAATATCAACCGGAAGCTATGATTATTAATAATACAGGATTGGAACTCGGTGGTAAATTGGGACATCCTGAAATCGACTCTGTCACATATGAAAGAGGAAATGCCAAACCTATGAACAGAGAAGGAATGGGGAAATATGTTTCCGCAGAAGTTTGTGACAGTGTGAATATGCATTGGGGACTTGCTGATGATTTCAACTTTAAATCACCTATGAAAATACTTACTTCATTGGCTAAATGCCGTTCTGCAGGGGCTAATTACCTATTAAATGTAGGACCTGAAGCATCGGGAAATATTCCTGAATATCCTGTGGCAATGCTTAATATCGTAGGAAAATGGATGGGTATGTTTGGTGATGCAGTCCATAACGGCAGACCGTATTGGTATAAAGAGGATTCTGATATATTTATATTGAAGGATGAAAAACATCTTTACTTTTTCTACGTTAATCTTGCAAGAAGGGGTAGTGCCGATGTCACCTTTATTTCAGGAACAGAGGGTATGATAACTTTTGACAACATTGATGTTAATGTAGAAAATATCAGATGGATGGATAATGACGAAAAACTTGAATTTTCAAAAGATGGATATAATTTGTCCATAGGATTTACCGGTTATGATTATGGTGTTGACTATTGCGTAAGAGTAGCAATTGGCGACATTATATAGTATTGGAGGGTTTGATATGATAGAATATGTAGAAGTAGTTGGAAGAGAAGTTACAATTTGCCACCCTGAAAAGCCTAACGGAAAATGGGCACTAAAAACAGAATATTTTGATTCTTTTCCTGATGTACAGAACATTCTTTTGAGTATGGGTTATTATATAGTTCATATAAAAAATATAACACGTTGGCATCATCCTTCAGATACTGATGCAAGAGCAGAACTTGCAAAATATATGAGAACTCGTTTCAATGTGAGCAAAAAATGTGTGATTATTGGAATGAGCTGCGGAGGAATGCAGGGGATTTACTTTGCCTCTAAATATCCGGAACTTGTTTCTTGTATGTATCTTGATGCACCTGTAGTAAATTTGCTTTCATGTCCGGCTGGTATGGGTAAAGGCTGTTCTACTATGTTTGAAGAATTTTATTCTCATACAGGAATTGAACTATGTGAGCTTTTAGGCTATAGAAACCATCCTCTTGATCACCTGCATAAGTTGGTTGAACATAATATTCCAATAATACTTGTAAGTGGTGATAAAGATATGATGGTACCATATGATGAAAATGGTAAATACATTAATGATATTTATATTGAAAATAACTGTACAATAAAAACAATAATAAAAAAAGATGGAGACCATCATCCTCATGGATTGGTCGATAATTCACAAATAATTGACTTTATTTTAAAACATGATATGTGATAGCAACTATAATATAATACATTTTTAACTTATTGATAAGTGTAAAATTAATTATTGTTCTTAAGAATTATACGTTTTTACTTTGATACACTTCAATAAATCCCCCTTATAACCACTTATAGATTTTATAGTGTATCATTAATATAACGCTATGGATTATGCGGTGATTTTTATATATCTTAAACATAAAAAACAGTCATCTTAAAATGACTGTTTTCTTATTACTATTCAGTGGTTTTGTCTGCATAAGACAAGGGGACGGTTCTGTTGTCTTTTGAGTTTTTTTAAATTTATAAGTAAAAATAGTACAAAAAGCAGTAAAAAAAGATGAAGTAAATATTATGAAGTATCAATTACAATAAAGTAAAAGAATTTAGAAAGAAGGTAAAACAATGAAAAAGGCGTTGATGTAGCTGTGCGTGTAGACCACGTTCCCACAATGCTTGGCGAGGATATGCACCATCAAGGCTATGATGCCATTGGCAGATACTTTGCCATTGGTTATTTAAAAGGCATTTTAGATTCATTAAAATAAAAAAATAAAGGAGTACTTTCTATGATTAAAGTATTTTGCGATAAAAAAGAAAAGGATTTAAAAAATTTCTGGAGTCATATTGTTTTCCATCCTACAGACGCGATTGAAGATGATTGGGGACAGGCTTTTTTAGATAAAATGGCTGCTGATAAAGCGGTAAAAACTATTCGTATTTATTCTATGTTTGAAGAAATGGTTACTTTAGATGAAAACGGAAAAATGCAGTTTGATTTTACCAAAAATGATTTCCGTATAGATTCCCTTTTAGAAAAGGGCTTTGATATTTTCATTGCCTATGCCTTTATTCCCTTCTGGCTTGCGGCAGACCAAAGCCCTGAACTTTGCGGTGAGCGTTATAAAGGAAACATCTTGGTTCGCTCCAAACCCTATGATTATAGCCTTTGGGAAGAAATTTGCCGTGTTTATACTCAGCATTTGGTAGACCGCTACGGAGAAGAACAAGTAGGAAAATGGCGTCTGCATTGTTATAACGAGCCGGATTGGTATCATTTTTTTGACAAGCCTGCACCCGACAACTACAGTCGTGCCATGGAATATTGCAAGCTCTATGATGCCTTTGCACGTGGCGTTACCTCTGTAAGCGAGAAACTATGCATCGGCGGTCCTGCTTTGGCTGAGTCACCTAAAAACTTTGAATTTTTTGAATTATTCTTAAACCACATCAAAGAAGCAGGCACTCGTCTTGATTTTATCAGCTTTCACTCCTATGGTACCTTCCCTGAGCTGATTGAAGACAAGACCAAGCCAATTGACACTCGTGGTGCTATATTCTGCACTATGACAGTAGCCAGAATTGCTGACATGTGCGGTTTTGGTCATCTTCCCCTTGTTTGTGACGAATGGGGTGCTATCACCGAAGGATATTTAGATAAAGAACGTATACCCGCAATGGTATTTCGTGAAAACGAACTATATGCCGCTTATTATGTGAGAATGCTCACCATGTTTGACGAATTAAAGCTCCCCTATGAGCAAATGATGATTTGCCTTTCCGGTCAGCATGGTCTGCGTGGTGACTTTATGGGCAACCGAAATTTCTTCACTAAAAGCTTTTATCCAAAGCCATTATATAACGCCTATGTATTGGCAGCAAAATTAGGAGAAGAGAAACTGCATTTTTATGCTGATTTAGAAAATGAGCATGTGTCTGTGATGCCTACAAAACACAAAGACGGACACTACTCTGTTTTAATGTGTTATGCAGATGACGGCTTTGCTTTAGATTTACCTACACAAAATTTAGAAGTAAATCTTGCAGGTTTAGACGGCACATACCAAGTGACCCAATATGTGATTGATAAAGACACCGCAAACGCATACACAAAATTTGTTGAATTAGGCGAACCGCAAAACGCAACCGATGAACAAAAGAAAGCCATTCGTGACGCCGGTGCATTAAAACCTGAAAGCTTAGGTACAGTCTCAAAGGAAAGTCCCTGTGTTGCTCTTAGGATGCAAAACAATGCTGTTGTGCTTTTAGAAATTGTGCCTGCATAAGACAAGGGGACGGTTCTGTTGTCTTTACGGGTCTTGCACAGGTAACAAACTGGGTAAGGCTTAAATTTGCAACCATGAATTTAAAAAAGCTTGCAAAATGGAGATGGAAGAGAAATAATGCACCTTCCAAATTGCTTGTTTTTATTGTAAATTTAATAAATATGAAGAAGAACCCGATTTTTGCTTAATGCAAAGTCGGGTTCTTCGACAGTCTGGAAGCTTTATAAAAGCTCTGTCGTTTTGTGTAAAAAACAAGGCATTTTGTTTCTTGTGTTTAAGAAGCTTCTTTGTTATAATCAAGATAAAGTATAATTA
>JAZQIO010000014.1:0-2014 GCA_045541135.1 Clostridia bacterium
GGGAAAAAGCCTGTCTTTTTTATGCCTGATATTTTTCGGCTACATAGCAGGTATTGCTTCAAAGTTCACAAATGAAGCATACATGGCGGCTTTTTCCGAGAAATGGTATGTTCTTTTCTTCTATATACTTAACCTGATTATGGTTGGAACAGACCTTTGTTTGTATTTCAGAAATAAAAGATTAGATATAAAAAAGTGCGCTAACGCACACTTCAACTCCCCTGCCCCTCATTCTTGAGGGGTGGGGTTGCTTTTTATATATCTTTGTTGTAAAATATATTTATGAATATTATGCAAAGAATTTTTAACGATCATTTTAATACTGTTGCAAATAGCGGTATCTATATCCGTGATACCGTCTTTGAAAATGTTGACAAAATGCTCCATTGCGGTGATTATGACTATGGGCATGCTCTTTACGGCTGTGAATTTTGCGGCAGCACTAAAGTCGTTCCTTTTCGCTGCAAAAGCCGTTTCTGTACCACTTGCGGCAACCTATATTCTTTCCGTCGTTCTACCGCTATGTCTTTTAAACTTATTCGTACTTCTCACAGGCATTGTGTCTTCACTATCCCGGAGGAACTGCGCCCTTTTTTCGCAAAGACCGTGAACTCCTGAACTGTCTCTTTCATGCTGTTCGTGATTCCATTCTCTATATGTTTTACAAAATGAATAAATCCGAAAACTTTACTCCCGGCTTCATTTGCGTTCTCCATACTTTTGGTCGAAGCCTCCAATGGAATCCTCATATTCATGTTCTTTTATCCGAAGGTGGTTCAGGCAATAATTCCGTTTGGCGCAATGTTAAACACTTCAATTACACTTTTCTTCGTAATTCTTTCCGTATGACTCTTCTAAATCTTTTAGAAAAACATTTAGGTTCCTCTTTTAAGAGTGTTAAAGCACATATTTACAAACACTGTCCCAATGGGTTTTATGTTTATGCCAAACCTACTTTAACCAACAACAAACAGGTTATTAAATATATTGGCAGATATTTAGGCAGACCCGTTATTGCCTCTTCTCGCATTGATAATTATGACGGTAAAAATGTTACTTTTCACTACAATCGTCACGAAGATGAAAAGTTAATTGTGGAAACTATTCCGGCTACCGAATTTATTAAAAAACTTATCATTCACATTCCTGAAAAACACTTTAAAATGATTCGTTATTACGGCTTATATGCCAAAAATCACAAGCATAAATCTTCGCTCTTTTTGGCTGTTCCCATAGAAAAAAGACGCTTCCTCGCATCCCTAAATACGTGGAGAACGTCTCTTTTGCTGTCTTTTGGTTTTGACCCTCTTTTGTGCAAGTGTGGTCACCATATGACAGTCTTGGAAATTTGCCACAAGGGCACTCCGTTAATTGAAATGTACAGAAAGATTATTAATTCTTCTTAGTGTTCACTCATCACCATTATCACCCATCCAACCTCATCACTTAACGGAGTAGATTAAAACTACATATCTTTTCAGGGTGCACACCCTTATTTTCTTATGCCTTGTTTTAATCTTTTTTCATTATATCACACTTTTTGATTTTGCGCAATTTCCTATTAAATAAAAAAAAATGAGTTCAGCATTTTTGCTGAACTCATTTCATCTATTATTTATACAAAGGTCCATATGCCTGACAAGCTCTATAGTCCTGACCTTCTTTATCCATACCAAAAGCATTCCAGCTTGCAGGTCTGAATATTTGATCTTCAGGAACATTGTGCATACATACAGGAATTCTGAGCATTGAACACATTGTGATAAGGTCTGCTCCGATATGTCCATAGCTTATTGCACCATGGTTAGCTCCCCAGTTATTCATTACATCATATGCAGATTTGAATGCACCCTCACCTGTACATCTTGGTGTGAACCATGTACATGGCCATGTTGGGTTTGTTCTCTCCATAAGTGTATCTGATACATCATCTGGAAGCTGAACTGTCCAACCCTCTGCAATCTGAAGAACAGGGCCGAGTCCTTTAACAAGGTTAAGTCTTATCATTGTTGCA
>JAZQIO010000015.1:0-52087 GCA_045541135.1 Clostridia bacterium
AGGGACTCTGAGCGAAAAGTCGCGAATATTCCCGACGGCTCAATTACAAACTAAGCTATTACTTTTTCTTACCGACAGAGCCGACTTGAAGTTTTTTGGGTACTTTTTCCAAAAAAAGTACCCCGTCGGAGACATAAAAAAAGATAGCAATTATATTGTAATTACTATCCTTAACAGTACACCTCATAGGAACTACTGTTTTTTGTCTTTTGGAATTATATATTTAACCGTTAAAAATCTTATTATACATACAATGATAATCACAATGCTTATCCATTGTGATGTTGAAATGTTGAATTCGTACACACCGCGTATTTCGTCTCCCCTAAGCATTTCCGTACAAAAACGCATTGCTGAATAAAGTGCAAGGTATAAAAATACGGCATCAAATTTTCTGCGTTTTTTGCGTAAAAAAGCCAATAGTATAAGCATTATTATTATGTCAAGAAATGCCTCTGTAAATTGAACAGGGAAATAACCTATCGATGAATCAAAAAAAGGATACAACGGATGGTTATCGGGATAGTGTATGGCAAAGGGGCCGTAGTATTCAATGCCATAACAACAGCCTGCAAGGGCACAACCTATTCTGCCTAAAGCGTGTCCCAATGGAATATAGGGAACAACGCTTGCCTCAAATACCGAAACATCAATTCTGAACATTTTTATTCCAAGCAGTGCACCTGCCACACCACCAAAAAGAGCACCATAAAATACAACGCCTCCTTGCGTAAGAACAGAAAAATCACCTGATGCAAGCTCTTTTGGATAGGTTACCAGCATATAAAGAATATATCCTCCAAACAGAGAAAGGAATAAAACTATGGCAGTAACCGCAAGCATATCATCCCACGGAAGAGGTTGGTATTTTCTTTTTGAACGTATAAGACTAAGAATAAAAACAAGGGCAAAGCCTGCCAGCATACACATTCCGTATGAAGGCAACCTTACAGAAAAAATTTCTATAAATGGATACATATTTTTCTCCTTTAGTTATACAGATAAAATCCGTTTCCTTTTATTCTTTGCGATTCAGAAAATACAATAAATGCTTCACTATCTATTTCGAGTATTTTTCTTTGAAAGTCATGACTTTCACCTTCTTTGAGGGCACAGAAAAGCATTTTCTTTTCGTCCATTGTATATGCACCTACAACATCAATTATTGTTACACCTCTTGGTGATGTGGAAACAAGAAATTTTGAAATTTCATCACCTTTTTCGGTTATGACAAATGCTATTCTGGAAACATTAAGCTGTGCTATAACAAAGTCTATTGCATAGCTTTGTATGAACAGTGCTAATGCACCGAAAAGTGTAAGTTCAATCTGTCTGAACACAATAAATGAAACAAATATTATAATTCCGTCTACTACAAGCAAAACCTTACCAATTGGTAAAGTGGGTAATGTTTTTTGTATCATTCTGCCTAAAATATCCGTACCGCCTGTAGATGCCTGTGCTGCAAAAGCTATGCCTATTCCAAGACCGTAAAGAGCACCGCCTATAATTGTGGCAAGCATAGTGTTTTCTGTCTCAAATGGAATGTATGAGAACAACTGAATGAAAAGTGATATTAGTCCTGCACCTGCAAGTGTTTTTAAAATAAATTTTTTGCCCAGAAGCCCCAAACCCAAAATAAGAAGCAGAAGGTTTAGGATAATGTTACTGAGACCTGTAGGAATATGTAATGTGTGAAATAGTATGGTTGCTATACCTGATACACCGCCGCCTACAATTTTGTTAGGTGTTAAAAACACACTTATTGCAAAGCCTGTAAGCATAGTGCCTAAAATTATGGCAAATATCGATTTTGTTTTTTTCATTTTTACTCCTCTTAAAATTCGTATTTTGTGCCGTCGTCAAAAATTACTGTGTTGATTGCCGTTGTTTTAACTTCTCCTAAATCAACATCTTTTTTACAATTATTAACGTGTGTAAAGTAAAAACCTTTACCATTAACTTCTGCACGGAATGCGTTTACATCCGGGTCAATTTCTATTGATTTTACTTTAACATCGGCACTTTCGCCTTCTTTTAAAGGTATAATCAACGTGCTGTAAGTGCATTCGCCTTTACACTTCTTTGTAAGAACAGCTTTCTTGCTGTCTACAATAGTACCTTCACCCGGTGAATACTTTGTGTATTCAAAGTCTGCACTGTCTATTTTGCCTATTGGTACTATTATGACATTTGCACCTTCCTTAAAGTTACTGCGTATAATATTTGTATCTTTGTCTATGCTCATATTTGCTGATGGAGTCATATTCCATAACTGTGTAAAGGTAGTTTCCTTTTCACAGTCCACGGGTTTTACATAGTCTGTTACAATCCAGAATTTGTGTTCTTTACAGAAAGTAACACTTCTGTTTTGTACGTCAACAGCAGCATTGTTTGAACCGGAGTATTCACAGTAGTCAAATTTGTCGTTTGTATCAAATCCAAGCTGGTCGGCATCTTTACGTTCTGTATTTTCAACACCGTCTGCCATTACTATGTTATGTGTTGATGATTTTGTCATATACTCAAAGGTATCACCTGTAAGCTGTGTGCCGTAGCCCTGGTCGGTTACAAGGTGTCTGCCATAAGCCATCATCACAAGAGAAAATACGTCATTGTGTCCGTGTGATGCTTCACGTTTTCCTGTAACAACCATTGCCAGAGCATTTCTCGACCAATCTGTTTTCATATATGTTCTGCGGTTTACAGGCTGATTAAAGGTTGTAAAGTCAGGAAGCTTGCCTTCCTTGCCGTCTGTTATAATATACTTTATTTCCTCATCATTCTTTAAAAGGTCTCCGCACAGGTCATACCATACTTTGAATATATATGTAAGATCTTTGTATGCGTATGTAGAGTCGGCTATATTATAGTCACCTCTTGTGGGACTTAAGGTATAGTAGAATGTTTTTATGAGTCTGTATAAAATTTCATTTGAGTTTTCTGAGAAAGGAAGGGGTTCTTTTGTTACATTATAGATGTTGTATACATCAGTAATTGTACTCAAAAGTGTGTGGTGGTAATTCTGTGAAAGCTCTATGCATGAATAGTCGGAATTCATAAATACCGATATGAGCCTGTCATTTTCCTTGACTGTTTTTTCAAACCATTCGTCACGAACCTTCAGCTCGCTGAAATATCCCATTACGCTGTAAACGCCTTCCGTTGCATATGAACCCCAGTTGTTTGTTGCCTTTCCGTAGTAAACCTCCACAAGGTACTTTGCCACTTTATAAAAGTTTTTCACAAGACCTGTAAAGCGGTCAGGTGTCATGTGCTTTGAACCTATAACCTTCATAAGGTCGGAAAGGTGATTGTCACAATATCTGCCCATATCAAGCTCGTTGTTAACCTCACGGTCGGAACCTACGAAATGCACCATACCCATTGCATTTCTTATAAAAGTATAGGCATATTTTTCATCTTTTGTATCAGCATAAATCTGCGCAATAGGTGAAAACTCATATGCACGGTGGAAAAAGCATATTTTACCCTTATTAAAAGGAATGTAGCTTGTTATGAAATCCCATGTGTTTGTATCACTGCATGAGAACAAAAGCTCGTCTGTTACATTAGCCCAGCAATGGGTTTTCTCATCCCAGCTTGCTTCATATTCGTTATATACGAAAATTTCTTTTTCGCCTGATTTTGTTTTACCGTATACATTAAGTGTTACGGAAGAAACCTCATCACCCTGCTTTAAAAAACCAAGGTCAAAAACAAGATAAACGCGCTTCATTTCTTCGTCGTGGTTGTGGTATATGCCGCTTTCCTGAACCTCAAAAACTTCCTGATTGCTGAAGTTTTCCTTAGCCTTGTCACCAGCCACAAGCATAGTATCCTTGTGACATTCAACCTTAATCTTTTCACCGTTTACAACAAGTTCAAGGTAAGGAACGTGGTCAGATTTTCTTGAATTTATGTATGCCGGATTAAGCTCCTTGTCAACAGACATAAGGATATATTCAATATCCTTATGTGTGCCGAAAATGTGTCTTTCCATAGAATATGTAACATCTATATTGTACCATTTTTCTTCTTCGCACATATTGAAAAAGCCCATAGCATGACCGTTCATTGTGTTTACACAATAAACATTTTTTTCTAAAACTTCAGCACAAAGTTCAAGACGCTTTCTGTTATCTCCGACCCTTTTGTATCGTGGAAGCTTTGCATCTTTAAACTTGTTTCTGTAATATTTTAGAAGTTCTTCCTTTGCAAGAGCATAGTTGTTGTTATTCTTAACAGCAGAAATTACCCCCGCAAGTTCCTTTGAATATTTGTCATAATCAAATATACCCTCAAAGCTCCATTCACTTTTTACGGCATTCCATTCGCCGAAAAAATCTCTGTCTAAAACCCTGTGTGGATCATTGTAAATTGTATATCGCATAAAATCACACTCCATATAATCATACTAAATATATTATACAATAAAACATTCTATATTTCAATGTTTTTGAGAAAAAAATAAAAACCGCCAAGGCGGTTTTTAAAATTTATTTTATCTGCTTGTCTATTGCACTTAAAAAAGATTTTTTATCCATATCAATTAAGCCAATAGAACCTCTGCCACCTTTTTCAAATACTTCGCATAAAAAGTATTTGTCATTTGTCATAAAGTCTGTTTCGGCAGTAAAATATCTTAATTTGTTGTCGTTATCAACGATTATTCCGATGTATTTACACGGAACCGTCATAGAGGGCACAGCTTCTTTAAATTCAAGAAGAAATACAGATTTGCCTGACGGTGTATTTTCAAAGTCCATTGAAAAGAAGTTTTTGTACATATATCCTGATTTTTCAACCAATTCTATGTACCCGTCTAAAAATTCTTCATCGGACACAATATCGTCAAAGTTATATTCGCTGTCTGAACTCATTTGGATGTTTATGACTGCATCTGCAACATTTGCCCACCATGCGTAGTCAACAGCTTCTCTTATGTATGAAGTTTTTCCTTTGATGGATGCCTTTATTTCATCGTTGAAAATCATGCTTGGAAGAACATATTGTTCAAAGCTGTAGCGTATTCCGGTGATAGATTGGTCAAGCTTTTCTCTGTCTGCTTCGGAAAGTTGGTTGAAATCATATTTTTTGGGAGCTTCAACTTCTTTTGTGGTTATAATAACCTTCCAATTTTCTTGGTCCCAATCTACTTTTGCGCCCATGCCTTCGGAAACCGCACGTGCCGGAACAAGTGTTCTGCCGTTAATTAGTCTTGCAGGTACGTCAAGTTCGATAACCTCATCATTTTTGTAAAGTTTCATATCATCAATGGTGATTTTTATGGTTAAATCATCTTTTACGGCAATAGCTGTAAAGGTGTCATTGTCCCAGTTTACCGTTGCACCAAGTGCCTCAAAAATAACACGCATGGGAACTAAAGTTCTGCCACTTTCCAATGTGGGCTCAACATCAAAAGTAAGCTGCTCTCCATCTAAAAATACGGTTATGGGCTTTTGGTCTGCAAATGTAACGAAACTCATTGACATTATAAAGATGACTAAAATTGCCGTAATTTTAGAAAATGTTTTTCTCATAAAAAACACCCTTTCGTATTTGTTATATAAATTATATCAAATACAGTAAAGGGTGTCAATCAGTTATTTTTTTATATCAAATACTCTTACGTAATCCACTACAAATTCATCATTGCCGATAAGGTCATAAGCCTCTTTAACAGGCTGATGGTCTTCATAACGGTATCCTTTAATCTCTGTAGTTATAAGTATAAATTCGGGACGGTGTGAAACTGAATGGTCAATACGTCCGTCCTCTTTGCCGTCAACATAGAAGGTGTAACCGTTTTCGTCCCACAAAACGCCGTAGCGGTGGAATTCATCGGGATTGTCTATCATACAGTCGCCGCCTGCCTGGTTGTGCTTCATATCAAGACCGTAGCCGCCTGTGAAAACATGGTGATGATTTACCAAGCCCGGTTTGAAGCATTCCATAACGTCAATTTCTACGCCTGTTTCGCCTACGTCCAATGATGCACCGATGGTAGGTGACTGAATCCAGAATGCACTCCACCAGCCTTCCATCTTCTGCATTTTACAACGGCATTCAAAGTAACCGTATTTTTTTGTATATTTATTTTCCTTGAGCTTACCTATTGGCCACTGAAGATGTGCGTTCTGGAATTTTGTCTTTTCAACAGGAGCATCCATAAAGTTATAACCTGTCTGCAACTGTGAAGAAACCGGTCTGCCGTCTTCATCAATAACTTTAAAAACCACGTTGCCCTTACCGTCAAGATAAACGCCCTTGTCTGTCCATGCCGGCCACTCCAAGCCCATCATAGACATTCTAAAATCCCACTTTGATGTGTCAAGCTCTGTGCCGTCAAATTCATCACTCCATACAAGTTCTAAATCCACACCGTCGGGAAGTACGCTGTGTTCATGCCCTTCAACTTCATAAATTTTCATATTTATTCCTCCACAAATAATTTTGTTATTTGTATTATATACGGGAATATGAGCGTTTTGTTTTAAAATATAAATCATTTTTTTAGAAATCTTATTATAAAAAAGAAAAGCCAAGGATTGGCTTTTCTACATTCGCTATCAATTAATATACCATTCAAGATAATCAAACCATTTAAGCAACAAATCAGCCCACTGTGCAATGTGAAGCTCCATTTTGTCTGACTTTGGTGTTAAACCGTAACCGTGTTTGCCGTCCGGGAATATGTGAACTTCTGCATTTATTCCTTTTTTGTTAAGCTCCTTTGCATATTCAAGACTGTGTTCTATACTTACAAGCTTATCACCGCAGGTATGCCATATAAATGCCTGTGGTGTTTTTTCATTAACCAAAAGGTTGGGACTAAGTTTTTTACGTGCATCCAAGTCCTGTGTTTCTTCATAAACATCACCGATTAAATTGTTTGTACACCCGAAGTGTGTAATTTCAGGGCTGTAAAGAATTATTTCAGCATAGCAAAGAATCTGTGCATTAGGCAAAAATTCTTCCTTGTCAATTTCATCAGCACCCTCAAAGTCAATAGGCTCCATATATGTTGAAATAAGTGCAGAAAGGTGACCGCCCGCAGATGAGCCCATAACCGCAACCTTATTTTTATCTATGCCGTATTTTTCAGCATAATATCTTACAAAGCGTACTCCGCGTCTTGCATCTAAAAGCGGAAGAGGAAAACGATGTGGTTTAACACGGTATTCTATAACAAATGCGGAAATACCGTTTTCAGCCAGAAATTCTGCATAGCCTTTACCTTCATGAACTGCTCTGTGATGATAACCTCCGCCCGGGAAAATAACTACGGCGGCATCTGACTTTTTAACTTCAGGCTTGTAATATGTGATAGTGGGAACTTCTTCACATAATCCCGGTGTGTTTTTCCATAAATTTAATGTTTCAGTATACATATTGATAACCTCCTGTCAATTAAGTAAATAGTACACCTAAAATATACCGGTGTCAATAAAAAAACCTGCCGTACAAACGACAGGTTTATGGAGCGGAAGACGAGATTCGAACTCGCGACGTTCACCTTGGCAAGGTGACGCTCTACCACTGAGCCACTCCCGCATCTGCAAGAAGTATTATATACTAAAAATTTTTATTTGTCAAGTGTTGAAAACATTTTAATTTTGTGATATAATAATACGGTTAAATGGAGTATTATGTAAAAATATAGTTTTTTGGCTTTTAAGAAAGAGGGAATTTTAAAATGAGTAAGGTTGAAAACTTAAGAAATATAGCGATTATAGCACATGTTGACCACGGCAAAACAACACTTGTGGATGCACTTTTGCAACAAAGTGGGGTGTTCCGTGACAACGAGCAGGTTGACGTTTGTGTTATGGACAGCGGAGACATTGAAAAGGAACGTGGTATCACTATCCTTTCCAAAAACACAGGTATTAATTACAACGGTATAAAAATCAACATTGTTGATACTCCCGGACATGCTGACTTTGGCGGTGAAGTGGAACGTGTACTTGATATGGTAGACGGTGTTTTGCTTTTGGTAGACTCCTTTGAGGGGTGTATGCCACAGACTCGTTTTGTGCTTAAAAAGGCACTGGCACGTAATTTAAAGCCTATTATAGTTGTAAATAAGCTTGACAAGCCTAATGCACGACCTTATGAGGTTGTGGATGAAGTTCTTGACTTGTTTATAGACCTTGATGCAAATGATGATCAGTTGGAATCTCCTACAATTTTTGCATCGGGACGCGACGGTTACGCAACACTTGACCCAAGTGTGAAAACAGAGGATATGAAGCTTCTTTTGGATATGATTGTGGAACAGGTTCCTGCTCCTGAGGGTGATGTGGAAGGTGCGTTCCAGTTTTTGGCATCAAATATTGATTATGACGATTATATCGGACGCATTGCAGTAGGACGTATTCACAGAGGTTCCGTAAAAGTGGGTCAGAATATTACAATCTGTAAAAAAGACGGCAAGACAACAAATGTCCGCGCCACAAAAATATTTACCTTTGAGGGACTTAAAAGAGTGGAAGTGGAAACCGCTTCCGTAGGCGACATTGTTTGTATTGCAGGTCTTACAAATATTGAAATCGGCGAAACAGTATGTGCTCCCGATTGTCTTGAGCCACTTCCCTTTACTGAAATTGACGAGCCTACACTTTCAATGACATTCAGCGTAAACAACAGCCCATTTGCAGGTCAGGAGGGGGACTTTGTAACATCACGTCATATAAAAGACAGACTTGAAAAAGAACTTGAAACAAATGTATCGCTTCGTGTTACGGAAACAGATTCCGCCGACAGCTTTGAGGTTGCAGGCAGAGGTGAGCTTCACCTTTCAATTTTAATAGAAACTATGAGAAGAGAAGGCTTCGAATTTCAGGTTTCAAAACCTCAGGTTTTGTTTAAGGAAATAGACGGCGAAAAGCACGAGCCAATTGAACACCTTGTTGTGGACGTGCCCGATGAATATACGGGTGCGGTAATGGAAAAACTGGGTAACAGAAAGGCTGAAATGGCAAATATGCAGCCTGTAAGCCAGGGTTATACAAGACTTGAATTCAAAATCCCTGCAAGAGGTCTTGTTGGTTACAGAAGTGAGCTTTTAACAGACACAAAGGGTACTGGTATTATGAATCACTACCTTGACGGATATGAACCTTATAAGGGTGAAATTCAGATGAGAGAACGTGGCTCACTTGTTGCATGGGAAGCTGGTGAATCCATAACCTACGGTCTTTTCAATGCACAGGACAGAGGTAAGCTTTTCATTGGTGCAGGTGTTAAGGTTTACGAGGGTATGGTAGTAGGTGAAAATTCAAGAAATGAAGATATTACCATTAACGTATGTAAGAGAAAACAGCTTACAAACACCCGTGCGTCAGGTTCTGACGAAGCTTTGCGCCTTGTGCCTCCTGTAATTATGAGCTTGGAAAACTGCCTTGACTTTATAGGTGAGGACGAACTTGTAGAGGTTACACCAAAGAGCCTCAGAATCAGAAAGAAGATTCTTAACACAGAACTTCGTGCAAAAGCAAACAGTAGAAAAAACAAATAAGAGGTTTGATATGATACAAAAGGTTACTGATGCCGAAATTCAAAAACAAAGGGAAGTTTCGGCTAAGATAAGGGAACTGAATAATGGTAAAAAGTTGACTGCATGCGTGGTTACTTTAGGCTGTGTACAGAATGAAAATGATTCCGAACGTATACGCGGTATGCTTACGGAAATGGGATACGAAATGTGTAGCAATTCCAAAACTGCAGATGTTGTGATTTTCAACACCTGTGCGGTACGTGAAAATGCGGAGCTTAAGGTTTTCGGTTTTTTGGGAGCTCTTAAAAATATAAAAAAAGAACGTCCCGAAATGCTTATTGGCATATGCGGTTGTATGATACAGCAAAACCACATTGTGGAACGCATAAAGTCACGTTACAAGCACGTTGATATGATTTTCGGCACACATTCTCTGCACCGTTTTCCGCAGATTATGTACAGTGCAATGCAAAAGCGAGTTATAGACGTTGAGGATACCGACGGTTATGTTGCAGAAAACATTTCCCGTGTAAGGGGCAGTAATGTTATAGCTACCGTTTCCGTAATGTACGGTTGCAACAACTTTTGCTCATACTGTATAGTGCCTTATGTGCGAGGTCGCGAAAGAAGCCGTACACATGAGGATATACTTGCGGAATGTGAAGGCTTGGCGGCACAGGGGTATAAGGAAATTACCCTTGTGGGACAGAATGTGAATTCCTACGGCAAGGACTGTGGTGAAATTGACTTTGCAGATTTACTGCACCTTGTAAGCGAAATTGAAGGCATTGAGCGTATACGCTTTGTTTCCGTTCATCCAAAGGATATTACAGACAAGCTGATTGCTGAAATGGCGTCTAATCCTAAGATATGCAAACAGCTTCACGTGCCACTTCAAAGCGGAAGTACGAAGGTTTTAAGGGATATGAACAGAAAATATTCCAAAAAACAGTACCTTGCTTTGATTGATAAAATACGTGCAGCAATGCCGGGACTTGCAATTTCTACCGACATTATTGTAGGCTTTCCTACTGAAACAAACGAAGATTTTGAAGATACTTTGGATGTTGTAAAAAAAGTCGGCTACGATATGGTGTACAATTTCATATATTCAAAGAGAAACGGTACACCTGCGGCGAAAATGGACTTTGTTCTTTCGGAAGAAGAAATTAAAAGTAATTTTGACAGACTTGTGGAAACGCAGGCTGAAATTTTACACGAAAAGAATATGAAGCTGCAGGACGCAGTTGTGGAAGTGCTTGTTGAAGGCAAAAGCCGTACTGATGACAGTATGCTTACAGGCAGAACTACTGAAAATAAGGTTGTTAATTTTTCGGGCAGTCCTGAAAAAATAGGCGAAATTGTTAATGTTAAGATTACCAAGGCGGCTACGTGGGCGCTTACGGGTGAGATTACAGAAAATTGAGGCGATTTTATGTTTAAAAGACTTACAGATAAGCTTGACAAAGCGGTAAAAGCAGGTCTTCCCGGATGTGACTGCATAGTTTATCACAAGGGTAAATGTGTATATAGATATTTTGCCGGTGTTTCAAGTCTTGAGGATAAAACACCGATGAACGGCAAGGAACTTTACAACATTTATTCATCTTCAAAGCTTATAACCGTGATTGCAGCAATGCAGCTTTGGGAAAAAGGATTGTTTGACCTTGAAGATGATTTGTGTAAATATATGCCTGAATTCACCGATATGAATATAAAAGGTGAAGACGGAAAACTTATTCCTGCAAAAAATAAGATTAAAATAAAACATCTTTTCTCAATGAGTGCAGGTATACATTATGACACAAGTGCAGATGCCATTGTACGTGCAAAAGATGAAACAAACGGGGTTTGTCAGACCCGTGAGGTTATGAAGTATCTTGCAACAGAACCTCTTGAGTTTGAGCCGGGTACAAAGTGGAGATACAGCTTTGCACATGACGTGCTTGCGGCACTTGTTGAAGTGCTTACGGGTAAAACATTCGGCGAGTATTTAAAGGAAAATATTTTCGAACCTGCAGGTATGGAAAATACCACATTCCTGCTTGATGACCGTGAAGTGTATAAAATTGCAGAACAGTACCGCTACCATGCTAATAAAACGGAAGAACTTAACAAGCTTGACCCGGAAGCAGACAAGCACAGAAGCAACGGCGGTTTTGAAAATGTGGGCAAAAAGATTCAAAGCTATAAATTTGGTACAAAATATGAAAGCGGCGGTGCAGGAGGAATATCCACAACCGAAGATTATATAAAGATTCTAGAAGCTGTACGCACAGGCATTTTAATAAAGCCTGAAACTTTGAAAATGATGAGTGTAAATCAATTTAGCGACCAACAGCTTGAACTTTTCTGGGAAAGACCAAACGGTTACGGTTACGGACTTGGTTTTAAATGTCCATTTGACGAAAATTCATCGCTTACCAATGTGGGGTGGGGCGGTGCTGCAGGTGCACACTGGTTTATAGATACTAAAAATGAAATTACACTGTGCTATCATCAGCACGTTTTAAGCTCACTAAAATATGGATTGGGCGAAAATTTAACAAAAATTACAACAGAAATTATATTAGGAGGAAAATAAAATGAACGTATTTGAAAAAGCACATGAACTTGGTTCAATGATTGCAGAAAGCGAAGAATTTAAAAGAGTAAACGAAGCTCGTGAGGCACAGACAGCAGACGGTGATGCCGCATTAGTTTTGATGAACTACAACAGAAAACGCGACCAGCTTATAAAGGAAGCTTCCGAACCAAATATTTCCAACGAAAGAATGCAGGAAATCCGCAATGAAATGGAAAGAGAAGTTGACAAGCTTAACAACAACAAAACAATTGCTGATTTTATGGAAGCAATGCAGGCTTTTAACGATATGATGGACCAGGTAAATGCAATAGTTGCATCATACATTAATCCACAGGAAGATGGCGGATGTTCAGGTAACTGCAGTTCTTGCGGCGGTTGCCATTAGTTAATGAATAATGAAGAATGCATAATGCATAATTAAGGAAGGGAAAGAATAAAAATGGCTAAGTTATCTCCAATGATGCAGCAATATTTTGAAATAAAAGAAAAATATCAGGACACAATTCTGTTTTTCAGGCTTGGCGATTTTTATGAAATGTTCTATGAGGATGCCATTACCTGTTCAAAGGAGCTTGAATTGACATTAACGGGTAAAGACTGCGGACAGGAAGAACGTGCACCTATGTGCGGTGTACCTTTCCATGCGGCAGACCAGTATATAGACAAGCTTTTGGAAAAAGGTTATAAAATAGCTGTGTGTGAACAGGTGGAAAACCCTGCGGAAGCTAAGGGGATTGTAAAACGTGACGTTATACGTGTTGTTACACCGGGCACGGTTACAAATTCAAAGCTGTTAGATGAAAAAAACAACAACTACCTTTGTTGTATCTGCAAAAAAGGTAATGAAGCCGGTATGGCGTTTGTCGACGTTACTACAGGCAGTCTTTATGCAACAGAGCTTTCCTGCAACAGAGGCGATGTTATAAGTGAACTTTCCCGTTATAGTCCAAGGGAAATCATATGTAACAGAGAATTTATCGAAAGTGCCAGCCTTGTATCTTTTATAAATGAAAGACTGGGATGCTCCGTAGAGGCTGAAAATGACGTTGTCTTTGAAACCGATGAGGCGAAGCACAGAATATACGAACAGTTTGGCAACAAGGCAGATGCTTTGCCCGAAGACGGCTTTGATTGCGCAATTTTGTCGGTAGGTGCAATACTTGCATACCTTGCAAAAACACAGATGTGTGAACTTCCCCATATTAAAGGGATAGAGTTTTACACAGCAGAACAGTATATGGACATAGACTTTTCTTCAAAGCGTAATCTTGAAATTACCGCTACAATGCGTGAGGGTAAAAGAAGAGGCTCACTTTTGTGGGTGCTTGACGATACCGAAACATCTATGGGTGCCAGACTGTTAAAGTCGTGGATAGATAAGCCACTTTTAAATGTAACTACAATCCAAAACAGATTAAATGCAGTAGACGAGCTTGTAAAGGCTACTATTGTAAGGTCAGAAATACGCGAAAGTCTTTCTAAAATTCAGGATATTGAAAGACTTATAAGCCGTGTTCTTACAGGCAGTGCAAATTGTCGTGATTTGTTGGCGTTAAAAGCTTCCTTTGAACCTTTGCCCGATATTATAAGCAATGCAGCTAAGCTTGAAACGGTACTTAATAGTACCGTTACAGGCTACATAGACGATATGGCTGATATATGCGACCTTCTGGAAAGAGGTATTATAGAAAATCCTCCCCTTACAATTAAAGAAGGAGGTATAATCCGTGAGGGTTTTGATGAAAATGTAGATCTTTACCGCAAGGCTATGACTGAGGGCAAGCAATGGCTTGCCACAATTGAACAACAGGAAAAGGAAAAAACAGGTATCAAAAATCTTAAAATAGGATTTAATAAAGTTTTCGGCTATTATATTGAGGTTTCAAAGTCAAATGTACCACTTGTGCCGGATACATATATCCGCAAACAAACCCTTACAACCGGTGAAAGATATATTACCGGTGAACTCAAAGAAATTGAAAACAACATTTTGGGTGCAGAGGAAAGAATCTGTGCACTTGAATATTCTATATTCTGTGAAATACGTGACGAGGTTTCAAAGGCAAATGAGCGTATTTTGCAGACCGCAAAGGCTTTAGCGGAGCTTGATGTGCTTTGTTCAATGGCAGAGGTAGCAGTTAAAAACAACTACACTATGCCCGTTGTAAATATATCTGATAAAATAGATATTAAAGACGGCAGACATCCTGTTGTGGAAAAGGTTTTAAAGGGTCAGTTATTTATTCCAAATGACACCTTCTTAAGTCAAAAGGACAGAGTGTCTATCATAACAGGTCCTAATATGGCAGGTAAGTCCACATATATGCGTCAGGTTGCCTTAATTGTACTTATGGCACAAATAGGCAGTTTTGTACCTGCTTCAAGTGCGGAAATAGGCATAGTGGATAAAATATTTACACGTGTGGGTGCAAGTGACGACCTTGCTTCCGGTCAAAGTACATTTATGGTGGAAATGAACGAGGTTGCAAATATTCTTGATAATGCTACGAAAAAGAGTCTGCTTATACTTGATGAAATAGGCAGAGGTACTTCAACTTATGACGGTCTTTCCATAGCTTGGGCTGTGGTGGAGTATATTGCAGACCTTAAAAAGCTTGGCGCAAAGACACTTTTTGCAACACATTATCACGAGCTTACAGAGCTTGAAGACAAGCTTGACGGTGTTAAAAACTACTGTATTGCTGTTAAAAAACGTGGAGATGATATAATATTCCTGCGTAAAATTATACAGGGAGGTGCTGATGAAAGCTACGGTATAGAGGTTGCAAAGCTAGCAGGCGTTAAAAATGACGTTATAAAGCGTGCAAAGGAAATTGTTGAAAAGCTTTCCGTTATCAATACTGATATAAATCAGACCTTGCCCGAAAGAGCAGAAGATGAAGTTCAGCTGGGATTCGGTGAGTTCAGCGGGCAGGATATTATAAAAGAATTACAAAAGCTGGATGTAACAACACTTACGCCCATAGAGGCACTTAATAAACTTTATGAACTTAAAACAGAGGCTGATAAAGTATGAGAAAAATAAACGTTCTTACAAATGAAATGGCAAATAAAATAGCTGCCGGAGAGGTTGTTGAACGCCCTGCATCGGTTATAAAGGAATTGGTTGAAAATTCCGTAGACGCAGGTGCTACAAACCTTATTATAGAAATTAAAAACGGCGGCATTTCCTACATCCGTGTTACGGATAACGGCTGCGGCATATCCCCCGAGGATATTAAAACAGCCTTTTTGCCACATGCCACAAGTAAAATTGTTGATGAAGACGATTTGTTTTCCATAAAAACACTTGGCTTCCGAGGGGAGGCACTTGCCAGCATTGCTGCAGTTTCAAACGTTGAAATAATGTCTAAAACAGAAGATGAAAATGGTACAAAGCTGGAAATAAGCGGTGGCAAGTTTTTAAGTGAGGAAACGGTAGGTTGTCCCGTGGGTACAACTGTTGTAGTAAAAAATTTGTTTTTCAACACCCCTGCACGTATGAAATTTTTAAAAAAGGATTCCACAGAGGCAAGCTACATAACCGATATTGTGGAAAGGCTTGTAATGGCTAACCCACACATAAGCGTAAGATACATAGTTGACGAAAAGGAAAAGCTTTTTGTAAGCGGTGACGGTGAACTGAAATCATGTATTTATGCCATTTACGGCAGAGATTATGCCAAGGGTGTTTTAGAACTTTCAAACACTAATCAAGGTATAAAAATCAGCGGTTATGTAGGCAAAAAAGAGCTTTCAAGAGGTAACCGAGCTTTCCAAAGTGTGTTTGTAAACGGCAGATATGTAAAAAACAGAGCCATTACAGCAGTGGTTGAAAATGCCTATAAAAACAATATTATGGTGGGCAAATTTCCATTTTATGTAATGAATATTGAGATACCTTTTGAAATGGTGGATATAAATGTGCATCCAACAAAGCAGGAGGTTAAATTTGTAAATGAGCGTCAGGTGTGTGACGAGGTTTACTGGGCTGTAAAAAATGCCCTGTTAAAGGAAAATGATGAAATTCGAGAAAAAATAAAGTCAAGGTACGTAACATTTGACAGACCTGTAACATTGGAAAAACCAAAGGCTCAGCAGACTGAAATTAAAATAGAAACGAAGCCTGTAAATGTTGAAAGACCTACATTTACACCGGTTAAAAAGGTAGAGGTTTCTGTACCGAAAGAATTTAAACCAAAGTCGGAATCAAGACCGGCTGTACAGCAACCGCCAAAAAATACGGATACGGCAGATGTTTTGAAGATGTTTACGGCGGCAGAGCCAAGAGTTGAGTTTGAAGAGGAAGAACAAAAGTTCAGCTACAAAATAATCGGTCAGCTTTTTGACACTTATGTTATTTTAGAACTTGATAATGAAGTTCTGCTTATGGACCAGCATGCGGCACACGAACGTATGATATATGAAAAGCTTATCCGTATGAACAATGAAAAGGAAATGGCATACCAGATGCTTTTATCCCCTGTTGCAATTACACTTTCCGCAAGTGAATACGATGCTGTGGAGGGTAAAAAAGAAGCACTTGAAAAATACGGCTTTGTGGTGGAGGATTTCGGAAGCAATACAATTTTGGTACGTCAGGTTCCCGTAAGTCTTCGTGACGATGATATTAAAAATGTGATACTTGACATTATAAATAACTCTTCTACAGATTATATGGAAGAAAATATACACACAATTGCCTGTAAGGCGGCTGTAAAGGCAAACAAAAAGCTTTCCGACAAGGAAATAGACGAGCTGGTACGTCTGTTTGTGGCAGAAGGCGGGGTAAATACCTGTCCTCACGGCAGACCTATTATAGTAAAGATTACAAAATATGAGCTTGAAAAGATGTTCAAGCGTATTCAGTAAGGACTGATAAATATTAAGGATTTAATAGTTATAACCGGGCCTACCGCTTCGGGTAAAACGGCATTGTCTGTTGAACTTGCAAAAAGGTTGGGTGCAGAAATTGTAAATGCAGACTCTATGCAGATATACAAGTATATGGATATAGGCACTGCAAAGCCCGATATGGAGGAGCGTCAGGGAATACCACATCACCTTATAGATATTGTAGAACCTGACGAGCAGTTTTCAGTTGCCAGATATTGCGAATGTGCAAAGGAGGCAATAGATTTTGTTCATACAAAGGGAAAGCCTGTAGTTATGGTTGGCGGTACGGGGCTTTATGTGGATTCATTAGTTAACAACATACAGTTTTCTGAAATTGATGCAGATGAAGAATACCGTAAAAAAATGGATGCCCTTGCTGAGGAGCTGGGTAATGAACATATCCATAATATGCTTATGGAAATTGACCCTGAAAGCGGGGCAAAAATTGCGACTGCAGACCGCAAACGTATTATTCGTGCACTTGAGGTTTATCACCTTACCGGTAAGACGATAATCTGGCATAATGAGCAGTCAAGAAGTGTTCCGTCACCATATAATACAACTATGTTTGCAATAGATGTGGACAGAGAAGTTTTGTATGACAAAATAAACCGACGTGTTGACATAATGATTGAAAACGGACTTGTTGATGAAGTAAAAAGCATCATCAATAAAGGTATAAAAAAGGATTCCACAGCTATGCAGGCGATAGGCTACAAGGAAATTGCAGAATATTTAGACGGCAAAATACCTTTAGAAGAAGCCATAGACAAAATAAAACAGGGAAGTCGCAGATATGCCAAAAGACAACTTACCTGGTACAGGCGTAACGAAAAAATAAATTGGGTTAAAAACATAGACGAGGTTCTTGATATTTTAAATAAATAAATCGGTGGTGTTAAAGTTGTCAGACATCAGAAAAAAAAGAAAAAGTAAAAAGAATAAAAACAAGAAAATATATTTTGTTGTTGCAATATTGGCTGTTTTAGCAGTTTTTATAATACTTGGTATGTTATCGAAAAATTCGGCAACAGTTTCGGGAGTTGAAACCGTAATGATAGGTACTGCCGAAGAAAAGGTTGCAACATCCGGTTATATAATACGTGATGAATCTGTTATAAATGCACCGGAGTCGGGTATAGTAAGTTTTCGTACAGATAACGGCAAAAGAGTTTCAAAGGGTTCTCCGGTTGCGGTAATATATAGCGGTGATGTAAGTGACGAAGTGAAAAATGAACTTACAAGCATTTATCAGCGTATCAGTGAAATTGAAGGAAGCAGTATTGAAAAAAATCTTCTTGCCGGTGATGTTGTCGGAAGTGATACTCAGGTTAAAAACGACGTGGAAATGATAACCCGTGCAGTGTATTCGGGTAACGTTTCTTCGGTAGTGCAATATAAGGATGACATTATAAGAATAATACGAACAAACACGGCAGAAGAAGAACAGGTACAGACTACACTTGAAAAATTGCAGGCAAGAAAGCAGGAACTTGAAAATTCTATAAGCGGAAAAACAACCTATATATATGCAGATATGGCAGGAGTTATGAGCTCTCAGCTTGACGGTGCAGAAGATTATTTTAAAATATCCAATCTTGAGAATATAAGCATTCAGTATTTAAAAGACTGCCCGGATATAAATTCATACGGTCCGGATATTGTTGAAAAAGGTGAGCCTTGCCTTAAAATTGTCAATAATTATGAATGGTTTTACGCAACCGAAGTGGATGAAGTGTGGGTTGAAGGAGTCAAAACAGGAAACAAGGTAAATCTTAGATTTACCGATATTTCCGACGATACTGTTGAAGGTACGGTATACAGTATTTCACAGCCTGTTGACGGTAGGGTTGCGTTGGTTATAAAAAGCAGAAGTATGTTTAACGGAATGTACACATCAAGAGCGTTAAATGCCGAAGTAATTAAAAGAACTTACAAAGGCTTTAAAGTATCTAAGGATGCTGTGCACATTGATGAAAACGGAAATTACTATGTTTATGTAAATACCGAGGGTGCCAACAGAAGAAGAGATGTAACAATTTTATATGCAGACGATGCCTACGTTATAATTAAAGAAGACAATGCCGCAACAAATAACATTTTGTTGTATGATGAAGTTGTGGTTTCGGGAAAAGGCGGTGGAAAAAATTGAGCATAGCAGAAAACATTATTGAAGTTCAAAGCCGTATAGAGGCTGCAGCAAAAAAAAGCGGCAGAAGTATGGAAGATATAACCTTGGTTGCAGTTTCAAAAACCGTAGAAATCCCATTTATACAGGAAGCTGTAAGCTTTGGACTTACGGAATTTGGTGAAAACAGACCTCAGGAAATACGTGATAAATCAAAGATTATAACAAACGTAAACTGGCATCAGATAGGACAGCTGCAGACAAATAAAATTAAGTATGTTGCAGGAAAAACAAAGCTTATTCATTCGGTGGATTCTTCTAAGCTTATGGAGGAAATTGAAAAGTATTGCAAAGCACATGAAATAACACAGGATGTTTTGCTTCAGGTTAATATTTCAAAAGAAGAATCAAAATCCGGTATGGATATTGATGAAGTTGAAAAAATGCTTGAATTTGCTGAAAAAATGGAATGTGTAAAGGTAAAGGGTCTTATGACTATTGGTTCTCTTTATGCAGATTTGGATGAAAATAAAAAATTGTTCGAAATTTGTAATAATTTATTTGTTGACATTTCCCGAAAAAAATATGATAATATATCTATGGAATACTTGTCTATGGGTATGTCCGGGGATTTTGAGACAGCCATAGAAATGGGTTCGAATATGGTCAGAGTAGGAACAAGTATTTTCGGTAAAAGAAATTATAACATTTAGGAGGAATATAAAATGGCAAACATTTTTGACAAAATGACTAACTTTTTCACAGGTTCAGATGATGAGTTAGAAAAAGAAGAATATTTTGAAAGTGAAAAGAAGGAAGAACCGGATTTTGCTGTTAAAAAAGGTAAAGTTGTAAACATTAACACAACAACTCAGCTAAAGGTTGTAGTTGTTACTCCGGAAAGCTTTGATGAAGCAAGAGATATTGCTGAACATCTTAAGCAGAAGAAACCGGTTGTAATTAACCTTGAAGGCGTAGAAAAAGATATTGCAAGACGTATTGTTGACTTTTTGAGCGGTGCTGTTTATTCTTTAGACGGCAACATTCAGAAAATTTCTACAGGTATTTTTCTTATTGCACCATATAATGTTGGAATTATGGGTGATTTTAAGGACGAACTTAGAAATAAAGGCGTTTTTCCGTGGAATTACTAAGGAGTGATAACTCTTGGTTGCAGGCATAATTATACAATTGATTCTGGTAATATTTTATCTGTACGAACTTTTGATTTTCGCAAGGTGTATTTTGTCATTCCTTCCCTTTTATAACAAATTGACTGAATGGGTATATATGGCAACAGAGCCTGTGCTTATACCTTGCAGAAAGCTTACAGACAAGTTTAATATAAACTTGCCAATTGATTTTTCGCCGTTGGTTGCAATGTTGCTTTTGCAGTTGTTGCAACGGATTTTTATCAGCATTATATATGCAATAGTTTTATAATATGGACAGAAAAAAATTACTTAATCTGGGAGAAAACGATGAGGATAAAATTCTCATATCCAGAATAATAGACGCGTTTTCTACTACATTTGAAAAAAATATAATACGCAATACCGGTTTTTTAAATGGTCACGAAATTAACCTTGCAAAAAAAGTTGCAGCACATTTTGATGTCTCCTACGGTTTTTACGGAGGCTATAGCGAGGCTGAACGCTGTATACTTGTGTGTTATCCTGATTTTATGCATCCTGAAAACGAGGATATACCCATAAAGGTTATAAAGGCTTGTACAAAAAACAAAAGCCGACTTTCTCACCGTGACTATATGGGTGCAGTTTTGAATCTTGGTATTAAAAGAGAAAAAATAGGCGATATCGTAGTATGTGACGATTGCGGTTATATTTTTTGTATTGACGATATTTCGGAATATATTATTCTACAGGTGGAAAAAATAGGTAATTGCGGAGTTGTACTTACAATTTCGGATTTTCAGAATGTAGAAATTCCGCCTAAGCAATTTAAGGAAATTACCGATTCGGTAAGCTCTGTTCGTCTTGATACACTTGTAAGCTCGGCTACCGGGCTTTCAAGGAATGAAGCTTCAAACCTTATTCAAAAAGGTGGAGTAAGCGTAAATTGGGAAGTTAAAGACAAAAACGATTTCAGACCCGAAGAGGGAGATATGCTTTCAATTCACGGCTTTGGGCGTGTTTTATTTTATAAAATAGGAGGAAGCTCTAAAAAGGGCAGAACTTTTATTACTCTACGGCGATATATCTAAGATGTTTTATGAAAGGATGAATTTATATGTTGACACCACTTGACATTCAGAATAAGGAGTTTAAAAGAGTTTTCAGCGGATACTCAATGCAGGAAGTTGATGAATTTTTAAATCTTGTAATTGAAGGATACGAAAAGCTTTATAAAGAAAATATGGACTGTAAAGACCGTATTACTAAGCTTGAAGAAAATTTAAATCAGTATAAAAATATTGAAAGTACTTTGCAAAGCACTTTGTTGGTTGCTCAGACTGCAGGCGAGCAGGTTCAGAAAAATGCTGAAGAAAAAGCTGCAAATATAGTTGCAGACGCAAACAACAAGGCTAAGGAAATTGTTGCAACATCATTTGAAGAAGTTAAAAAGCTGGAATACAGATATGAAGAATTAAAACGTGGTATAGATGTATACACTGCTAAAATGACAGCACTTTTGGAATCTCAGCTTGGTCTTTTAAAACAGGCAGCAACTTCCGATAAAACTCTTGCTGAAATAAGAGGTATGAAAGAAGCTTTGGCAGAAGTTGAAGCTGTAGAAGCAGAAATTAACCTTTCAAAGTCTGAAAAAGAGATTTCAGTTGAAGAGCCTATTTCAAAAGTATCAGAAGAAGTTGCAGAAGAATCTGTTGAAGAAGCAGAGGCTGAGGAAATAAAAACAGAGGAAACCGTAACCGAGGATACTGTAGATATTCACTTGCTTAAAGATGAAAAGGAAGAAAATTACGTTCACGATTTTAATACAAAAGAAATAGAGTTTCTTTTAAATGCTGATAAATAAGATTTGACAAATTTATCACATTATGGTATACTTAGTTGAATTTAATATTTAAAGACTATGACGAAGACAGTAGAATTTTTAAAAAGGCGTTTAGCGAGTCGGGGATGGTGCAAGCCCGATGCTTAGTATAAAGGTTTGAATATCACTTCCGAGTTGTGAGGCTGAACGTGAATACAATTAAGCCAAGCCGTATTTCCTGCGTTAAGGGAAGACATATGATGGTATGTTAATAGGTGGTATAACGATTTTGACTTCGTCCTATTACGGGCGGAGTCTTTTTTAAATGTAAATTTACAAGGAGGATTTGCAATGCTTTACAACAAGGTTTCTACAAACCTAAGCTTTGTAGAAAGAGAAAAGGAAACTTTAAAATTCTGGAACGAAAATAAAATATTTGAAAAGAGCATTGATGTAAGAAAAGAAGGGGAAACATATACTTTCTATGACGGCCCGCCGACAGCTAACGGCAAGCCTCATATCGGTCACGTTTTAACACGTGTTATAAAGGATATGATTCCAAGATACCGTACAATGAAGGGCTACAAGGTTCTTCGAAAAGCAGGCTGGGATACTCACGGTCTTCCCGTTGAGCTTGAAGTTGAAAAGATGCTTGGCCTTGACGGTAAGGAACAAATTGAAAAATACGGTCTTGAGCCTTTTATCAAGCACTGTAAGGAAAGTGTATGGAAGTATAAGGGTATGTGGGAAGACTTTTCCAACACAGTCGGCTTTTGGGCTGATATGGACGACCCTTATGTAACATATCACAATGATTTTATCGAGTCCGAATGGTGGGCGCTAAAGCAGATATGGGACAAAGGTCTTTTGTATAAAGGCTTTAAAATTGTACCCTACTGCCCACGTTGCGGAACACCTCTTTCATCACACGAGGTTGCACAGGGATATAAAAATGTTAAGGAGCGTTCTGCAATCGTTCGCTTTAAGGTTGTTGGTGAGGATGCTTACTTCCTTGCATGGACAACTACACCGTGGACACTTCCGTCAAACGTTGCACTTTGCGTAAATCCTGATGAGGCATATTGCAAGGTTAAAGCTGCAGACGGCTACACATATTATATGGCAGATGCTTTGCTTGACAAAGTTCTTGGCGGTCTTGCAAAGGAAGACGCACCTGCATATGAAGTATTGGAAACATACAAGGGTACAGACCTTGAACATAAGGAATATGAACCTTTGTTTGATTGCGTAAAACCAATCTGCGAAAAGCAGAATAAAAAAGGTCATTTCATAACATGCGACAGCTATGTTACAATGTCAGACGGTACAGGTATCGTACACATTGCTCCTGCATTCGGTGAAGATGACGCCAATGTAGGAAGAAAATATGACCTTCCTTTCGTACAGCTTGTTGATGCAAAGGGTGAAATGACTGAAGAAACACCGTTTGCAGGCTTGTTTGTAAAGGATGCTGACCCTAAGATTTTGGTTGATCTGGAAAGCAGAGGACTTCTTTTCGATGCTCCGAAATATGAGCATGACTATCCTTTCTGCTGGAGATGTGATACTCCGCTTATTTACTATGCAAGAGAATCATGGTTCATAAAAATGACGGCCGTTAAGGAAGATTTGATTGCAAATAACAATACAATTAACTGGATTCCCGAAAGTATCGGTAAAGGACGTTTCGGCGACTGGTTGAATAACGTTCAGGACTGGGGCGTAAGCCGTGACAGATATTGGGGTACACCTCTTAATATCTGGGAATGTGAGTGCGGACACAGACATTCTATCGGTTCTATTGCAGAGCTTAAGGAAATGTCAGACAACTGCCCTGATGACATCGAGCTTCACAGACCGTACATCGATGCTGTTACAATTAAGTGTCCAAAGTGCGGTAAGCAGATGACACGTGTGTCTGAAGTTATTGACTGCTGGTTTGACTCCGGTGCAATGCCTTTTGCACAGTGGCACTATCCTTTTGAAAATAAGGAGATTTTCGAAGAAAACTTCCCTGCAAACTTTATCAGTGAAGCTGTTGACCAGACTCGTGGTTGGTTCTATTCATTGCTTGCTATTTCTACTTTGATTTTCAATAAGGCACCGTACAAGAATGTTATCGTTCTTGGTCTTGTACAGGACGAAAACGGACAGAAAATGTCTAAGTCAAAGGGTAATGCAGTAGATCCGTTTGATGCATTGGAAACATTCGGCGCAGATGCTATAAGATGGTACTTCTATTCAAACAGTGCACCGTGGCTTCCTAACAAGTTCCACGCAGGTGCGGTAACAGAAGGTCAGAGAAAGTTTATGGGTACACTTTGGAACACATACGCATTCTTTGTACTCTATGCAAATATCGACAATTTTGATGCTACAAAATACAGCCTTGAATATGACAAGCTTTCCGTTATGGACAAGTGGCTACTTTCAAAGCTTAATACATTAATCAAGGAAGTTGACAACAACCTTGAAAACTACAAGATTACTGAAACTTCAAGAATTCTTCAGGATTTCGTTGATGACCTTAGTAACTGGTACGTTCGTCGAAGCAGAGAAAGATTCTGGGTTAAGGACATGACTCAGGATAAGATTAATGCATATATGACTCTTTATACAACCTTGGTTGAACTTGCAAAAATCTCTGCACCTATGATTCCTTTCATGGCGGACGATATTCACAGAAACCTTGTATGCTCAATCGACAAAAATGCACCTATAAGTGTACATCTTTGCGACTTCCCTGCATCTAACAGTGCATGGATTGATGCAGAGCTTGAAGAAAATATGAAGGAAGTTCTTGATATCGTTGTTCTTGGCCGTTCATGCCGTAACAGCGCTAATATCAAAAACCGTCAGCCAATCGGCACAATGTTTGTGAAATCTCATACAGAACTTAACGAATTCTTCAAGGCTATAATTGCTGAAGAACTTAATGTTAAAAACGTTGAATTTAAGGATGACGTTAAGGAGCTTACATCATACAGCTTTAAGCCACAGCTTCGTACATTAGGTCCTAAGTATGGTAAGTTCATCGGTGAAATCAGAAACGTACTTGCTGAAATCGACGGCAATGCCGCAATGGACGAGCTTAATGCAAACGGCGTGCTTAAACTTCAGCTTTCAAACATTACAGCAGAGCTTGAAAGAGAAGATTTGCTTATCGAAACTGCACAGGTAGAAGGCTTTGAATCTGCAAGTGATTACGGCATTACTGTTGTACTTGATACAAACCTTACACCTGAACTTATTGAAGAAGGATTTGTAAGAGAAATTATCAGTAAAATCCAGACAATGCGTAAGGACAGCGGTTACGAGGTTATGGACCACGTTGTGCTTTACCACAGCGGTAACGACAAGATTAAAGAAATAATCGCCAATAACAAAGACGAAATTATGGAAGACGTTCTTGCTGACGATATCAAGTTTGACACAAACTGTGACAATGAAAAGCAGTGGGATATTAATGGCGAAAAGGTAACACTTGGTTTGCAAAAATTATAATAACGGGATGCAAAAATATCTCCGGAACGCAAAAAGAAATAATAATCAACACATAAAGTTTTTCTTGTATAATACCCATTTTAGGTACAGAAGTATAATGATACAGGATGACTGCGGTATTGATATAAGATGTTGAAAAGCCGAATTTATCGGCTTTTCTTTTTCTTTTTGCTATGAACAAACCTCACCCGAGCCGTACCAATGTACTGTCTCGGGTCACCCCTGCGGTTCGGTTTGTCCATTCCAAAGAATTTTTTCTATCCCTGAATTCATAAGAATAGGATGTGAAAAATAGCATAAAACACCTCTTCGGAGCATAGAAAATACACCTTCATCGGTGTTTGTCCAATCTGCAATATTTTATCGGTCTTTTAATCAGTTTCCCATATGCCCTTCAGTTCTCCTGACAAGTGCCAAAGTAGTGAAATGTACTTTTCGCCTCCCTCTGAGGAGGGAGAGATTTTTTTACTTTATATAAAAATTTGAAGAAAAACATAAAATGCTTTTGTTTATTGTTTATATAGGTGTATTTTCAGTATGTAATATAACTGTAAATCCCCATCTATGGAATTGTAATAGGAATTTTGATACAATAAAGTTGTACAGGAGGGATTTTATGTTTAAAAAGTCACTTATTTTATTTACACTTTTAACATTAATTTTTTCTTTATCTTTAACTGTTGCATATGCTTCGGAAATTGTAGCAAGCGGTGAATGTGGTGAAAATGCCACATGGACACTTGATAGCGACGGTTTGCTTACAATAAGCGGTACGGGAAGTATGAATAATTCTTTTAGTAGCAATGGTTACAGTCAATATGGACGAGTAAAGGCACCGTGGGCAGAATATACCGTAAAAAAGTTGTTATTAATGAGGGAATAACATCTGTTCAGTCTTCTGCATTTTATGATAATAAGGAACTTGAAAGCATAACTTTGCCGGAAACAGTTTTCGATATTGGTAACGAGGCTTTTTGGGGATGTGAAAACCTTAAGGAAGTAAAATTCCCTGAAAAGATTATTAATCCGCATATAGAATATGTGTGGGGTTGTGGATTATATGAAGTACTACCAAGTATCGGTCCATATGCATTTGGTTTTTGTACATCTCTTGAAAGTATAACTATACCTGACGGATTTGAGAGAATTTATCATGGTGCTTTTGAATATTGCACATCTATTGAAAAAGTAACTCTATCGGATGATATAAACGTAATTTATGATGGAGCGTTTCAGGGCTGTTTAAAACTCAAAAATATCAATATTCCCAAAGGTGTCAGTAGCATAGATGCTTTTACATTTGAAGGTTGTTCCGAATTGGAGGAAATAAAGCTTCCCGAAAATTTGGAGCGTATATTTAACGGTGCATTTTCTGGATGCTCAAAGCTGGGAAAAATTAATATTCCAAAAACTGTTACTTATGTAGGGGCATATGCTTTTGACGGTACAAAATGGTACGAAAATCAACCTGACGGTGTAATTTATATAAACAATGTTTTGTATGATTATAAAGGTGAAATGCCCGAAAATACAAAAATTGTGATACCGAAAAATATTACGGTACTGTTGCCCGATGCACTTAAAGGTCAGGAAAATCTTAAAAGCATAGTTATTGGTGAAGGTATCAAGCGTATAGAAAATAATTCTTTTGAAGGTTGCACTAATCTTGAAAGTGTAAAAATGTCGGATTACGTAACAGAAATCGGTCAGTATGCTTTCAGATACTGTACATCATTAAAAAATGTGGAGCTTTCGGAAAAGATTACAGAAATAGAAATGGGGGCATTCAGTAATTGTAAAAGCCTTGAAAAAATTGTTTTGCCGAAAAATATGGAGTATATCGGAAGGTTAACGTTTGAATATTGTGAAAATTTAAAAGATGTAAAGCTTCCTACAAACTATACACCGCCCAGATATCCAACCTACATGGCAGGGAATGTGTTGCCTATGGGTATATTCAAAGGTTGCACAAGTCTTGAAAAGATAAGTATTCCCGAGGGAATTGAGACAATTGAAATAACAGCTTTTTTAGACTGTGTAAATCTTAAGGAAATTACTTTGCCTGCATCTGTTACCTATTTGGAAGACTGCTTTTATAACTGTCATAACATTACCGATGTTTATTACGACGGCAGTAAAAAAACATGGGATAATATAAAGATAAATGTTTCAAATACAAGCTTTACAGATGCAAAAGTTCATTTTGGCAGCAAGTATTATCCAGATACTACCGGAATTGATAATAAGAATAATATAACCACTTCCGATAGTAATAAAACCGTGGTGAAAATAGATAACGACAATAATATAGTTATTGATGTTGGTAATAAATTTATTGGCAAAAATGTACTTTGCGTGTCTGTTAAAGAAAACAAGTTCGTTAAAATAAATAAGGCGGTCTTTGAAAGAAGTACGGCAGAATTTAAAATTGTGGATGAATATGATGAGGTAAGAATTTATATTTATGACAAGCTTACATCACCCAAATTGGATTTTTACGAGAAAATAAAATTGTAAAAAAAGGTGTACCAATCGGTACACCTTTTAAAATTATTCAATAATCTTTTCTAAAACAGTTTTGTAAATTGTTGCCGATTCTTCTTCAAATTTCTTTGCGATTTCTTCCGCATGCTTACGGGTGCCGGCAAAAATACTAAGTTCCATTAAAGGCATTCCAAATTCATATATTCCGCACTTTGCAAGATATTTTCTTTCATCAACGGGTACAATATCTGCCACAATTTCTCTGCCTCGCTCAAGCTTTGAAAGGTGTGCATCTGCAAGTGTAAATATTTTATCCCTTATGCTGAAAGGTATTTGTTCTTTAAACATTCCAAGGGTTTCGTGACCTTTTTTTGTAATGTCGTAGCGTGTGTAGCCTTCAATGGTTACTGTGGATACAAGACCAATTTTTTCCATATCCAGCAAATAGTCCATCATTGTAAAGTAGTCTATAATTTCATTCCATACAAGTACGGATTGTAAGTCACCTTCTGTCATAGAAACCTTAAAGCACTTTAATGTATATAAAATTAAAAGTCTTATCTGAACATCATCAAGATACATTTTTATTCTCCTAAAAATATTATATTTTAATTATAACATACTTTTCTTTTTTTGTAAATTATGTTATTATAAAAACAGGTGATTTTTATGAAAAATAATGAAATAATAAAAGAAATATTTAAAAATGAAGGAATAGACGAAGTTGGCTTTGCAAAGGTGGATTACGAACTGCCATATGCAATATCAATTGTTATTCCCCTTTCAAAATTTGTTTTAAGCAAAATTACGGATGAACCTACATTTGAGTATTTTCATCACTACCGCACAGTTAATGCATATATTGACAGGGTGCTTTTACGCTGTGGTCTTGAAATCGGCAAGCTTGGTTATAACTATCTTTGTGTGGGTGCCTCACAATCTACGGGCGGATATGTTTCCCATTTTCCACATAAGACTGCCGCAAGGCTTTCGGGTCTTGGTTACATAGGCAAAAGCTGTCTTTTTATATCGGAAAAATACGGACCTGCAGTACGTCTGGGAACCATACTTACGGATATGCCCTTTGAAGTGGGAACACCATTGGATAAGGACTGCGGAAATTGTAATATTTGCCGTGAAAAATGCCCTGCAATGGCGATACGAGGTGTTAATTTCCATGAGGGTATAAGCCGTGAGGAAATGTATGATGCAAAGGCGTGCAGTGAATATATGAAAAACAAATTTCAGCATATAGGAAGAGGTGCTGTTTGCGGAATTTGTATTAAAAATTGTCCTAAATCAAAAATTAAATGACTTTATTTTACAGGATAATTATTAACATACTACAGAAAATTGTAGTATGTTAATTTTGTTTAAAGGAGTATTTGTATGTCAGTAATTAGGGTAACGGATAAAAATTTTCAAAAAGAAGTAATGGGGTGTGAAACACCCGTAGTGGTAGATTTCTGGGCAGAGTGGTGCGGTCCATGCAGAGCACTTTCGCCTGTTATTGAGGAATTTGCCAATGCTCACCATGAAATTAAGGTGTGCAAGATAAATGTGGACGAGGAAGAGGAGCTTTCGGCAAAATTTGAAATTATGAGCGTTCCCACAATTTTGGTGTTTAAAGAGGGTAAAATTACAAACAGGTCATCGGGAGTAAAAACAGTACAGCAGATAGAGGATATGCTGTGATGTATGATGTAATTATTATCGGCGGAGGCCCTGCAGGGTGTACAGCGGCTTTGTACTGTGCAAGGGCAGGTCTTGATACCCTGATGATTGAAAAAATGTCTGCAGGCGGTCAAATGTGTATTGCACACAGTATAGAAAATTATCCCGGTTTTGAAAATGGAATCAACGGTTTTGACTTGGGTGAAAAAATGAAAAAAACTGCAGAAAATCAGGGTGCAAAAATAGTATTTTCGGAAGTTGAAGAAGTGAAGCTTACAGGAAAAATAAAGGAAGTTACAACAAAGAACGATAAGCTTTTTGCAAAAACCGTGGTTGTTGCAACAGGCGCAGAACACAGAAAGCTGGGAATTGACAATGAACAACAGCTTGTGGGAAAAGGAATAAGCTACTGTGCAACCTGTGACGGAATGTTTTATAAAAACAAAATCGTTGCTGTTGTGGGAGGAGGAAATTCTGCAGTTTGTGATGCACTTTATCTTTCTAAAATATGTAAAAAGGTGTATGTTATTCACAGACGTGACAAATTAAGGGCAACAAAGGTGTATCAACTTCAGCTTAAAAAGGCAGGTAATATAGAGATTTTGTGGAACAGCACTGTTGAAAAGTTGCTTTTTGATGACAGATTAAATGGTGTTAAAATTCATGGGAACAAGTTTTATGAATTACTATGTGACGGACTTTTTATAAGCATAGGCAGAAGGCCTGAAACAGAACTTTTTAAAAATCAGCTTAGGCTTGATGATTACGGATATATAATTTCCGACGAAAGTACAAAGACAAATATTGACGGTGTTTTTGCAGTTGGTGATGTGCGCACAAAACCTTTGAGGCAAATAGTAACAGCAACTGCCGACGGGGCAGTTGCTGCACATTTTATTGAAGAATATTTGAGTTATTAAATACACATTTTTTCAAAACGTCCTGCAGCCGATGCTAGGTTCTTTAGACCCTGAAGAACATTGTGTTCATTAAAAGCTGAAAGATATGAATTTGCTTCAAGTGTATAATATCCGTCATATCCTATTTCTTTCAAAGCTTTTGCAACGGCATCAAAATCCACGTTTAGTGAGAAGGGAATCTGATGGTTGTCGTTTATGCCGTCGATATCATGAATGTGAAGGGCTTTGAGGCGTTTTGCACCTAAGGCTCTTACCATTTCCGGTGCATTGGTGTCCGAACCCTTCATTTCCGCATGTCCGATGTCAAGGCATGCAATGAAAAATTCGTCATTTACAACATCTACATGGTCGCAAAAGCTCTTTGGCGTAGCACAAGCGGCAAAGGATGAATGTCCTTTTTCGTGATCCCAGTTCCACATATTTTCTGTGGCAATTTTAACATTTACTTCCTTGGCATAGTCAAGTATTTTAAAATACATTTCTGCATTTTCTTCAGGTGATTTGTCGTTATCAGGATGAATTACGCAAATTTCTCCACCTGCTTCTGCAGTACATTCCAAAGCTCTTTTAAAATATGACTGTATATCCTTTGAACAGCTTGGGTATGGTGCGTGTGACTGGTTACAATGTATTCCGTTGTCGAGACCGATTTGCTTTAATTTTCTTGCAAATTTTAAATAATCGTTACCTGCAAGAGGGTGGTCACTTGGTAAAACTATTTTGCTTTCCCAGTCATAATTACACATTGGCGTAAGAGAAAAATCCCACGCATCAAAGCCTGCTTTTGCTACATATTCTACTGCTCTTTCTTCACCTATAATTTTTGATGCTGATCTTATTTCTGTTGATATTTTCATAACTATTCTCCTTTTGTAAGAATCCATACAGCCATTTTACTTTCTTCTGTCCAAAGTTTTCCGGCTGATGAATAGTCTGTAACCTTCATAAATGTACCGTCTTTTAGCGGAACTTCTGCCTTTACTATGTATTCGTAAGGTACATCGTCTGTATCCTTGATGTCCACATAACCGTCTTCATTTACCTTTATTTCAACTGCATCGTCCACACTGTAGCCAAGTCTGTTATCCTGGGCAAACATTACAGGACCTCTGCGAAGGGCAATGTGGTTTTTAGCCATTGGGTCTTCTTCGTCATAATAAGGTACAATGTAGTTTTGACCCCATATAACTTTTGTCATTGTTATTTGTGTACCGTAAGGGATGGGATATATTGCCTCTGTTCTCATATCAAGATTGATTTCAATAACATCGCCGTTGTTCCAATCTCTTGAAATCTCAATGTATCCTTCTGTTACATTTACCGGATTGCCGTTTACGGAAACTGTTGTATTTTTGCTCCAGTACGGGTTTCTTATAAACAGTTTAAAGTTTTCCGATTCGCAGTTTAATGTAATCGTAACCTTGCCTTCAGCAGGATATTTTGTATCTGTTTTAAATGTAATGTCTTTGCCTGACGGTGTTTTTGAATTTGCTTCACCGTTTATAAACATATTAAGAGTAAAGCCATCATTTGTTGAAAGAAGTTGCATTTTAGGAACAAGACCAATACCTGCCGCACCGATACAAGCACAGCAACCGTAGTAGTGGTTGTCTGACATAAGTTTAAGTCCGCCGACACCGTTGCCTCGTGTACCTGCTGTAAGTGGGCTGTAACTGTCGAAAGGAAGCGGTTCAATATGCCAGTCGGGATGCTCCTGCATAATTGTAGGTTCAATTACCTTTTCTGTATTTATTGCACCGAGATATGCATTGTAGAAAGAAATTTCAAAAGCATCTGCATACTTCGGAGCACCTGTAATAAGGTGAACCTGATAGAAAAATTTCATTAGTGTTACTGTTACACAGGTTTCCTGCATAATTTTTACGTTGTTTGTATTTGCCTGACGCACTGTTGAATGGTCAAAAAGTTCGTGAGTACATCCGCAACAACCAATAACCGTAAAGTCATTTTCAAGAATTTTGTTTGCAAAGTTTATAATTGCCGTTTTGTGTTTTTCGTCACCGACAATTCTGTAGTATTCAAGCAACCCTTCAAAGCAGGATGTCATTTCATAAGCCTTTGTTGAAGGATACTGGTACGGATAGAATTTATCCTCATAAGCAAGCTGAAAAATATTTGCTACATCAGTACCGCCGCAGTCTACAATATATTTGGCAAAGTCAAGATATTTTTGCTGTTTTGTAAGTGAATAAAGACGTACAATCGGTTCTAACAATGATGAGGAATTAAGACCTCTCCAATGTCTTGTGCATTTTGTTATAAGAAGTTTTCCCTCTTGTGGATTTCCTATTTTGCTTATGATGTAGTCAACCTGACCGCACATGGATTTTATAATACTATCTTTGAGTTTTTTATCCTCACATATTTCAAGGAAATATTGCATTCCGAGGAGAACATATTTTCTTCCCCATATATCCCAACCGTCAAATTCGTGATTTACAGCATAACTGCTTATACGTCCGTTTTCGTCGGCAGTTGTCATAATTTCTTCAACTGTGTCACAAAGCATGTTGTAAAGCTCGGGATTTTTTGTATATGAATATACAAAAGCCGCACCACGCATCATTTTGCCCCAGTATTCACCTCTCCAGCCTGCTTCGTAGTCAGCATCTTCACGAAACTGTTGTACAAACCTTGACCAAAGGTCGGGACGGATAAGCTGAAATTCTTCAATGTAGCGGAAAGCTTTGTCTACAAAACCGCTGTATTTGTATGTGTTTGAGTAGTCTGCAAAAAACTTATCTGTTTTTAGTCTCGGATAATTTGCAGGCTGGTTATCATAGATGTTTCTCATTAGAATTCTCCCTACTTTTTTAGTATAAGCTAATGATATAATTTTTTTTAAAAAAAGTCAACTTAAAACTAAATAAAATAATAATCAAATACTAAAATCAGGTCACAGACCAATACAAAATCAGTCGGCATCTATGTACTGAATTAAAAACAGAAAGCCTAATGTCAAAATCATAGGTACATCGCGCTTGCCTTTTTCCTCCGACAAAAGTACAATAATCAAGGCGATTATCATAATATCGTCGGAAGAAAGTCTGTCTAAAAAACCCAATGATGGGTGATTGTGCTCTGACTTTTCAAGTTGTCTTTGTTGCTTTGGCTCTTCATGGTGCTGTTCTTTTTCATATATTGGTTTTCGCTTTTCTTCAAATGGACTGCTGTATCTTTTATATACCAAAAAATCACCCCCGGAAAGCCTTCATGATGTCAGGAAGTCTGCCGAGGCTTAAAAGCCTTATTGCGGTTTCAAGCCTTGCACTGCGTGCGTTACTGAGGTATGGCTTTAAGGCAAGCAAAAGCTGGCTTCTTGGGTCGTCACGTCTTTTGAAGGTTTCCATTATGCTCTTCATTTTCAACATGTTTTCAGGGTTGAAAACAGGGTCTTCGGGTGAAGTGGTTGATATTCCAAGTGAGCCTATCATATCCTCTATGTTTTTCTTACCCTCATCGGAGGATAGCATATTCTGAAGCTGACTTATGGCATTGCTTAAATTATCCTCCATTTTATTCACCTCTTTTTGTTGAGCAAAGAGTTAAGCTGTTTTAAAACATCAGGGTTTTTAAGCTGACGAATCAGCATTTCATTTGAAATTCCACTTGCATTCAATTTACTTATTTGATTCATAAGATTCTGTTTATCAGCCTGAGTAAGCCCATTAAGGAGCTTTTGCCCATCGGGTGTGTTGCCGAGTTTTGTTACGGCTTCTTTTAGTTTGGGATCATTAAAACCCTTTACAAATTCATTGATATCCATATATATACCTCCGTTATAAACGCCATACTAAATTGTATGGCGTTTTGCATTAACAATAGAACAAAATAAGAAAAATTATGATGAAAAACAAAATGTTGGAATCGTTGTTACACATAATTTGCACCTCCGGGAATTTTTAATTACACTACATATTATGCAAACCCTTACAATATGTGAAAAATATGTAAAAACAATTGATTTTTAAAAGTATATTTGTTATAATATAATGTATGAAAATTTTAGTTATTTCAGATACTCACAGACAAATAAATAAAGCAGCAACGGTGCTTCACAACATACCCGATATTACAAATGTAATACACCTTGGTGATATGGTCAGTGATGCAGAGGATTTGCAGGAAATCTTCCCCGAAAAAGTTTTTCATAAAATTCAGGGAAATAATGATTTTTTCAGTTTCGCAAAGCCTGATGTTATGCTTAGTCTTTGCGGGCATAACATATTTGCTACTCACGGTCACGCGTATGGTGTAAGGGGTGGAGTCACACTACTTGCAAAAAGGGCGGCTTATTTGGGTTGTGACCTTGCACTTTTCGGGCATACTCACAACTACGCTGATGAAACCGTATTGGGAGTACGTTGTTTAAATCCATCCAACAGCGGTTATTTTATAATTACGGAAGAAAAAATCGAATTTTTCGAATATTAAACAGAATGGACGGTAGATTAATGAATTACGAAGAATTTAATAAAAATCACCCCAAAGGACATTTTTGTCAGTCTGAAAAATGGGCTCAGCTTAAAGACAACTGGAAGCATGAGGTTGTTACAGCTGAAGATGAAAACGGCAACATTAAGGGTATGATGAGCATACTTATCCGCAAAATGCCTGTTGTGCCTTACACTATGATGTATGCTCCACGCGGACCTGTTTGTGATGTTCACGACAAGGAAACTATTATGGAGCTTACAAAAAAGGTTAAGGAGCTTGCTAAAAAGCACAAGGCTTATGTTATGAAGGTTGACCCTGACGTAAGTGTTGAGGATAAGGAATTTATGCAGATTATGTCTGAATGTGGATATAAATTGCAAAAAACAGGTAAAAACTTTGAGGGGATTCAGCCTAAATTTGTTTTCCGTCTTAATGTTGATGGCAAGACGGAGGATGAAATTTTTGCACAGTTCCATACCGAAAACCGTCGTAAGGTACGTATTGCACGTGACAAGGCGGGTGTAGAGGTTAAAATCGGCACAAGGGAGGATTTGCCCGAATTTCATAAAATTATGGTTGAAACAGGTCTTCGTGATGAATTTGTGGTACGTACTCTTGATTATTTTGAAAAGATGTATGACTGCTTTGCACCAGAAAATTTACGCCTGTACTGTGCTTACCTTGACGGCAAAATGATTGCGGGCACAATTGCAATTTTATACGGCGACAAGGTGTGGTACCTTTACGGTGCAAGCTCTAATGACAACAGAAAGGCTATGCCAAACTACTTGTTGCAGTGGGAAATGATGCGTTGGTCAATTGAGGCAGGTTGTAAGATTTATGACTTCCGCGGTGTATCGGGCGATATAAGCGAGGATAATCCGCTATACGGACTTTACAGATTTAAAAAACGCTTTGGCGGTGACTTTGTAGAGTTTGTTGGTGAATATGAACTTCCGCTAAAACCGTTCATTGGCAAGATTGTTGATAAGTCATTGCACATTGCAATAGAGCTTAGAAGAAAATTATTTGTACTGAAGGGTAAGAAATAATGAAATATCTTGAGATAAAAAAAGACGATTTGGTCTTTAATATCCAAAAAATTAAGGAACACAGTGCACCTGCAAAAGTAATTGCGGTTTTAAAGGGCAATGCCTACGGTCTTGATATGATAAAGATGGGGCATATACTTTTGGAAAACGGTGTGGATTTGTTTGCGGTAAGCGAGCTTTCGGAAGCGTTGGTTTTAAGAGAAGCAGGCTTTGAAAATGAAATAATACTGCTTACTCCCACAAACGACGTTGACGAAGCAAAGATTATTGCAGATAACAGAATTACTGCAACCGTAGGAAGCATAAACAATGCAAAGCTTTTAAACAGCATAGGTCTGCCTGTTAATGCACATATTAAAATTGATACGGGTTTTGGCAGATACGGCTTTTATAAAGATGAGCTTACAGAAGAACTGAATAGTTTTGAGAATTTAACATATACGGGTGTTTTTTCGCATTTTTCAAATTCCTTTGGCGATGATGTAAGCTATTCAAAAAAACAGTTTGCAGAGTTTGAGGATGCTGTCAGAAGGCTTAATGACATAGGAATTAATCCACCTTTAAAGCATATATGCAATTCCTGCGGCGCAATACGTTTTGATTTTGCAAGGCTTGATGCTGTGCGTATAGGCTCCGCATTTTTAGGCAGACTCCCCATAGCAAACACCTTGGGGCTTAAACGACTTGTGAAGCTTAAATGCAATGTGTCAGAGATACGCCACCTGCCAAAAGGCTCTGTGGTAGGTTATGCAAACACATTTACTACAAAAAAGGATACTGTGGCGGCAGTTATTCCTGTTGGATACAAGGACGGCTACGGTGTTCAAAAGTCAAATGATGTATTCAGATTTAAGGATGTACTGCGATATATGTTTGCAGACTTTAAAATGTGGAAAAAGAAAATATGGGTTGAAATAAACGGCAAAAATTATCCTGTAATAGGTAGAATAAGTATGCATAACATTGTTGTTGATGTTACGGATTCAAATGTAAATGTAGGGGATATGGCAACTTTAGAATGCAACCCTATTTTAATAAAAAGTGAGATAGAAAGATTATATATATAAACGGAGGTAAAAGCAATGAGTGAAAAATTTTATATAACAACTGCCATTGCATACACATCAAGAAAACCGCATATCGGTAATACTTATGAAATTGTACTTACAGACGCATTGGCAAGATTTAAAAGAATGATTGGTAATGATGTATTCTTTTTAACAGGCACTGACGAGCATGGTCAGAAAATTCAGCAGCTTGCAGAGGAAGCAGGTATAAACCCAAAGGAATATGTTGATAACGTTGCGGGTGAGGTAAGAAAAATCTGGGATTTGATGAACACAAGCTATGATAAGTTTATAAGAACAACAGACGACTATCACGAAGATGCTGTTCAGAAAATTTTCCAGAAGCTATATGACCAGGGCGATATTTACAAGGGTGAATACGAAGGTTGGTACTGCGTACCGTGTGAAAGCTTCTTTACAGATACACAGGTTGCAGAAGGAAATGTGTGCCCTGACTGCGGACGCCCTGTTGAGAAGGCAAAGGAAGAAGCATATTTCTTTAAAATGAGCAAATATCAGGACAGACTTATGAAATACATTGAGGATAATCCTGACTTTATACAGCCGGAATCACGTAAAAAGGAAATGGTTAACAACTTCTTAAAGCCGGGACTTCAGGACCTTTGTGTTTCACGTACTTCATTTACCTGGGGTGTTCCTGTTAAAACAGACCCAAGCCATGTAATTTATGTTTGGATTGATGCACTTTCAAACTACATTACAGCACTTGGTTATTCTCCGGACAACAAGGGTGAACTTTACAACAAGTACTGGCCTGCGGATGCTCATATTATCGGTAAGGATATTTTGCGTTTCCATACAATTTACTGGCCTATTATGCTTATGGCTTTGGGTGAACCTTTGCCGAAGCAGATTTTTGGTCATCCGTGGCTTTTAAACGGTGCGGATAAAATGAGTAAGTCAAAGGGCAACGTAATGTATGCCGACGACCTTGTAAGACATTTTGGTGTTGATGCTATACGTTACTATGTTCTTCACGAAATGCCTTTTGCTGCAGACGGCACAATTACTTATGAAACAATCATAAGCCGTTACAATTCCGAGCTTGCAAACACACTTGGAAACCTTGTTAACAGAACAATTGCCATGACAAATAAATATTTTGACGGTGTCATTTCAAATCCAAAGGCTGTTGGCGAATTTGATGACGAATTAATTGAAATATGTAAGTCTTCCAAAGAAAAGTATTTTGATTTGATGAACAAATTCAGAATTGCAGACGCTATGGACGAAATTTGGGCAATTGTACGCAGAAGTAACAAGTATATTGATGAAACCATGCCATGGGCACTTGCAAAGGATGAGGCTCAAAAGGACAGACTTGCAACAGTTTTGTACAATCTTTTGGAAAGCATCCGTTACATTGCGGTAATGCTTCAGCCAATGATGCCACAGACTGCTGAGCTTATTTTCACATCACTTAATACAGATCTTAATACATGGGAATCCGTTGCGGATTTCGGTGGACTTAATGTGGGCGAAAAGGTAGGGGAAGCAAAGCCTATGTTTGCCCGTATTGATGAGGAAAAGAAGCTTGCTGAAATTGAGGCAGAAATTGAAGCAAATATGGAAAAGGAACCCGAAATTGAGCCTATAAAGCCTGAAATAGAATTTGCTGATTTTGAAAAGCTTGATTTACGTGTTGCAAAAGTTGTTGCAGCCGAAAAGGTTGAAAATGCAGATAAGCTTTTGAAATTGACAGTTAAGCTTGGCAACGAGGAACGCACAGTTGTTTCGGGCATTGCAAAATTCTACAAGCCTGAAGATTTGGTTGGCAAAAATGTGGTTATGGTTGCAAACCTAAAACCTGCAAAACTACGCGGTATTATGAGTAACGGTATGATTTTAGCTGTTGCAAATGATGACAAGCTGGATGTTATAGAGGTTGACGGTGAATATTCTACAGGAACACAGGTGAGCTAAATGCTTTTTGATACACATACACATCTTCATGACCCTAAGTTTGACGAAGATCGGGATGAAGTTATAAAAAAAATAAAGGCAAGCGGGGTAAGCGCCCTTGTTAATATCGGTTGTGATGTACTAACATCTGATTTTTCCGTAAAGCTTGCACATGAATACGATTTTATTTATGCCACTGTCGGTGTGCATCCTTGTGATACCGACGGTATGACGGAGGAGCATATTGAAAAAATACGTCAGCTTTCACAGGATGAAAAGGTTATTGCAATTGGTGAAATTGGTCTTGACTATTATTGGGATAATGTCCCCCGTGATGTGCAAAAGCACTGGTTTAAGCGCCAACTTGACCTTGCGGAAGAACTTGATATGCCCATTGTAATTCATAACCGTGATGCACATGAGGATACTTATAATATTTTAAAAGAATCAACGGCTAAGGGTATTATGCACTGCTTTTCGGGCAGCAAGGAAATGGCACAGAGGTTTTTGAAGCTTGGGTATTATATATCTTTTGCAGGACCTCTTACCTTTAAAAACAATGTTAAGTCCGTAGAGGCTGCAAAGGTGGTGCCTATGGACAGGCTGCTTATTGAAACTGATGCACCGTATCTTGCACCTGACGGTTTTCGCGGTAAGAGAAACGATAGCTCACTTGTTCGTTATACCTGCGAAAAACTTGCGGAAATAAAGGGAGTATCCTTTGAGGAAATGGCAAAGCAGACCTTCGAAAATGCAATGAAGGTATATAGAATTAAATAATTTTCAAACTAAAGGGCTGATGCCCTCACAGCCAAAACTGTTGAGAGCGTTGGTCCCTTTGTGTATATTTTTTAGAAAAAAGGAGGAATTTGGTATGAAAATTTTAATGGTAGACGATGATGCTAACATCTGTGAATTAGTAAAGCTTTATTTGTTAAAAGCGGGTTATGAGCCACTGATTGCATATAACGGCGTAAAGGCTATGCAGTTTTTTAATGAAGAACAACCTTCCATGGTTATTCTTGACATTATGCTTCCCGGTATGAGTGGTATAGAAATTTGCAAAAATATACGCAAGATTTCAAATGTCCCGATTATTATGCTTACCGCAAAGGGAGAATCTGCCGACCGCATCACAGGACTTGAAGCAGGAGCAGATGATTACGTTTGCAAGCCCTTTGACCCTAATGAATTGGTGGCAAGAATAAAGGCAGTGCTTCGCAGAACTGAAAATGTTGAAACAGAAAGCGGAGTTATTGAATATGAAAATTTCTCGTTGGATATAATGAACTATAAGCTTGTTGTAAAGGGGGATGAAGTAGAAGCACCTCCAAAGGAAATTGAGCTTTTGTATCATCTCGCTTCAAACCCAAACAAGGTATTTACCCGTGATCAGCTTTTGAATCAGGTGTGGGGCTTTGAATATGCCGGAGATACAACAAGAACGGTAGATGTTCACGTAAAAAGAATACGTGAAAAAATAGACGGCGTTTCCGATAAATGGGAACTTAAAACCGTGTGGGGAGTTGGGTATAAATTTGAGGTTAAAGAATAAAGTTGGTATATTTTCAAGGCTGATGAAGCTTTGCGTATTAATCATTATTTTATGTGCTTTCTTGATGAGTAGCATAAATATACTTCAGACAATAAGGTATACAGAAAAGGAAAAGGCATCTGAACTTTATAAAATTGCAAAAATGGTTAACGAAATTATGCTTTATCATAGTGATGAGGAATATAATATAAGTCAGTTTGCATCTTATGAAAACGTTACGGTTGTTATAACAGATAGGGACGGATATGTAAAATTTGTTTCTGCTGCAGAATATGATTTTCCCGATAAGCTCAACACTGAAGGTTATGATAAGGTTTTGAATAATCAGGTTACATACCGTACAGGTGCTTTTAACAGAATTTTTAAGTACAATACCTTTTCGGTTGCAGCTCCGTGCATTATAGGTAATAATATAGAAGGTGTAATATTTGTTATTACAAAAAATGAATTTTTTAGTCCGGAGCTTGTGCATGTTATAACTATGAATCTGATATCCGTAGGTATAGCCACACTTGTTGCGCTTTTGATATCTTACTTTATGTCACGAGGCTTGCTGAAGCCCTTAAGACGTATGGAAGCAGGAGCACGTGAGATATCATTAGGACGTTACAATGCAATTGTTTACGATTCTAAAATTCGTGAATACAGTGAGCTTATAAGTACTTTTAACAAAATGTCATCTGAGCTTGAAAAGCAGGACAGAGCAAGGTCGGATTTTATAGCAAATATTTCACATGATCTTCGCACACCGCTTACAACAATTATGGGCTATGTACGTGGAATTATGGATGAAACAATTCCATACGAAATGCAAAATCAATATCTTGGTGTTACACTTTCAGAGGCTGAAAGAATGCAGCATATGATAGAAAACAATCTGGATTTGTCAAAGTATGAGAGTGGAAATTTTGTACCTAATATGTCTGACTTTAATCTTAATGAAATTGTGCGCAGTATTGTTATCAGTATGGAAAAAAGAATAAGGGAAAAGAATATTGTAATAGATTTCAAGTATGAAAAAACCGAGAATATTGTTGAGGCTGATGAATCTGCAATTTACCGCGTTATACAAAATTTGCTTGATAATGCACTTAAGTTTGCATCAATAGGTTCTGAAATTGTAATTTCCATTACAAACAAGAACGGATTTGCAATATTCAGCATTAAAAATTATGGCAGTTCAATAAGCGAGGAAGAACAAAAATATATATGGGACAGATATTATAAAGCAGACAGCTCAAGAAGCTATCATAAAACCGGCTCCGGCCTGGGACTTTATATTGTAAAAAGTATTATTAATCAGCACAATCAACACATAGAAATAAAGAGCGACGATAATTCAGTTGAATTTGTTTTTACTCTCAATTTAACAAATTGTTAACAGAATTCGTGATTTTGTTAATATTTTGTTTACCAATTTACATTTTTATTGTGTTATTATAAGTATAACAGCTTAGCAAAAACCTTTGAAAGGAGGATGTTGCATTGCTTGACGACAAAGACTTTTTCAGAGAATCAATTATAGAACCGGAAGAATCTTCCGTTATGGATAATGAAGTGGAAATTACAATTGAAGAAAGCACTGATGATTGCCGGCAGAATGAATGTTCTAAGTGTTCGTCTTTGATTTTCAGCCGTGATATTGATTACAACAATCCTTTTATGAAGGAAATGCATCTCCACGGTAAAAACAAAAACAGGGGTTTTTGGAAATGTGCAGTATCAGGCATATGCGGTATGCTTGTTGGTGCCATTATATGCGGTACAACTGTAGGATTCACCCTGAAGCTGGCAGGGAATTCTTCAAAAAACCAAATAGATCTTACGCAACGTTCTGTAATCGGCTCGGGTAAAAATATTCTTACGGGTACCGTTGAGGTTCCCGGTCAGGAGCTTGATGTTACACAAATTGCAGAATTTGCAGGACCATCTGTTGTTGGTATTGTAAATAATCAGACCTTTACTTCATGGAATGGCGGAATTTATGAACAGGAAAGCGGTAGTGGGTCAGGTATTATAATAAGCAGTGACGGTTATATTGTTACAAACAGTCACGTTATAGAAGGTGCATCTGCAATTGACGTTGTTCTTAACTCCGGTGAAAAGTATAAGGCTGAAATTGTAGGTATGGATTCAAAAACAGACTTGGCGGTTATAAAAATTGAAGCTACAAACCTTCCTGCAGCCGTACTTGGTAAATCTTCAGACCTTAAGGTTGGAGAACTCGCAGTTGCAATAGGTAATCCATTGGGTCTGGAATTTCAGGGCTCTGTTACGGCGGGCGTCATAAGTGCACTTAACAGAACAATGGAAGTAGAAGGCAGACAGTACACTCTTGTGCAAACTGATGCGGCAATTAATCCCGGCAACAGCGGTGGACCGCTTGTGAATAAATACGGTCAGGTTATAGGTATTAACACTGTTAAAATCAGTTCGTACACAGCTGAGGGTATGGGATTTGCAATTCCCATAGACGTTGCTGTGCCTATTATAGAAGAACTTATTTCAAACGGATATGTTTCCGGCAGACCGCAAATAGGTATGGGTATTCGTGATATTTCGGAAACTATGTCGAGATATTACAATATGCCTGTGGGCGTGTATGTTGTATCCGTATCTGAGGGAAGCGGAGCTGAAAAAGCAGGTATTAAATCCGGTGACGTGGTAATTAAGGCAGATGGAAAAACGGTAACTACCGGTGAAGAACTTAATGAAATCCGTGATACTCATAAGGTAGGAGAAAAAATCAAACTTACTATAGTACGTGACGGTAATACGATGGATGTATCTGTCACATTGGGTGAAGAAAAGCCCACTAACTAACCAATAATCTTTCTTCATATACTAAATCTCACTAAACAGAAGCGACATTGTGCTACGGCACAGTGTCGTTTCTGTTTTTTCTCTTTACAATCAGTAAATAAAGTGGTAAAATTATACTATAAAATTCAGGAGGTAATTTAAAATGATTAAACACATAGTATGTTTTAAGCTTGCAGACAGCAGTGAGGCTTCGAAAAATAAGGCTAAAGAGGTTTTGATGTCAATGGTGGGAAATGTTCCTACAATTCGTTCAATTGAAGTCGGAACAGACTTTTTGTGCTCTCCACGTTCATATGACGTTATACTTCAGGTAGAGCTTGATGACAGAGCTGCTCTTGATGAATATCAGGCAGACAAATATCACTGTGATGTTGTAAAAACATATATGCATGCAAATACAGTGGGTAGTGTGGCAATAGATTACGATTTGTAATTAATAATATGAGTTTGTGTATTAAGGACAGCAACAAATTAAAGTTGCTGTCCTTAATAAATTTCTCTTTCTTTAGATAAAAAATGTATTTATATTTCAATTCCAACAGGACAATGGTCACTACCTAATATGTCGGAATATATATCTGCCGATTTAATTTTATCTTTTATTGAATTTGAAACTACAAAATAGTCAATTCTCCATCCGATGTTTTTGGCTCTTGCACTGAAGCGGTACGACCACCAGGAATATGCATCGGTTTTATCGGGATATAAATATCTGTAGCTGTCAGTAAAGCCTGCTTCTAAAAGCTCCGTAAACTTTGCACGTTCTTCATCGGAAAATCCCGGATTTCCAACATTTGTCTTTGGATTTTTAAGGTCTATTTCCTTATGAGCAACGTTAAGATCGCCGCAGTAGATTACAGGTTTTTTGCCGTCCAGCTCCACAAGATATTTTCTCATTGCATCTTCAAATTCCATACGGTAGTCAAGTCTTGCAAGCTCGGACTGAGCATTTGGTACATAGCAGGTTACAAAGTAAAAATCTTCAAATTCTGCAGTTATGACTCTGCCCTCATCATTATGTTCACCGTTAATACCGTAGGTTACGTTAAGCGGCTCTTTTTTTGTAAAAAGAGCAGTGCCTGAATAGCCTTTTTTAATTGCACTGTTCATATAAGTGTAGTATCCTTCCGGATTAAATGTCATCTGTTCAGGTTGCATTTTTGTCTCCTGAAGACAGAATATATCCGCGTCAATATTTTTGAAAAAATCCTCAAAGCCCTTTGTAAGACAGGCTCTGAAACCGTTAACATTCCATGATATAAACTTCATTTTTTTACCTCCGTTGGTTTTTTAGTTGACTTTTGTGTTCCTTGTATGTATAATAAACATAGTAAGGAAGTGATAATGTGCAAAGCATAATTAAATTAAGTGCAGACGACAGAGAAGCTTGTTGCAGCATATGTGTATATTCAAAATCTCTTGCAGGGCTTAATGAGCTTAGTTGTGAGAAAAAGGGTATTGTTTCACCCGACCATATTTGCAAAAAATTTTCATTGGACATAATGGCAAAGACTGCAATACGCAAGCGTTCTTTGGATAAAAGCAAAATAGAGAAAATGGATTTCTCTATAGATTAATAATAGCCGTATATTCCCCTGACGGATACTTCGCCTGAATTTATATTCAGGAATGTACCGTCTTCTTTTTTTACGGTAAGCTCACCTTTTTCCGTAATATCGGTTGCAACGGCATTTATGGTTTCTCCGTTTTGTATTAATGTAACGTTACTGTTTAATGTTACACAAAGTGCTTTATATTTTTCCATTAATGATTCAAAATTACCGTCAATGAAATCAGTATAATAGCTTTCGAAAACTTCGGCAAAGCTGTTAATGATTTTTGTACGGTCATTTTTTTTGCCTGTAAGAAGAAATAACGATGTTGCCTTGTTCTTTAGTTCATACGGGAAAGCTTTTTGATTAACATTTATGCCTATTCCGTCAATGAGCTTTGTTATTTTGTTTCCTTCCGTAACGCCTTCAACTAATATGCCGCATATTTTTTTGCCGTCAATTACTATGTCGTTTGGCCATTTGATTTTAAACTTTAAATCGAACAATTTGTTTAAAGTTTCGCAAACCGCAAGACCTGTAACCAATGTTATTTGGGATACATCCTCTATAACTGTTACGGGATTAAGAACAATACTCATACATATACAGCAGTTTTTTTCTGAAAGCCATTCTCTTTCCATTCTGCCTTTTCCGTCTGTCTGAGTTTCAGCAATAAACAGTGTGCCGTTTTCGCAATTTGTTTTTTTTGCCAGAGTGTTTGTGGAGTTTACTGTTTTAAAGTAAACTACATTTTGGGCAATAAAATCTGTATTTGGTTTTAATTTATTTGGGTTTATTTTTTTGTTAAACATATAAGTCCTTAAAATTAAAAGCAGAGAGTAACTCTCTGCTTTTATAATTATTAGTTAATGATTGCAAGTTCTGTATCTTTATCGAACAAATGAATCTTGTTAAGGTCAAATGCAACTTTGATTGTATCATCTGTCTTAGCATTTGAACGAGCGTTAACTCTTGCAATTGATTTTGTGTCGTTAATTGACAAGTACAAGTATGTTTCAGCACCCATCATTTCTGTAATATCAACGTATGCAGAAACAATACCTTCAGGCTGATTTGCAATGAATGATTCTTCTTCGTGAATGTGTTCAGGTCTGATACCCAAAACAACTTCCTTACCGATGTATGAATCAAGAGCCTTATTAGAAGCTTTACCCTGAGGAAGTTTAAGCTTTTCGTTACCTAACTGAGCATAAACATCATCGCCTTCTTTAAGAAGTTTAACATCAAAGAAGTTCATCTGAGGGCTGCCGATGAAGCCTGCAACGAACATGTTACGAGGTCTTTCGTAAAGTTCGATAGGTGTATCAACCTGCTGAACGATACCGTCTTTCATAACAACGATTCTTGTACCCATTGTCATAGCTTCTGTCTGGTCATGTGTAACGTAGATGAATGTTGTCTGAAGTTTCTTATGAAGCTTACCGATTTCAGATCTCATCTGTACACGAAGTTTAGCATCAAGGTTTGATAAAGGTTCGTCCATAAGGAATACCTTAGGTTCACGAACGATAGCACGACCCAAAGCAACACGCTGTCTCTGACCACCGGAAAGAGCTCTTGGCTTTCTGTCAAGCAAGTGACCGATGTCAAGGATTTTAGCAGCTTCTTCAACACGACGTCTGATTTCAGCCTTAGGAATTTTACGAAGTTTAAGACCGAAAGCCATGTTATCAAATACTGTCATATGAGGATATAGAGCATAGTTCTGGAAAACCATTGCGATATCTCTGTCCTTAGGAGCAACGTCATTTACTAATTTGTCATCGATATAAAGTTCACCGTCGGAGATTTCTTCAAGACCGGCAATCATACGAAGAGTAGTAGATTTACCGCAACCAGAAGGACCAACCAAGATGATAAACTCTTTATCTTCAATATCAAGGTTAAAATCTGTAACAGCTGTTACGCCGCCAGCATATCTTTTGTAAATGTTTTTTAGTTTCAATCCTGCCATTTTTTTACATACCTCCATTTATGGTTAAAATTTAACTAAGGATATAATAACACAAACACACAAAATATACCACCAACTAATTGCCCAAAAAAAATGGGCTTCTTTTATGGATTTTGCATAAATACGAAAAAAACAGGCTTTTTTAACCCTAAAAAAGCCTGTTTTGTTGGTGATTTTTAACAAACAACTGTCAAAAATCGATAGTTTTTTTGTAATCAGATATCCTTCATTGATAAAGATATACGTTTTTTAGCAACATCAACATCTAGTATTTTAACCTTTACCACATCCCCTATAGATACTGCTTCCATAGGATGCTTGATATATTTGTTGGATATCTGTGAAATGTGCACAAGACCGTCCTGATGTACGCCGATGTCTACAAATGCACCAAAGTCTATAACGTTTCTTACTGTGCCGTCCATAATCATGCCCGGCTTTAAATCCTTCATATCCATAATGTCTGTACGCAGTACGGGAGGAGCAACCTCGTCACGTGGATCTCTGCCCGGTTTTTTAAGTTCATTTATAATGTCGTTTAAGGTAGGAACACCTATACCAAGCTTTGCGGCAACTTCGTCCTTATTTACTTTTTCAAGCTTGTTATTAAACTCCTTTGTGCCTATGTCGTTCATTGTGTATCCTAAAGTGTTGATAAGCTCTTTAGCCGCATCGTATGATTCGGGATGAACGGATGTGTTATCCAAGATGTTGTCACCGTCTGTAATTCTTAAGAAACCTGCACATTGTTCAAATGCTTTTGGTCCTAGCTTTGCAACCTTTTTAAGCTGGCTTCTGTTTTTGAACTTACCGTTTTCTTCACGGTATACAACAATGTTTTTTGCAATTGTACCGTTAATGCCTGAAATGTATGAAAGAAGTGATGGTGAAGCAGTGTTAAGGTCTACACCTACGCTGTTTACACAGTCTTCAACCACACCACCCAATGCTTCGCTTAGTCTTTTCTGGTTCATATCGTGCTGATACTGACCTACGCCGATAGATTTGGGGTCAATTTTAACAAGCTCTGCAAGTGGGTCCTGAATACGTCTTGCAATAGATACTGCACTTCTTTGTGAAACGTCAAAATCAGGAAATTCTTCAGCCGCAAGCTTTGATGCTGAATAAACGGAAGCACCTGATTCACTTGTCATAATGTATACAGCCTTTGAATTTGTTTCCTTGATAAGTTCTGCAATAAATATTTCACTTTCCTTGGAAGCCGTACCGTTACCGATAGATATAATATCTACATTATGCTTGTTAATAAGGTTAGTAACCTTTTTCTTTGCATCCTCAATTTTTTGAGGTGTAGTAGGTGGAGTAGGATATATAACGCCTATATCCAAAACTCTGCCCGTGCCGTCTACTACGGCAAGCTTACAGCCTGTACGGTACCCCGGGTCATAACCTAAAACAACTTTGTTTTTTATAGGAGCCTGTAATAGAAGATTTTTAAGATTTTCGGAGAAAATCTTCATAGCCCCTTCCTGTGCATTGTCCGTAAGCTGATTACGAAGTTCATTTTCTATACTTGGCATAATAAGACGCTTATAGGCATCTGCTGCCGCAAGTTCTACATATTCACTTGTAATACTGCGTTTTTCTGCAATAAGCTGACTGTTAAGGTGAGAGATTATGCCGTCAGGTTCAACTTCTATTTTAACTGACAAAAATTCTTCTGCCTCGCCACGGTTAAGAGCAAGAACTCTGTGTCTTGCAATTGCCTTAAGAGGTTCTGAAAATTCGTGATACATCTGGTAAACATCACGTTTTTTCTCTGTTTCTTCCTTGTTTGTAGCCTTTGAAGAAATTGTACCGTTACGCATTGTGTAAATTCTAATAAATTTTCGAAAATCTGCATTGTCGGAAACTTCTTCCGCAATAATATCCATAGCACCTGCAAGTGCATCTTCTGTTGTGTTAACTTCTTTTTCGGCATTTATGAAGGGAGCACATATTTCATCAATGTTGCCCTCATAAATATTTTGTGCCATAATAATTTCTGCAAGTGGTTCAAGACCTTTTTCCTTAGCTATTGTAGCACGTGTACGACGTTTTGGTCTGTACGGACGGTAGATGTCTTCAAGCTCTGTAAGCTTTTCGCAGGTGTCGATTGCAAGTACAAGTTCTTCGGTAAGCTTGCCCTGTTCGTCAATAAGTCTTTTTATTTCTTCCTTGCGTTCTTCCATATTACGAAGATACACAAGTCTGTCGTTAAGGTTTCTTAGAAGCTGGTCGTCAAGCGAGCCTGTAACTTCCTTTCTATAACGTGCAATAAAAGGAATTGTATTTCCTTCGTCAATAAGTTTTACTGTGTTTTCTACCTGATGCAGCTTAATGTTAAACTCAGCCGCAAGTCTTTTGTTTATATCCATAAAAGCTCCAAATCTCCTTCTGAAAGTTCTTTCATTTCACCGAGTTCCAGATTTTCATCAAGCTCAAGCTTTCCTATCTGCACTCTTTTTAAATATGTTACGCTGTTGTCAATTTTTTCAAACATACGTTTTACCTGATGGAATTTTCCTTCAAAAATTGTAACTAAGCATCCGCCTTCACATTCCTCCAATGTGGCAGGCATTGCTGTAAAGTCACCCAGATTCATTCCCGAAGCAAATATTTTTTTATCTTCCTCATTTATTGGTTTTTCAGGAATTACAAAATATTTTTTTGCAATTTGTTTTTTTGGTGATGTTACATTGTGGGCAAATTTTCCGTCATTTGTAAGTATTAAAAGACCTTCTGTGTCAACGTCAAGCCTTCCCACAGGGAAAAGGGTAAAGTGTGCATATTCCTCAGGTATAAGCTCTGTAACCGTAGGGTATACGTTGTCTTCCGTAGCACTTACATATCCGTCGGGCTTATTTAACATAAGGTATACAAATTCCCTGTATACAACTCTTTGACCGTTAACGGAGATTCTGCTGTTTTTCGGGTCAACTTTCATATCAGCAGTTTTTGCAGTTTTGCCGTCAACCCTTACAGCACCCCAACGTATAAGGTTTTTAACCTCTTTTCTTGTTCCCACACCGCTGTTTGCAAGTATTTTGTCAAGTCGTTCCATATTTACCTCTATTTGTATTTTCTTATAAAGTTATCTATTTTTTCAAGTGCATTGCTTATGTTTTCAACTGAATATGCGTATGAAATACGTACAAAGCCTTCCCCGCTTTCACCGAATGCGTTACCGGGAACAACAGCAACCTTCTGGTCTTTTAAAAGTTCTTCACAAAACTGCTCTGATGTAAGACCTGTTGACTGAATAGATGGGAATGCATAAAAAGCACCCTTTGGTTCAAAGCAATGAAGCCCCATTCTGTTAAGCTCTTCAACAAGCATTTTTCTTCTGTGATCATATTCAGAAACCATATATGCCACATCTTCGTCACCGTTTTTCATAGCTTCAATTGCCGCATACTGACTTGTTGTTGGTGTTGACATTATGCCGTACTGGTGGATTTTTGTCATAGCCTTTACAACATCGGCATCACCAACAATATAGCCAAGACGCCAGCCTGTCATAGCAAAAGCCTTTGAAAAACCGCTTGCAATAAGTGTGCGTTCCTTCATACCGTCAATTTCAGCAATTGAAACGTGCTTTTGTCCGTATGTAAGCTCTGCATATATTTCGTCGGAAAGTACGATGATGTTTGTATCACGTAAAACTTCTGCAATAGCTTCAAGGTCTTCTCTGCCCATAATAGCACCTGTGGGGTTGTTGGGGAAAGGAAGTACCAAAAGCTTTGTTTTAGGAGTAATAGCTTCCTTTAACGCCTTTGCAGTAAGCTTGAATTCATCCTCTTCAGTAGTTACTATAGGCACAGGTATACCGCCTGCAAGCTGTACGCAGGGTGCGTAGCATACAAAGCAGGGCTCGGGAATTAAAACTTCATCACCTGCTGAAATAAATGCACGTGTGCAAAGGTCTATTGCCTCACTGCCGCCTACTGTAATCAAAACTTCGTTTTTGTAGTTGTAAGAAAGATTAAATCTTCTGTTTAAATAATTGCATATTTCAAAACGCAGTTCTTCAAGACCGCTGTTTGAAGTGTAGTATGTATGCCCCTTTTCAAGGGAGTAAATACCTGCCTCGCGGATGTGCCAGGGTGTAACAAAGTCCGGCTCACCAACGCCAAGGGAAATAGCATCGGGCATTGTAGCAACAATGTCGAAAAATTTTCTTATTCCCGACGGCTTCATATCCACTACTTTTTTATTAAGTAGTTCACTTATATTCATAGTGTAATCACGCTTCTTTCATCTTTACGGGGTTTTTCAAAAATAATACCGTCCTGTTTATATTTTTTGAGTATAAAATGTGTTCTCGTGCTTGTAACACATTCCATGGGTGCAAGTTTCTGGGAAACAAACATAGCGACTTCTTTTAAAGTCTTACCTTCTATTGTAACCATAAGATCATATCCCCCTGACATAAGGTACAAATCCTTAACTTCAGGGTACTGGTGGATTCTTTGTGCAACCTTGTCAAAGCCTTCGCCTCTTTGAGGAGTAACGTTAAGCTCAATAACTGCTGTAACAAACTCTCTGTCTGTCATTTCCCAGTTAATAACAGGCTTGGCTCGGAGTATTACGCCCTCTGACATCATGGCTTCAATTTCAGAGTCAATGGCGGCTTCGGTTGTGTTAAGCATAGCCGCTATGTGTCTGTGCTCCAATGAAAAGTCCTGTTCTAAAAGCTTTAAAATTTTCTCTCTCAAAATTAACACCTCGTTTTAAAATACTATTCTATTTATTTTACCACAAAAAAAGGCAAAAGACAAGTAATATTTTGTCAATTCAAATTCGTCGGCGTACGAGGGTACGGTAGAGTTTGAATTGGCAAAAAGCAAGTAATCCCAAGGAAAATTCAATGTTTTCCTTGGGATTTTATTGTATAACGAAAACCACACGCTAAGCGTGTGGTTCCAAAGAGGCTTTTGCCGTTGAACAGTAAAAAGCCTTCTCCTTGAGGAGAAGGTGGGTTTTGCGTAGCAAAACTCGGATGAGGTGGAAATGTAGGAAAGAGTAAAA
>JAZQIO010000016.1:0-12267 GCA_045541135.1 Clostridia bacterium
TGCTCTTGCATCAAAGGAAAAACCAAGTGAGCATTATTTGGGGGCATTTCATTATGTTGTTAACGGTATAGATTTTATCGGTATCAACATTGACCCTGATACTGCATTTAATTCGCATGAAGGAAGCTACAGCGATGAAACGATGCTTTGGGTAAAAAATAAATTGAATGAAATAGACCCCGACGGAACAAAACTTGTTTTTGTTGTGGGACATTTGTCGGCAATATATTATTATAATGACGGAGCCTTGGTTGAAACACTGAAAAACGGAAACCGATCATTGTTTTATGATATATTCAAAGGTCACAAAAACGCCTTTTATTTGTACGGTCATGTACACGGTGAAAGAGCATGCTACAAGGATTTTTCATCAGGTGCAATTTTGCATATAAATGACCGTGAATTACCACTTGATAAAAACCTTGAAGAAACAGATTCCGATGGAAAAGAATACGAATATACGTTTGTTCATATGGGAGGTCTTCGACCATTTGGAATACAATTTTTTGAGGAAGATGGAATCAGCGGTTATGGTGGCGAAGAGGAAGTGAAACATTTTCCAAGTACGGCTACACCAAAGCTTGCACAGTATCTTGTTTTTGAGGTGTATGAGGATAGAGTGGTTTTTCATATCAGAAATACGGGAAGTCTTGAAAACTATACCCAAAAAGACAAGTTAAAGGAATATACAGTATATTTTAAATAAAAAACACTGTACTTTATTGAAAGATGATGGTTTAATAAAGTACAGTGTTTTATTTTATTCTGCTAATTTTATTATTGCAAAGCTGACAGGCTCAAGTTTTATGATATTGTCCAATATCACAGCCTTATTGTTTTCAAATACAATTTCAGCATTGTTTAATGAGTACGCAAATTCTTCCGGTCTGTCAGTGGGGTTGATGCAAATAAGATAACTTCCGTCTGTGCCGGTTCTTTTGTATATAAGTGGATATCCGTTATATTTTCTGTTCAAAAATTCTATTTTGCCCTCTGAAGAAAGTGCATTACTCTGTTTTCTAAGGTGTATAAGAGTTTTTGTTATGTTAAGTAATGATGACTTATCTTCATATTGACTTTGTACATTTACACCGTTTTCTTCAACAGGAAGGTAAAGCATATCTTTACTGCACTTTGAAAATCCGGCATTTTTTTCTGTGGACCACTGCATAGGTGTTCTTGAACCTGTGCGGTTGAAACCACCTTCCTTTGACTTTATATCAGGGAAGTATTTCATGCCTATTTCATCTCCGTAATACATAAAAGGCACACCGGGCATTGTAAAAATAAAAGCATAGGCAACTTCAAGTTCTTTCTGACTTCTTTTATAGCTTATTCTCGGTAAGTCGTGATTGCCTGTAGGAATTGATATATATCCGTAATCTTTTGTTGATTCATAGGTTGGCAGATAATCATTTAAGAAGTTATCAATACTGCCATTACCGTCGGTATTGAAAAAGCTATGTCCTATAAAGTCTTCATTTGAGCATCTGCCTTTTTCGGCTCTGAACAGGCTTGTGTGGCAAGGCAGATTGAAGTGTATAAGGAAATCAATATGAAATCCTGCTTTTATTGCTACACTTGGATTAGACCATTCTGAAATCAATACGCATTCAGGATATTTTTCATCAAACATATTGCGTATTTCATTCCAGAATTTAATAACACCGGAATTATCATAGTCATTTTTGATAACAGATGCTGCCATATCTACTCTGAAACCGTCTGCACCTAAAGATACCCAATATTCCATAATGTCAATAAGTGCTTGTTTTGTTGCGACGCAGTCGGGATGCTCCGGTGGTAACTGCCATGATGGTTCGTCTATATTTGCAAATCCATAGTTCAGTGCAGGCTGACAGTAAAAGTAGTTTCTCATAAACATACCGTCTCTTTGTGCATATCCACCTATACAACTGTTGTTATAGTTTTTTTCCCAACCATCCGTCCATATGTACCTGTTTGTATATTCGTTTTTCTCGGGAAGGCAGGACTTTTTAAACCATTCGCACTCCAAGGAAGTATGTCCTGCAACCAGGTCAATGCATACTTTTATTCCAAGACTGTGTGCTTTATCGCACAGTATGCGAAAGTCTTCGTTTGTTCCGTATCTTTCGGCTACTTTATAAAAATCTGTTACGTCATAACCGGCATCCTGGAATGGTGATTCATAAAAAGGATTCAACCATATTGCATTAAATCCCATATCGTGTACATAGTCAAGCTTTTCAGTAATGCCGGGCAAATCTCCTATTCCGTCGTCATTACTGTCATAAAAAGACTGCGGATATATATTGTAAAAGACTGCATTTTCTAACCATTTTACTTTGTTCATAAATAATCCCCCTTTAAGTTGCAAACTACTTTTTACTATATCATGTTTTTTAGTATCTGTAAATATTTTTCTGTTTTTATGTTGTTGGATATATAAAAGCCTGTAGTGAAGTAATGATTAAATTTCTTCCAAACTGCGTAAATTATCAACAAGGAGTGATGTTTATGTGTACGGCAATTTCTGTTACGGTAGATAATAATTATTTTGGAAGAAATCTTGATTTTGAACACTCTTTTGGTGAAAAGGTTATCATTACCACGAGAAATTTTAGATTCTATTTTCGAAATGGGAAAACGATGAAAAGGCATTTCGCAATTATAGGAATGGGAACTGAAAGTGGAAATTTTCCACTGTACTTTGATGCAACAAACGAAAAGGGACTTAGTATGGCGGGTTTGAATTTCCCGGATAATGCAGAGTATATGGAGAAAAAGTGTGATGTGGATAATGTTGCATCATTTGAGTTTATTCCTTGGATATTAACACAATGTGAATCTGTGAAGGAGGCCTGTGCATTGATTAGAAAAATCAACATAACAAATGAAGCCTTTGACGAGAAACTTGCACCATCTCCTTTGCATTGGATTATTGCAGATAAAATTGAATCTGTGGTTGTGGAACAGACAAAAGATGGCATCAGCGTTTATGAGGCTTCCACCGGAGTTCTGACGAATAATCCGCCATTTCATATGCAGATTTTTAATCTTACAAACTATATGTCAACCACATCGGAAGAGGTGAAAAATATTTTTTCAGATAAAGTCGATTTAAAAGCCTATTCAAGGGGCATGGGCGGAATGGGACTTCCCGGAGATTTGTCATCGGCATCAAGATTCGTAAAGATAAGTTTTTTAAATCTTAACTCTGTTTTTGGAAAATCTGAAAATGAAATCGTTAATCAGTTTTTTCATATTCTCTATTCTGTATATCATATAAGGGGAGCAGTAAAGGTTGGAGATGAGTATGAGATTACTCATTACACATCCTGCTGCAATACTGATAAAGGAATATATTATTACACCACATATAACAACTCACAAATTAATGCTGTATCGCTTTTTGCGGAGGATTTAGAAGTTGATAAACTGATATGTCATGAACTGATTTTAGAACAAAAAATGCTGTTTCAAAACACACGAAATGAATAATAAAATTAGAGCTGATTTTTTATTCAGCCCGTGGATATGTTAGGAAATTAGTGCAACTATGCCCCCTTCTAACGCACAAACTGGTGTAGTTCAAATTGAAACTCAGGGCGTATCAAATTTTAGTAAGCAGTAACCTGGTACGAGTGTTCATAATGTGTCAAAAACAGAAAGGGTGTCCGTAAACACGTTACGAACACCCAAACTGGTGCGGATAACAGGACTTGAACCTGCATGAAATCGCTTTCACATGGACCTGAACCATGCGCGTCTGCCAATTCCGCCATATCCGCATATTAAGTTGTATCATGTATGGCATCCGCTTCCGCGTGACGACTTGCGGTACCCGATTTTATTAAATTGCATTCGCAAATAAAATCGACCGCTGCGCCTTTTCTCCCTCTCTGAATCTGAGACCGTCAGCAGTCGGTCGAAAACTGCCAATTCCACCATATCCGCACAATGTACCTCAATAAAAGATATTTTAACACAAATTAATTTTGCGGTCAAGTGTTATATGTCATCTTTTCTGAATTTTGCAGGAGTTTTTCCACTATGCTTTTTGAAAAAAACCGAAAGATGTGAACTGTCACAAAAGCCGCATTCTGTTGCTATTGTTGAAAGCTTTTTTGTTGTATTTGTAAGTAAAGAACATATATGTAAAAAACGTAAATGTTCAATATATTTTATGGCACTGCATCCGAATTCTTTTTTTGTAAGACGTTCAATATGAGCTTTGCTGAAGTTGAATTCCCCGCACAGCTCGTCAAGATTTGTGCCTTTTTGTGCATGCTTTTCAGCAACTTCTATAAAGTGTGCTTTAAAGCTTTCTTCATCGTTTTTATTTCCTGAGCCTTCTATTATAAGTAACAGAAGTGTTGTCATAAGGCTTATTGTCTTTAGTCTTGATGCAGGTGATGAATCAAGCATCATCTTTTCTGTTATATATTCTGTGAGTTTTACGTTACCCATTTTTATTTTTATTGCTTTTCCCTTTGAAACGTCACGTAAATTACATACAATTTCGTTTTTGTCACAAACATCGTTAACGTCCATACCGATTTGTGAATATCCTGTTGTTGATATAAGTTCATGTACAACACCGGGAGGCATTATGTATGCATTACCTTCGGTAAGGTTTAATGTTTCGTCCTTGGTTATAACTTTTAGTGAACCGCTTGTTATAAGATTTACGTGGTAGCGGTTGTGCGAATGAGGTTTAAGGTGTTGGGAGGTATGTGCTAATATGTTAAAATGATAAAATGGTTGCGGTAATGAAAATACATTGCTTATATATCTTTCACCATTCAAGACCTTTTACCTCCTTTTTTATATATGTTAATATTATACAATTATCAGACAGTAAAGTCAAATGCTTTTTGAAGGACAGGTACCAAATTTCTTTTTATATGCACGACAAAAGTAACTAACGTCATCAAAGCCGCACAGGGAAGCTGCATCTTTTGTTTTGATACTTGAGTTTGTCATAAAAAGATTATGTGCATATGTAAGTCTTAAATTTAAAATTTGCTGAAATACGGTAGAACCGTATTTGTCTTTGAAATCGTGACAAAGCTTTGAAACTGATGTTTCGTTTATTTGTGCCAACTCCTCAAGAGAAAGCTTTTTTGTAAAGTTTTTTTCGATATAAAGAGCTGTTTTGTCCAACGATGCAAGGGGAGTTTCCTGCTGAGTACCCAAAAAATCTATAAAAAAAGAGTATGAAAGAGCTGAAAGCACACCTTCGTTTTTCGTTTTATAGTATTCGTCAGTAATTTCCTTTATACGATAAATATATTTTTCAATATTTACGGAACTGAAAAATACAAAGTCCCCGCAAGCAAAATGCTCAAGTATTTGTGGCATACCATCCCCTGTTACCGTTAAAAAGGCTGTTATAAGTCCGCCGTCGTTTGTGTACTTTGACACAACATTTTTTGCGGTGAAAAAAGCACATCCTTTTTTCAGCTTATAGACTTCACCGTTACAATGTAATGTACCATTGCCGTCAACAACTATCAAAATCTGATAAAAGTTTTGTTTGCCTGCATAATATTCTATTGTATCCTGTTTAAAATGCGGACTTGCTGTGTTGAAAATTACAGGTAAGGGTATGAAGTTTTCGGGTAATATGTTTATAGTAAATCTGTCCATTGTACCTCCTGCAAGATATTCATATAAAAATGTAAAATAATTATATTTACAAATTCAAAAAAATGCAATAAAATGATTATAAATAGTATAACATACAATTTTTGAAAATAAAAGTATGTTTTGCAAAATAATTATAATTTTGAAAGGATGAATATAATGCGATTTTATGAGGATTTAAACCACATTAAGGAAAACCGTTTGCCACAGCGTGCATACTACATACCTGAAAATCAGGGTGCATATATGCTTTTAAACGGTGAATGGAATTTTAAGTATTACGATGCAGACTTCAAGGAGGAAGATGTTATAGACAGTTGGGATAAAATTCCTGTTCCTTCCTGCTGGCAGATGTTCGGATATGAAGACCCTAATTACACAAATGTAAACTATCCATACCCTGTTGATATGCCCTATGTACCCGATAAAAATCCAATGGGTATATATATGCGTGAATTTGAAATTAAAAATAAGGATAACCGTCATTACATCGTTTTTGAAGGTGTTTCTTCAAATATTGAACTTTATATTAACGATAAATATGTAGGCTACAGCCAGGGAAGTCACCTGCAGGCAGAATTTGATATTACGGATTTTGTAAATGTTGGTACAAACAAAATTTTGGTTAAGGTGAGAAAATGGTGCAGTGGAAGCTATCTTGAAGACCAGGATTTTTTCCGCTTTAACGGTATTTTCCGTGACGTTTATATCTTATCCCGTCCCGAAGGACATATAAAGGATATTAAAATTACAACAGAGGGTAACAAGATTCTTGTAGACTTTGAGGGCTCAGCAAAGGTATATCTTTACGACGGTGAAGATTTAATCGGTGAATGTGATGCGGATAAAAAGGCAGAATTTACTGTGGAAAATCCGATAAAATGGAATGCGGAAAAACCGTATCTTTATGATTTGGTATTTGAATATAAAGACGAAATTATTACACAGTCTGTAGGTTTTGTAGAATATTCTGTAAACGAAGAATCAGCATTTTGTGTAAATGGTGTACCTGTTAAATTAAAGGGTGTAAACCACCACGATACACATCCTGTAAAGGGATGGTATATGACAGACGAGGATTTGATGTACGACCTGTTGCAGATGAAAAAATTAAACATAAATACAATCCGTACCTCACACTATCCGCCTACACCAAAATTTCTTAATATGTGCGACGAGCTTGGTTTTTATGTAATGCTTGAAACTGACATTGAAACTCACGGCTTTGTAAACAGAACTCCTGAAACAACAGGCTATGATATGGTTGAAAATGCCGATGCATGGCCGGGCAACAGACCTGAATGGGAAGAGTCTTACATGGAAAGAATGGTTCGTGCTTATGAGCGTGATAAAAACCATGCAAGTATTTTCAGTTGGTCAACAGGTAACGAAAGCGGCCATTGTGAACATCATTATTCAATGATTAAATATCTTAAGAAGACAGATCCAAAGCGTCTTGTACACTGTGAAGATGCATCCCGTGCAAGCCTCAGATATCCGGAATTTTATGACCGTCCTGATATGCATTCTCGTATGTATCCGCCAATAGATGAAAAAAGACCGACTCATGATTATGAATTGATTGAAGAATATGCTGTGGATAAGGACAAGCCACTACCATATTTTATGTGTGAATATGCTCACGCAATGGGTAATGGCCCCGGCGATGTAATGGATTACTGGGAGGTTATATATAAATATCCTAAGTTAATTGGTGGTTGTATCTGGGAATGGGCAGACCATACTGTTATAGTAGACGGTGTGCCGAAATACGGCGGTGACTTTAGAGAGCTTACAAATGATGCAAACTTCTGTGCTGATGGTCTTGTATTCCACGACAGAAGCTTTAAAGCAGGCTCCCTTAATGCAAAGGCGGCATATCAGTATGCACGTTTTGAACTTGAGGGTAATAAAATTAAGGTTACAAACCTTTATGACTTTACAAACCTTAATGAATATACATTTAAGTATGAGGTTGCGGTAGACGGTGAAATTATTGATTATAAATACCTTACACTAGACCTTGAACCGAAGGCAACAGCAGAGGTGGAATGTGAAGTTGTGGAAGAATGTGAGCTTGGAGCTTTTGTAAACTGTTACCTTTATGACAAGACAGGCTACGAGGTAGCAACAGCACAGCTTGAAATTGATGCGGAATGTGCAGAAATTTGCAAAGAGGACGAGCTTGAAGTAACCGAAACAAAAAATGATTTTGTGGCAATCGGAGAAAACTTCAGTTATACAATTTCAAAGCATACAGGTGAACTTACAAGCATTGTTAAAAATGGTGTTGAACAGCTTGCAGAACCGATGAAGCTTACAGTTATGCGTGCGCCTACTGATAATGAAAGAAACATTTGCAGTAAGTGGTACAAATGCAAGAGCAGATGGGGTGAAGGCTTTGACAAGGTGTTTAACAAGTGTTATTCCTGCACGGCATCAGGTAATACTGTTACAGTTACAGGTTCTCTTGCCGCAGTAAGCAGATTGCCTTTCTTTAAATATACTATAGAGTATTCGTTCTTTGCAGACGGTACTGTTAAGGTTAACTTAAACGGTGACGTGCGTGAGGATTGCATATGGCTGCCTCGTCTTGGCTTTGAATTTAAAACGCCTTATGAAAATGATAAGTTTATGTATTTCGGCAGAGGTGACGGCGAAAACTATCGTGATATGAAGTATCATACAAAAGTAGGTTTCTATGAAAGTGATGCAGACAGCGAATATGTAAATTACATTGTTCCTCAGGAGCACGGTAACCATATTGAAACAAAGCTTCTTGAAATGTTAAACGGTCTTAAATTTGAATCCGATACAGGTTTTGAATTTAATGTTTCCCATTACAGTGCAATGGCACTTATGAATGCAATGCACATAGATGAACTTGAAAAAGAAGACGCAACAATTATAAGAATTGACTATAAGGGTTCGGGTATAGGTTCAAATTCCTGCGGTCCTGAGCTTATGCACAAATACAGATTTGAGGAAAAGAAAGTAGAAAACTTTACGTTCTACATCGGCTAAGATGGAGATGATTTAATGCTTATTAATGAAAAACTCAAAGGTTTCTGGCACGGTTGCGACTATAATCCCGACCAATGGTTGGATTATCCCGAGGTGCTTGAAAAAGATATTGAGCTTATGAAAAAAGCAGGTTGTAATGTTATGTCTGTTGGGATTTTTGCATGGGCAAAGCTTGAGCCTGAAGAAGGCGTGTTTGACTTTGGATGGCTTGACAAAATCATAGACAGACTTTATGAAAACGGAATATATACTATCCTTGCCACACCTTCAGGGGCAATGCCTTCGTGGATGGCTGAAAAGTATCCGGAAATAAGACGTGTACAGGAAGACGGTATAAGAAACAGATTCGGTAACCGTCATAATAACTGTTACTCCTCGCCTGTTTACAGGGAAAAAGTGAGGATAATAAACACAAAACTTGCAGAAAGGTATTCAAAACATCCGGGATTTTTGCTGTGGCATGTTTCAAATGAGTATAATGTAGAGGACTGTCATTGTCCGCTGTGCTGTGAAAATTTCAGAAAGTGGCTTGAAAATAAGTATGAAACCATAGATAATCTTAATAAAAAGTGGTGGAACGGATTCTGGTCACATACATATAAGAGTTTTGAACAAATATCTCCTCCGGGACAACACGGAGAAAAATGCAATCCTCTTAAACTTGAATGGCACAGATTTAAAAATCACATGATGAAGGATTTCGTTGAGGCAGAAATTGATGCACTTAAAAAAGTAAATCCTGATGTTTTGGTTACAACAAACTTTATGCAGTTTTTTGAAATTGATTATTCCAAGGTTTCAAAAAGTATAGACGTTATATCATGGGACAATTATCCAAAATGGCATTCTGCTGACAATGAATTTGCTTCAGCGACGGAAACGGCAATGTTTCACACAATGTTTAAATCCTTTAAAAAGGACAAGCCTTTTATGATGATGGAAAGCTCACCTTCTGCAACAAACTGGCAGGCAGTTTCAAGGCTTCGACGTCCTGGAATGCATAAGTTGGCATCTCTTCAGGCTTTGGCTCACGGTAGTGATACCATACAGTATTTCCAGTGGAGAAAAAGCCGCGGACAATCGGAACAGTTCCACGGTGCTGTGGTAGGACATGACAACAGTGATGATACAAGAGTTTTTCGTGAAGTTTCCGAAGTAGGAAGAAATCTTAAAAAATTAGAAGAGGTTGCAGGTTCACTTCCTGAAAACGAAGTTGCCTTGCTTTTCGATTATGACAGTTTCTGGAGCCTACGTATTGCGTATGCTTACAGAAATATAGAAAAAGATAAAGGATATGCTGACATACTTCTTAAAAACTACGGTGCGCTTTGGCAGATGAATGTGGGCTGCGACTTTGTCTTTGGGAATGATGATTTTTCAAAATACAAGGTTATAATCGCTCCTATGCTCTTTATGCTTAAAAAGGGCATGAAGGAAAAAATAGAAAATTATGTTGAAAACGGCGGAATTTTTGTATCCACATTTGCAAGCGGTATTGTTGACGAATATGGACTTACATTTTTTGATAAAGATTGTTATCCTCTTAGAAAACTTTTTGCAGTAAAGGCGGAGGAAACGGATTCATTATATGACGGACAGCATAATTCGGTTAAAATGTTTGGAGAAACTTACCAAAGTGAAAGATATTGCGAACTTGCATATAACGAGGGTGCAACAGTTTTGGGAGAATACTGCGAGGATTTTTACAGCGGTATGCCTGCGGTAACTGTTAATAACTTCGGAAAGGGGAAGGCGTATTATATAGCTACTGATTTTGCACTTGACGGATACATTAAGTTGTATGAAGAAATTCTTAAGGGGGTTGTATCTGAAGATAAGGTTATAAATACACCTGAAAATGTAAGCGTAACCTTGCGTTATTCTGCAGATAATTGCTATGTTTTTGTGATGAATTTTAATAATGAAGCAAAGAAAGTGGAACTACCCTTTGAATATGAAATTCTGTGCGGTGAATTTGAGGAAAAAACCTTGAAACCCTACGGAATTGCAGTGCTGAAAAAAGTTGGCAATTAAGCCTTTGAATGTTATACTAACCTAACAAAAAGGCGGTGTTATAAAAATGGGTTATAAATTTTTCAAAGAATTTGAACTTCCTAAAATTCCTGTATTTCCTGAAAATACAGTATATATAACTGATTTTGGTGCCATAGCGGACGGCAAGACATTGTGCCGTGATACTGTTAACAATGCTATAAAGCACTGTTCGGAAATGGGTGGTGGAACCGTTGTGGTTCCAAAAGGTGAATGGCTTTTCGGTGCTGTTAATATGCAAAGCAACATTAACCTTCATTTTGAAGATGGTGCAAATGTACTTTTCAGCGGGGATAAAAATGACTATCTTCCCGTTGTACTTACTACATACGAGGCTGTAAGGGTATATAACTATTCACCTCTTATTTACGGATATAAGCTTAAAAATATTGCCATAACCGGCAAGGGTAAACTTGACGGTAACGGAGGTAGTTGGTGGCCATGGAAAAAGATTAAAAAGGGAGAAGAAGCGGTTTTTGAAAATTGCATAAAGGACACTCCTTTGGAAGAACGTGTGTACGGTACGGAGGAATGGTGCGTAAGGTCATGCTTTTTAGAGCTTTATGACTGTGAGGACATTCTGATAGACGGAATAAGCATCGAAAATTCAAGCTACTGGACAGTTCACCCTGTGTGGAGCAAGAACATAACTGTCCGTAATATTACAATTGAAAGTCCCTTCAATACACCTAACACAGATGGCATAAACATTGACGGATGCAATACTGTGTTGGTTGAAGACTGCACCGTTTTGGGCGGTGGTGACGACATAATCGCCATAAAATCAGGTCGCGGAAGTGACGGATGGAATATGGGCAGAGCCTGTGAAAACGTAATTATCCGCAACTGTAAAGGCTCCGATATAAAAGGAGGAGGTATTGTTGTTGGAAGTGAAATGTCAGGCGGTGTCAATAACATTCTTGCGGAAAACTGTCATTTTGAAAACATATACAGCTGTATAAAGGTTAAATCCAAAAAGGGCAGAGGCGGATTTGTTACAAATATGGAATACAGAAATATAACGGGTAAAAACGTTAAGTACGGTTACAACTTTACTATGAAGTATCCCTACGTTGACAATGCGGAGGAGAATGATGACCCGAAAATGCCTGTTCTTGAAAATTATTATGTAAAGAATTTAAAGTGTGATGGTGTTGTGGACCCTATCATCATAGAGGGTGTTGAAGGCGGTGTATTTAAAAATATATACCTTGAGGACGTTGAACTTTTAAATTGTGAAAATACTGCAACCATAGAATTTGCAGAAAATGTAAATATGAATAATGTGACAATTAAATAAAAAAGACTTCTCTTATGAAGTGTACTACAAAGGACAGTAACTTAATTTGGTTGCTGTCTTTTGTTTTATTCCGCTGTCCGCGGAGGACTTACTTTTTGCTCCGACAAAAAGTAAGCAAGAAATCGGCGCCGGGACGTTCGGTCAGCAACTCGTAATTCGTCAGTTTCTTAAAATTGTCGCCGTCGTCATATGCGAACTTATCGCACTGACTCCTAAAATTACGCATCAACAGTCGGCTGTTTCCAATCAAACTTCGCTTA
>JAZQIO010000017.1:0-50988 GCA_045541135.1 Clostridia bacterium
GAGGGATTGCAAATCGTTTCGAAGTTTTGAAAAAATTGGCGTAAAATTGCGCATATCATTTTCCGCTGCTGATGCGTAATTTTAGGAGTCAGCGCAATGAGTTTGCGTATGACGACGGCGACAATTTTAAGAAACTGACGAATTACGAGTTGCTGACCGAACGTCCCGGCGCCGATTTTTGCTTACTTTTGTCGGCGCAAAAGTAAGTCCCCCGCGGACAGCGGAATAAAACAAAATGGTGCAGTTCATTTTGAGAACTGCCCTTTAAAATTAATCTAATGTACGCAAATACTTAATGCAGCGTTCAACCTCTTCCAAACCTGATGGATTTAGTCCTTCGGATTCTACAACCATAAGCACATTATTTTCTATTGCCCATTTGCGAATCAATTCAACAGGCGCCACACCCTCACCTATTGAATAACCTTTTACATTATCGTGAACGTGGTCGTAATTTTTATCTTTGTCAGCTGATGGTACGCCGTCTTTTATGTGGATAACCTTAATTCTGTCTTTGTGTTCATCAAGGTATTTTATAACATCAATTCCTGCATTAAAAAGCCAGAATGTATCTATCTGTATTTCGACATCTGTGCGTTTTAAAACTTCATCTTCAAAAATTATTCCGTCTGTAGTAGGCAAAAATTCTTTTGAGTGGTTATGGTAACCGAAGCGAATACCGTTTTGGGCAAGTTTTTTGCTTGCGAAATTAAATAGTTCAATAGTTTCATCACACTTTTGAGGTGTTGACCAGTCACAGCCGGGAACAATAAGGTTGTCGCATCCGATTGCTTTATGATATGCTATTGTTTCATCAATTTCTTCAGGTGTTATTTTGTCAACGCCTGTATGTGTGCCTGAACAAACAAGGCCATATTTGTCAAGCCAATCCTTAACATCCTCTGCAGAGTTGTCAAAAAAACCTGCAAATTCAATATATTTGTATCCCATTTCCGCAACTTTTTTTAAAGCCTCTTCCAAAGAATCTTTTGTTATATCTCTTACGGAGTACATCTGTAAACCATATTCCGTTTTTGCCATTATAACCAACCTCCAAATAGGATTTTTATAAGTATATCACATGTATTTGGTTATGTCTATAATTTGTTGGAATTATTTTAAAAACATTTTTATAAGCTTATCGTTTAACTTGTTATACGGCTGATATCTCATTGGTAAATCTAAAAATGTCTTTTTGTCCATTATACTTTTGTAATGTGTAAAGGTATCAAAGCCGTGTTTTCCGTGGTATGAGCCCATACCGCTTGCACCAACACCGCCAAAGCCCATTTCCGTAGTTGCAAGGTGTACAATTGTATCGTTTATACATCCGCCGCCGTATTGGATGTGCCCTGTTACATATTTAATAAGCTTTTTGTCCGATGCGAAAATGTACAGTGCCAAGGGACTGTCCATGGAATTTACTTTTTCCGCTACATCTTCAATGTTTTCAAATGAAAGGATTGGCATTATCGGACCGAAAATTTCTTCCTGCATAACTGCGTCGTCCCATGTTACATTGTCCATAATTGTGGGTTCAATTTTCAATGTATTTTTATCTGACTTTCCGCCCATTACGGTTTTCTCTGCGGATATAAGACCACACACTCTTTCAAAGTGTTTTTCGTTAATTATCTTTCCGTATGTTTCATTTTGCAGCGGATTTTCACCATATTGAAGGACAATCTGTTTTTTGATTTCTTCCACAAGCTGTGATTTTACATCCTTGTGGCAATAAATATAATCGGGAGCAACACAGGTTTGTCCGCAGTTTATGAATTTGCCGAAAACTATACGCTTTGCCGCAAGCTTTATATTTGCACTTTTGTCTACTATACAAGGACTTTTGCCCCCAAGCTCCAATGTTACGGGTATAAGCTTTTCCGCCGCATTTGCCATAACCTCTTTGCCTACTACCTTACTTCCCGTAAAGAAGATGTAGTTGAAATCGCCTTTTAAAAGATGCTGATTTTCGGCTCTGCCGCCTTCTACTATGGCAACATATTCTGCGTCAAAGCATTCTTCAATTATTTTTTTAATAATGTTACTTGTATTTGGAGAATAGGCACTTGGCTTTAAAACTGCCGTATTACCTGCTGCTATGGCATCTGCCAAAGGGTCTGTTGAAAGTAAAAAGGGATAGTTCCATGGACTCATTATAAGCACATTTCCGTATGGTACGGGCTTTATAAAGCTACGTGAAATCCAGTTTGCTATTGGAGTTTTTACTCTCTTTTCCTTAGCATATTTTTTAATATGCTTTAACATATAGCTTATTTCGCTTTTTACAAGACCGATTTCACACATATAACTTTCCGATGTGCTTTTTCCCAGGTCTGTTTTTATTGCTGTTGCAATTTCATCTTCGTATTTTTCAATGGTTGCTTTTAGTTTTTTTAATGCTTCAATTCTGAATTTTACATCAAGTGTTTTACCTGTTGAAAAAAACTTTTTCTGTTTTTCTATTATATTTTTGATTTCAAATTCTGTCATTTTAATGCTCCATTACATCGTAGTATAGTGTTTCAAGCTCTTTTGCATCCCAAAGTATGGGTACCGGGTAAAGAGGATTTCCCTCTTTGTCAGCATATTTTGCCATTTCGGGAATGTCTGCCTCGTTAATTCCGCTTAGCTTTTCGGGGATTCCGAGCCTTTTATTTAAATTTTTTATGGCTTCTATAAATTTTCTTGCCTGTATTGCGTAACCGTATTCATCAAATCCTATATTAGCACATTTTGCAAGCTTTGCCAACTTTTTATATACAACCCTGCCGTATTTTTCAAGACCAATTGGCAAAATAACTGCATTTGTAAGCCCGTGTGCCATGTTGTATTTTCCGCTTAAGGAATGGGATACTGCGTGAATGTAGCCAACGTATGAACGGCTGAATGCCCTGCCTGCTTTGTGTGATGCAATAAGCATATTTTTCAATGCTTCCTCGTCTTTTTCAAAAACAGCTTTTTCTATGTTTTCAAATACAAGCTTTACGGTATCTTCCGCATCCTTGCGTGATTTTTTAAATGTTGTTCTTCCGATGTATGCCTCTATTGCGTGGGTAAGTGCGTCCATACCCGTAGTTGCCGCTATATTCTGAGGCAGGGAAAGTGTTGTACGATAGTCAAGCACACAGTGTGCTGGTATAAGGACGAAATCGTTCATTGTACATTTATGACGAGTTTCGGCATCTGTAATAACTGCAGTAGGTGTGGTTTCGCTTCCTGTGCCTGCTGTTGTAGGGATTGCAATTACGGTAGGTAATTTTTTATGTACTCTCAAAAGTCCCGAAAGCTGTTGCAATGTCTTTTTCGGTCTTGCTATTCTTGTTGCCGCCGCCTTTGCACAGTCCATAGGCGAACCTCCGCCGAATGCCATAAAGCAGTCGCAATTGTTTTCCTTATACATTTCCACAACTTTTTCAACAATGTCAGTTGTTGGGTTTGGCATTGTTTCATCAAAAAGTACATAGTTGATTTTGCGGCTTTCCAAGGAATCTGTAAGCAATTTAAAAGCGACTGTTGTCGAAAGAAATTTGTCCGTAACGATTATAGGTTTTTTGTGATTTTTTCTTTCAAGTATTTTATATGTTTCTTCGATATCATATAAAATTTCCGGGTCTTTGTAGGGTAATACGGGACCTGCAAGCTTAAACGCCGTCTGAAATGTACGGCAATAAATTTTTTTAATAGTTTTCATTGTTTTTTCCTTTCGCATAATTTTCAAGATTTTCCGTTATCACATCCAAGGTGGTATAGAAAGCTTCACGTTGTTCGTCAGTAAGACCTGCTCCGCCTATATCCACAGCATTGCGTATTTTGGTATCCAATATACACGCCGCTCCCTCTCCCTGTTTTGTAAGGCGAAGCTTGGTGCGGTATTCACGCTTACCTTCCGTATCATCAGCTTTTACAAAGCCCTTAGCTTCCAATTCTGATATAGTACGTGATATCGCCGCTTTATCTTCCTTGCATAGGGTACAAAGTTCGGATGATGTAAGCCCGTCTGTGTTTTTACCAAGGTAATAAAGACACATAGTATGGTTTCCTTTAAGTCCTAATTCAACCATTTCCGAGCTCTTTATCTTTTGCACATATCTGTTGATTTGCGCTATTGTAAGAGCGAATTTTTCAAATCTGTCAAACATAACAACACCTCACTTGTTGATTTATCAACAACTATTATAAATGCAAGATGTTGATTTGTCAACATTTTTCAAAAAGAAACCACAGTCAATTTTTATGACTGTGGTCTGTATTATGCGTTAGTAGTTTCTTTTGTTCTGTTTTTAATGTCCTTAGCAAATATCAATTTAAATAATGTTCTGATAAGTGGCTGTATAAAGAACAGCTGCGTAAAGAATGCAAAGGGGAAGTTGAAGCATACAAGCTTTAACCAATTTGCAAGTAATGTAACTATGTTAAAGCCCTCATAGTAGGGGTAGTACAAAAATGCGGCAATAAAGCTCATTGCAGGGCACATTAAACCTACCGTTGCACATATTATTGCTGTTTCAAAAAGCACGGGATGAGTTTCTCTTGGGTTAAATACCTTGCATGCAAGTTTAAATGAGCAAGGGCTTCCCATAAGCATTTCAAGGGAATATGCAAGTGCAAATTCCAAAACAACTACTGCCCATATAGGACACGGACGTCCTATCATGTAAACACCGCCCATTTGTTTGATTGCACCAAGCACACTTGATGCACCGCTTACCTCCATAAGTGTTGAGCCGTTTACCACATAAAGACTGTAGAAAACATAGGCGTGTACTGTTACTAAAACTGTGAGAAAGGCAAAAACCATTCTCTGAAACTGATTTCTTGGCATATACTAAATCTCCTTTTCTGCATAAAAAAATACGACTACATGTATATACTGATTGCGTTTAATGTACCGTAATCAGATTTACGCATCGTAACCGATGCCACATGTGTCGTTATGCATTATTTTTTATTTGATTTTCTTTGTAAGTATATCATTAAAAGAAGAAAAAAGTCAAGACTTTTTCGTTGAATATTTTTCCAAAATATGATATTATTATATAAGGTGATTTTATGACTGAAATTCAAAAACAGCTTTTCAAAATGCAGGATTTGGAATACAAAGCATTTCACAGCAAGCTTATGCCAACGGTAGAAGAAGATATAATTATAGGTATCCGTATACCTGCGCTTCGTAAATTTGCAAATGAATTTGCCAAAAGTGATGAGGCGAAAAAGTTTATCCAGGACCTCCCACACACTTATTATGAAGAAAATAATCTTCACGCATTTTTGATTGAAAAAACAAAGGATTTTGACTTGGCGGTAAAGCTCACGGAGAAATTTTTACCATATATAGATAACTGGGCAACCTGTGATTCCTTTTCGCCAAAAGTTTTTAAAAATCATAAAGACGAGATACTTGTCTTTGCAAAAAAATGGATGAAAAGTGAACATACTTATACCGTGCGTTACGGAATAGGTGTTATGATGCGGTATTTTCTGGAGGAGGATTTTAAGGAAGAATATCTTGAATTGGTCGCTTCCGTAAAATCCGGAGAATACTATGTGAATATGATGATTGCATGGTATTTTGCCACTGCACTTGCAAAACAGTACGAAAGAGCCGTTAAGTATATAAGGGAAAAACGTCTTGATACATGGGTGCACAACAAGGCTATTCAAAAGGCGGTGGAAAGCTATCGTGTGCCAAATGAAACAAAAGAATATTTAAAAACCTTAAAAATTAAGGGGTTTTATTGATTGACAAGCTGTTTTAAAAGTATTATCATTATTTAAAAGGAGTGTTTTATATGACAAAAATAGATATTTTTTCGGGTTTTTTAGGTGCAGGTAAAACCACACTTATAAAAAAACTTGTAGAAGAAGCCTATAAAGGTGAAAAAATTGTAATTATTGAAAATGAATTTGGCGAAATTGGTATAGACGGCGGCTTTTTAAAGGATGCGGGAATTCAGGTTAATGAAATGAATTCAGGCTGTATTTGTTGCAGTCTTGTAGGCGATTTCGGTATTGCATTAAAAAAAGTCCTTGATGAATATGCACCTGACAGAATACTAATCGAGCCTTCCGGTGTAGGTAAGTTAAGTGACGTTATAAAGGCTGTTAAGGGTGTTGAAATGCACGATGCCTGCCTTAATGCATACGCAACTGTTGTAGATGCAAACAAGTGTAAAATGTATATGAAAAATTTTGGTGAATTTTTCAATGACCAGATTGAAAGTGCAGGATGTATTGTTTTAAGCCACACAGGAAATATCAGTCATGATAAAATTCACACTTGTGTTGATTTGATTAAGGAGCATAATCCCGATGCTGTAATTGTTACAACACCATGGGAAAGTTTAGAGGGCAAACAGCTTCTGGATGCTATTGAACGCAGTAACTCTTTAAGTGCAGATATGGAAGAACTTGAACACGAACATCATCATGAACACGGTGAAGAGTGCCACTGTGGACATGACCACCATCATCACGACCATGATGAAGAATGCCATTGCGGACATGACCACCATCATCACGACCACGACGAAGAATGCCACTGCGGACATGACCATCATCATGACCATGGTGAAGAATGCAGTTGTGGGCATCATCATCACCACGCCGACGAAGTGTTCACAAGCTGGGGTACAGAAACAGTAAACAAATATACTGTTGATGAAGTAAACGGCATACTTGAAGAGCTTATAGACGATAACAAGTACGGCATGGTACTGCGTGCAAAGGGTATTGTGGAAGGTGAAGACGGAAGCTGGGTTCATTTTGACTACGTTCCCGGTGAGCCGGATGTACGCATCGGCAGTGCGGATGTAACCGGAAGAATTTGCGTTATAGGTTCAAAGATAAATGAAGAAGAAATAGCAAAATTGTTCAGAATTTAACGGAGGGATATTTATGCAGGAAGTTCCCGTATATCTGTTTACAGGATTTTTAGAAAGCGGTAAAACAAAGTTTATTCAGGGATTTTTGGAGGATGAACGCTTTGCAACTGATGATAACACATTGCTGTTGGTTTGTGAAGAAGGCATTGAGGAATATGACAGCAGTAAGTTTAAAGTAGACAATGTATTTATTGAATATATTGAGGATGAAGACGAGCTTACCGAAGAAAACCTGAAAAAGCTACAGAAAAAACATAATGCAACGAGGGTTGTCATAGAATACAACGGTATGTGGAGCATGGGTTCGCTTTTTGATGCTATGCCTTACGGTTGGATGATATATCAGGAAATGATGTTTGCGGAGGCAAGGAGCTTTATTCCGTATAATACCAATATGCGCCAGCTTACTGTTGAAAAATTGCAGGGTGCAAATATGGTTATTTTAAATCGGTGCACCGACGACCTTGACCGTATGGAAATACACAAAATTGTACGCGGTGTTTCAAGAAATGCAGACATTGCATATGAATTTTCCGAGGACCGCGTGGAATATGACGATATTGAAGACCCACTGCCTTTTGATATAGAGGCAGATGTTATAGATATTGCAGATGAAGATTATGCAATATGGTACAGAGATTTGTCCGAGGAAATGGAAAAGTATGTTGGGAAAACAGTTCGCTTTAAAGGAATTATTGCACATGATGATTCTTTCCCGAAATACACTGTTGTTGTTGGAAGACACGTTATGGTGTGCTGTGAAGATGACATCACATACAGAGGCTTGGTGTGTAAGGGTGTTGTTGTAAATGGACTTAAAAAGCGTGATTGGGTAATTGTAACAGCAAAAATCACAAAAGAGTATCACGAGATGTATGAAGAGGAGGGCCCTGTTCTTAACGCAACGGAAATAAAAAGAACAAAAGAACCCGAACAACAGGTTGTAACCTTCTATTAATACAAAAATAATCATTTTGTATAAATAAAAGTCACTTTTTACAATTGATTTATGTGAATTTATGTGGTAGAATAGAAACAATAAGGAAAAATCTATTAAAAATGGAGGATTTTTGTTATGAAACCAATGATTATTGCAAAAAGAATATGGGACCATGCAGTTGCAGTACAAAATAAAATAGGGGCTGCTTCTACTTACGGTGCTGCACCTTTGTACAGCTATCCCGGTATTCTTACAATGTGGACTGCATCACAAGCAGCACTTTATTCCGGTGATGAAGAATGGCTTGACGAGGTTAAAAGCTACCTTGCAAAATATCCATTCGAATTTGAAGAACCGGGTACAAAGTTCATATACAATTTTGAAAACTACCGTGTAGGTGGTCTTGGCAAAGGCTGGATGATAATGAACGGTCATTTTGAAGACCATAAGGAAGTTCTTAGGGAATATGCAGAAAAAACAATAAATGGACCTCATAGTTATGATGGTATAGCATGTGGTATCAATGATCCTAAAAAAATCAGAATATGGATTGATGTTGTATATGCTATAACTCCATTTATGCTTTATGCAGGTATCGCTCTTAACGAACCTAAATACATAGATTATGCAGTAGACCAGTGCTTTAAAATGTACGATGTATTTATGGATGAATCTAACGGTCTTCTTCATCAGGCAAGAGGCTTCCTTGCTGACCCTGAAAAGATTTCCGAAGACCATTGGTCAAGAGGTAATGGTTGGGGTATTATTGGTCTTTCCGAGCTTGTACAGTACCTTCCTAAAGACCACAAGTGCTACAACGAAGCTGTAGAACGCTTTAAGGCACATTGCGATGCCTTGTTAAAATATCAGGACTTCAGAGGTCTTTGGAAACAGGAAATCCCTGAAAAGCTTTCATGGGAAGAATCTTCAGGTACAGGTATTATCCTTTATGCTTTCGGTGTAGGTATGCGCCTTGGTATTCTGGATAAGGAAGTATATATGCCTGCATTTAAAAAAGGTGTTGAAGGTCTTGTTGAGCATTGCATCAACCCTGACTATTCCGTAGAAAAATGCTGCCGTGGTTGCTTGTGCCCCGGTCAGGGAGATATGAGAGGTACTGTTGAAGCTTACCTTGTAACAGTTCATCCGAAGAAGGATGACAGCCATGCATTTGGACCAATCCTTATGACAATGGTAGAGGCTGAAAAAAATGGAATAGAAAATATAGCAGTAGGTTTTAATGTAAGATAATTTTAAATAAGGAGTGAAATTTATGAAACCATTAATTATTGCTGAAAGATTATGGGACAAGTGTGTGGAAATTCAGGATAGTCTTGGAACAAACACTTCGTACGGTGCTGCACCTTTATACAGCTATCCGGGTATCCTTACAATGTTTGCCGGTGTTCAGGCTGCAAAAGTTGCAGGTGACGATGCTTGGCTTGACGAAGTAAACGACTATTTGGAACTTTATCCTTTCCAGTTTGAAGAACCCGGTGTAAAATTTAACTACAACTTTGATAACTACCGTGTTGGTGGTCTTGGTAAGGCTTGGATGTTCATGAAGGGCTATTTCAAAGACCATGAAAATGTTATCAGAGAATATGCCGAAAAGACAATGGCTGCTCCACGTGACCGTGACGGAATTATGTGTCTTGCCCGTGAGCCTGAATCTGAAAAAATCTGGATAGACGTTGTATATGGTGTATGCCCATATATGCTTTATGCAGGTATCGCTCTTAACGAGCCTAAGTACATAGACTTCGCTGTTGAACAGTGCTTTAAGATGTACGATGTATTCATGGATGAATCAAACGGTCTTCTTCATCAGGCAAGAGGATTTATGGGTGATAAGACAACTATTTCTCACGACCACTGGTCAAGAGGTAACGGTTGGGGTATCATCGGTCTTGTAGAGCTTGTAAGATACTTGCCACATGATCACAAGGCTTATCCTGAAGCTTGTAAGAGACTGCAGGATCACTGTACTGCACTTATTAAGTATCAGACAGTAAGAGGTCTTTGGAAACAGTCTATTGCTGAGCCTTTGGCATGGGAAGAATCTTCAGGTGCAGGTCTTATCCTTTATGCTATGGGTATCGGTCTTCGTCTTGGCGTTCTTGATAAGGAAACATTTATGGAACCTTTCAAAAAGGGTATCGAAGGCTTGTATGCGTTCTGTGTTGAACCTGATTACTCAGTTACAAGATGTTGCCATGGTTGCCTATGTCCCGCTTATGGCGACCAGAAAGGTACAATCGAAGCTTATCTTGTAGGCGTAACTCATGTTAAGAATGACAGCCACGCTTTTGGTCCTGTAATTCTTGCTATGGTTGAAGCCGAAAGAAACGGTATTCACAATATTGTAAAATAAAAAATTGTTTTGAGAGAGTCTGTGTTCCCACAGACTCTTTTTTGCTTATACTACTGAATAAAAATAACTTGTTTTGAGATAATAAATTATCGAGGAGTTAATTTATTATGGAACAGGCAGTCATTTTTATTTTTGGGGCAATAAATTATATGGCTATAGAAATTCTGTGGAGGGGTCATACACATTGGACAATGGCGATAGCAGGTGGGCTTTGCGCTTTGTTTATTTATGTTTTGAACATAGAATTTAATGATATGGCATTGTTATATAAATGCTTTGCAGGAGCAATTATTATAACATCGGTAGAATTAGTAACAGGAATTATTGTTAATTTGGTTTTAAAGTGGGATGTGTGGGATTATTCGGAACGAGCGTTTAATTTTTTAGGGCAGATATGTCCGACATATTTTGTATTCTGGTTTTTGCTTTGCATTCCTGTCGTGAAATTATTTGACTATTTTCAAAATAGCTTGAATTTGTAAAAATGGATGTGAAATATTTTTCACATCCATTTTTTTCTGTATTTAAGAGGCGTAATGCCATATTCTTTGTGAAAGGCATATGAAAAATAATCTACATTTTTAAATCCGCTTTTTATTGCGATGTTTTTAACAGTTCTGTTTGTTGTTCGCAGTAGCTGACAGGCATACTGTAATCTGTTCATGCGTATTTTATCACCGATTCCTTTTCCTGTGGATTTTATAAATATATGCTGTAAGTGGGATGTACTGAGGCAACAGGCTTTTGACACATCATCTACTTTTATATCTTCCGTAAAATACTTATTTATATAATCTGTGGCAGTTTTTAAGTATTTTGAATTTTCTTCGTTGCAAAGAATACTTCTGTTAAATATCTCTTTCGGAACATTTTTTTCAAGATATATTTGTAACATACAGGCAAGTGTTTCAAGGTATGTTTCCACTTTCTTTGTATCAATATCTGAAACGAGAGAATCTTCTCTCAAAGTGTCAAATTCATCGGCATTTAAATGTGTACGTTTACACAGGATTTTTTTCATTCCTTTCGATATTTTGCCCATAATACCTGCTGCCGAAACTGTCAAAATCACACTGTTATTTAAAATAACGGGAACTGCAATTTCCGTAACACCGCAATAACATGTAATGTGACATGCTCCTTTGGATTTTGACACTTTTTCATCAAAATGCCTTTTTAAAGCTACGCAACGTCTGTGAAGAGCTGCGGTTTCTTTTATTGTCATACAATATTCATTGGTATGCCAACGTGAAATTTCCTGCACATTTTCAAAATTGTCGCAGTTTCGGAGTATGTGATAGTTGTCGTATATAATAAGATTACATCCAATTTCCTCCGAAACCAGTTTTATATAATTTTTTATAAGATTTGTATTCATAAATATAACACCATACCTAAATATAAAAGCATAAAATATAAGTTTTCTGAAAATCAGAATGCTATAATTGAATTATAACAAAGATTTTAGAAATGTCAAGGAGTGATAAACTTGGAAAAAATATGGATAGATACAGTCGATTTTGAACATTATGGCGGATGGCAGGTTGAAACACAGTTTGTAAGAGAAATGGGACAGCCTTATCTTATAGCCAATGATGTTCCGGGAGTCCCTGTAAAAGATGCATCAACTTCTTTTACTGTAGGGGAAGAGGGATATTACAGAATATTTGTGCGTACAAAAAACTGGAAATTGCCTGAAGCACCGGGACGGTTTAAAATTTCTGTTGACGGTAGCGAAGTTGAAAATTTATGCGGCAAGATGCCTACACCGTCTTGGTATTGGGAAATAGCGGGAGACGTGTATTTGAAGTCGGGAAAACATACTTTGAGTCTGTGTGACAAAACAGGGTGGCTTTCCCGATGCAGTGCAGTTGTTATAACAAATGATTTTGATTTCACGCCGTCTCCTGAAAAAAATATGCTTTTAAAACAAAGGGCAGAAATTAAAAATATAAACACAGATGTGAAAAATATGGGAGAATGGGACTTTGTAGTAGTTGGTGCAGGCCCCGGTGGCATAGGTGCTGCAGTAAGTGCCGCAAGACAGGGACTTAAAACTGCACTTTTGTGCGGCAGACCTTTTGTTGGTGGAAATGCAAGCGATGAGGGAACAATAGGACCTGATAGTGCAGGTGCAAAAAATCCGAATTATCACGAAACGGGAATTGCCAATGAAATTAAAAGAATATGCGAAAAGAATAAATCCACATGGCAAAAGGCAATAGAAATTTTACTTGAAGAAAATCCATTGGTTACCGTTTTTACAAATACTCTTTGCATAGATGCAAATACGGAAAACTGTAAAATAAAATCAATTGAAGCAGTTGACACCATGACTCTTGAAAAATATATTTTTTACGGTGATATGTATGCGGATTGCAGTGGTGACGGATGGCTTGGGTACTATGCAGGTGCGGCTTACCGTGTTGGAAGAGAAGCGACTCATGAATATGGAGAAAAGTTTGCTCCTGAAAGTCCTGATACACTTACAATGAGCGGTTGTCTTTGTAAGGGAGGTAAAGATTGGTACATGCGTGGTTTTTATATGGAAGAACAAAATGAAGAAACTCCATTTGTATCCCCGTCATGGGCACCAAAGCTTCCTGCAGGTACAGAAAATAAAAGAGAACAAAAGAAAATGCATACAGCAGAATGGTGGTTGGAAAACTCCAATGACTACGATGACCTGTGGGAGGAGGAATATGCAAGAGATGCCCTTGTATGCTTAGGTGTAGGATATTTTAACTGGCTGAAAAATGAATCACCGCAAAAAGAAGAATTTAAAAATCACAAGTTAACACGTATCGCCTTGCATAATTCAAAACGTGAAAACAGACGAATTATAGGAGATTACGTGCTATCGCAGACTGACATAGCGGAAGGAAAGGAATTTGACGACGTAATTACATACCACGGTTGGGGTATAGATGTGCATCACCCGAAGGGGATGTATTCAGGAGAGGAAGGTCCATTCCACCTTAATATGGAAATTGAACCAATGCCTGTGCCGTACAGATGTTTGTATTCCAAAAATATAGAAAACCTGTTTATGGCATCACGTTGTTCATCTGTAACACATCTTGCATTGGGAAGTACAAGAATAGAAAACACAATTATAACCTTTGGTCAGACAGTAGGTGTTGCGGCTTATATGTGTAAAAAATATAATACCACGCCAAGGGGAATATATGAAAAACATATTAAGGAACTGCAACAGCATCTTATCCTTGATGACCAGACTATTTTGGAACTTGTGAATTTGGATGAAAATGATAGGTCAAGATCTGCAGATATTATTGCAACAAGCGAAAATACAGAAAAAAGCGGCTTTGCGAAAAATGTAATAAACGGAAAACTGCGTTCTTATGAAAATGAGTGTAATGCGTGGGTAAGCAAAAACGGACTACCACAAAGTATATGTCTTAAATGGAATAAGGCAATTGACATTTCACTTGTACAGATTACGGCTGAAACAGACCTTACATATCCCCTATATTCATTTCAGGATGCACCGTATTTCGGATTTACGGCAAAGGATTTGATTGTCGAATTATACCACAAGGGTATTTGTGTGGATAAAAAGGAAATAGTAGATAATTTCAAACGTCAAATGAGATTGAAGTTTAGCGGAATAAAGGCGGATGAAGTAAAAATAACAGTAACTGAAACGTCAGGTGAAGACATAGTAGTGTTAAACGAAATAAGAGTATATTAAAATTAAGACAGTAGCGGATTTATACCGTTACTGTCTTTTGAAATTATAGCAAGTCTGCAATATCAAGTATGAGTTTTTCAGTCTTTTCCCAACCAAGGCATGGGTCTGTAATGGATTTTCCGTAAATGCCATCACCAATTTTTTGTGCACCGTCTTCAATATAGCTTTCAATCATAAAGCCTTTAACAAGATTTTTAATATCTTCGCTGTGACGACAGCTATGCAATATTTCCTTGCAAATTCTGATTTGTTCAAGATATTGTTTGTTTGAATTTGCGTGATTGGCATCAATAATTAAAGCCATATTTTCAACATTTCTTTCGGAATAAGCGTCATAAAGCCTTATTAAATCCTCGTAGTGATAGTTGGGGAATGACTGACCGTGTTTGTCAACATAACCTCGCAAAATTGCGTGTGCCAGAGGGTTGCCCTGAGTTTCAACTTCCCAGCTGTTATATATAAATGTGTGAGAATGCGTTGCCGCAACAATTGAATTTAACATAACGGAATAGTCGCCGCTGGTAGGGTTTTTCATACCTACGGGTATATCCATACCGCTTGAAACCAAGCGATGCTGCTGATTTTCTACAGATCTTGCACCAACTGCAACGTAAGAAAGAAGGTCGGAAAGATAGCTGTAATTTTCAGGATATAACATTTCGTCTGCACAGAAAAATCCCGTTTCTGAAATAACCTGAGTATGTAAATTACGTATAGCCATTATACCCTTTAGCATATCGGGCTTTTCGTTGGGGTTAGGCTGATGTACCATACCCTTGTAGCCGTCACCTGTTGTACGCGGCTTGTTTGTATAAACTCTTGGAATAATTAAAATTTTATCCTTTACAACTTCCTGAACCTTTGAAAGTCTGTACATATAGTCCATAACAGAATCGGTAGAGTCTGCCGAGCAAGGCCCTATTATAAGAATAAACTTATCGGATTTGCCGGTAAAGACATCGGAAATCATTTTATCCCGTTCAATTTTTTGCAATGTAAGCTGTGGAGAAAGGGGATTTCTGCTTCTTATTTCATCTCCTGTAGGTAATTTTCTTTCAAATTTCATATGCATTTTTTACCATTCCTTTTTGCGAATATAACATATTATACCACTTGGTGTGTTAAATTTCAACTTTTTTTGGATTTTTTATTCTTCAGCCACTACGGTTGAAACCGTTGCACCGTATACAGCCAGTGCACCGTTTTTCTTAAGGACTTTTGCGCAGGCGTTTAATGTGCTTCCTGTTGTTATAACATCGTCTATAAGCAATACGGTTTTGTCTGTAAGAAGGTGACTGTTTTTAACGTAAAAGGCTTTTTTGACATTTTCAATTCTTTCATTGCGGTTAAGTCCGCTTTGGGTTTTAATGAGCGGTCTTTTAAACAAAATCTTTTTGTTTACAGGCACGTCGATGTTTTTGGAAATAACATCCGCAATTTCAAATGATTGGTTAAACCCTCTTGTAAATTCGTTAAGCGGTGACATAGGAACAAACAAAACCATGTCAAACTTAATGTCGCCGTAGTTTTCTGTAACGGTTTTTGAAAGAGCCTGCCCGAATTCTTCCGCTATCCATGCTCTTCTTTTGAATTTCATGTTTTGTATTGCGGTTTTAATACATCCTTTGTACTTGTATCTTGAAACATTTTTTATGTAATATGTCCTTTCTTGCTTGCAACGTGCACATATCCGGTCTCTGTTTTCATAAATTGGTTTTCCGCATATATCGCAAACAGTGCCGTTGTTTTTAAAATAACTTTTACTGCAGTCGTAACAAAACATTGCATTGCTTTTAATAGGCATTCTTACGTTGCAGGAAAGACATCTGGGAGGAGATATTACGTTCAATAAAAAATCAACAATTTCTTTACTGTTCATATTTGAGTTTTTGCTCCAATCCCGTGTAACGAATTTGCTCGGATTTGTTTTCGACCATTTTTTGTACACAGCTTTCTCTGCCCACAAGTACAACAAGCTTTTTGGCACGTGTTACGGCGGTGTAAAACAGATTTCTGTTTTGAAGCATTGGTGCACAGGGATACATAGGCATAATTACCGCATCAAATTCACTGCCCTGACTTTTGTGCACCGTTACGGCATAAGCAAGGTCCAAATCTTCCATCTTTGAAAATTCGTATATACAAAGCCTGTCGTCAAAAACAATGGTTGCAGATTCCATATCCTTGTCTATGCGGTGAATGTAGCCAATATCACCGTTGAAAATTCCGCGACCTGTTTCTTCGGGATTTTCAAGCTTTGTCCATTCCATATCGTAATTATTTCTTGTTTGCATTACCTTGTCACCTTCACGGAAGGTTATGCTTTTAAAGTTTTTTTCTTTTTTCTTTTTATCAGGAGGGTTAATAACCTTTTGCAGTGCAATGTTAAGCTCGTTAACGCCTGTAATACCTTTTCTGGTGGGAGATAGTATCTGTATCTGATACATCGGATTATATTTGTATGCCTTTGGAAGTCTGCTTATAAACAAGTCTATTATTGACTTTGATATATCCACGGCAGTATCTCTTTTTACAATGAAAAAGTCTGTGCCGGATTTGTTAAATTCAGGATATTCTCCGTGGTTTATTTTGTGGGCGTTTACAACTATCGCACTTTCCTTTGCCTGACGGAAAATTTCTGTAAGCGACACCGTTGGAACACTTCCTGAATTTATAATGTCGCGCAGTACATTGCCGGCACCTACTGACGGCAGCTGGTCGCTGTCGCCTACCATAACAAGCTTTGTGTGTGCTCTGAGAGCTTTTAAAAGAGACTGCATTAACAGTATGTCTACCATACTCATTTCGTCGATTATTAAAATGTCGCAATCTAAGGGATTATCTTCATTTTTGCAAAATTGCATATTGTCGTCACTTTCGGAAAAAGATGACTCCAAAAGCCGGTGAATGGTTTTTGCCTCAATTCCGCACACTTCTGTCATACGCTTTGCGGCACGGCCTGTAGGTGCGGCAAGCAAAACCTTTTTATCGAGCTTATCCATTATTTGTATAATGGAATTTATTATGGTGGTTTTTCCTGTGCCGGGGCCACCGGTTATAACTGTTGCGCCTTTTTCCATTGCACAGTATATAGCACTTTTCTGGTGCTCGGCAAGCTTAATTTTGTTGGATTTTTCAATGTCGGCTATTGCATTTTCGATGTTGATATCGCTTTCAAAGCAACTGCTTTTGGAAATTTTGTTTATTTTATCGGCAACATAAACCTCTGCCTCATATAGCTTTGGCAGATATATTCTCTGGTCACCGTCGGTATCATTTTCGTTTTTAATCTTTGATTCAAAAATCATTTTAACCAGTATATTTTCTGCGACTTCGTCCGAAATGTTTAAAAAGTTACACAATTCGTTCAATAATATTGTTTTGGGTAAAAATGTGTGTCCGTTCATTGATGCGTTGGTAAGTAAGTGTTTCAGAGCACCTTCAATACGTATCGGTGCGTCCGGTGCTATACCCATTTCCAGGGCGATTTTATCCGCAGTTTTAAAGCCTATATTATATACAGTTTCGGACAAAACATAGGGGTTTTCTTTAATGACTTCAACAGATTCACTACCGTAGCGCTTGTACACTTTTACAGCACTTTGTGGTGTAATTCCGAATTTTTGAAGGTACATTACAATGTTTCTTACACCCTGCTGTCTTACGTAGTCTTCGCCTATTTCAAGTGCTTTTTTTCTTGAAATACCGTGTATTTTTGCAAGCTTTTCGGGCTCTTTTTCAAGTACGGTCAAGGTATCTTCCCCAAACATATCCACAATTTTTTTTGCAGTTGCCTCCCGTACACCCTTTATAGAGCCGCTTGATAAGTATTTTAAAATATCACTTATTTCGGAGGGCATATTTTTTTCAAAAAATTCCACTTTAAATTGCGGACCGTAATCCTGATGAAAGGTCCATTCCCCCGTAAGAGTAACTTTTTCGCCTCCTGCAATGTATGGCATATATCCCACGGCGGTAATGGTATCGTCATCTGTTTCTATATCGCATACGGCATAGCCGTTTACGGAATTGTAATAAACAATTTCCGTAACGGTACCGGTTATTTTCTTTTCATCATTTTGTATGTACTCAGCCATTTTTCAACATTCCCTGTTCTTTATAAATTCTATATATTCTTCTGTTTCCATAAGCTTTACATAGCTGTATTTTTTTGATAGTTTTTCGTATATTTCCAAATCATCGGCGGACGGATTATCTATAATCACAACAAGCTCCTTTGCATCGGTGGAAAGCAAAACATTACGTACTGCAATTTCAATGTTATTTTCATAATCATCTGCAAATATAACAATGTGAGACCTGTTTTCCGTACAGCACCAATCAGCGTATAGAAAACGTATAAATTCCACAATGCCGAATGCACTGAAAAAAGCAAGCAATGACCACAAAATAATCTCTGTCATAATTATATCACCTCATTACAAAATATGCAATGAGGTGATGTATGTGTTACTTATTTAATTAAAGAACTTTGCTTAAGAATGACTGTGTTCGTGGATTCTGAGGATTGTTGAATATTTCATCAGGAGTACCCACTTCCATAATCTGACCTTCGTCCATAAATATTACTCTGTCTGCAACTTCTTTTGCAAAGCCCATTTCGTGTGTTACCACAACCATCGTCATACCTTCGGATGCAAGCTGCTTCATAACATCCAGAACTTCGCCAACCATTTCGGGGTCAAGTGCAGATGTGGGCTCGTCAAAGAGCATAACCTCAGGATTCATACAAAGAGCACGTACAATAGCTACACGCTGTTTCTGTCCGCCTGAAAGCTGTGAAGGATATGTGTTTGCTCTATCCTCTAAACCAACTCGCTTCAAAAGTGACATTGCCTTTTCTTCTGCTTCAGCCCTTGAAATTTTCAAAAGCTTCATAGGTGCAATGGTCATATTTTTAAGTATTGTCATATGGGGAAACAGGTTAAAGTGCTGGAAAACCATACCCATTTTCTGACGGTGCAGGTTAATGTTTACATTGGGATTTGTAATGTCTGTGCCCTCAAAAACAATTTGTCCCGATGTGGGAATTTCAAGCAAGTTAAGGGAACGCAAAAATGTAGATTTACCCGAGCCGGAAGGACCGATAACAACTACAACCTCACCTTTTTTGATACTTGTACTAACACCGTTAAGAGCTTTTATTTCTCCGCCTCTGTAAAATTTGCAAAGATCTTTTGTTTCAATAATATTATAATTAGCGCTCACTTCTTCTTAACCTCCTTTCAAGCTTGCCAACAAGCCAGGTAAAGAAAATAACCATTACGAGGTATATAAGAGCAACTGCAATAAGTGGCAAAAATGGGGAATATGTTGCGGCACGAATAATGTTACCTCCCATAGTCAAGTCTCTTATAGTTACATAACCTGCAACTGAGGTTTCCTTTAAAAGTACAATAAATTCATTAGCCAATGCGGGCAGAATATTTTTGAAAGCCTGTGGTATTATAACGTGACACATAGTGCTTTTGTAGTCAAAGCCAAGGCTTCTTCCTGCTTCAAACTGACCTTCATCAATTGACATAATACCTGAACGTACTATTTCGGCAACATAAGCACCGGAGTTAATGCCAAATGCAATTATTGCTACCAAAACGCTGTTTCTTGATGATGCAAATATTATATAGTACATTATCATAAGTTGTACTACAACCGGTGTACCGCGGATGACTGTAAGGTATAGCTTACATATTGCATTTACCAGGAAAAACAAAAACTTTTTAAAGCCTTTTCTCATATCAGCGTGGGTTTTATCGTAGCTTGAACGCACAATAGCCACAATTACACCAAGAATAACACCAAGTATAAGAGAAAAGAATGTTATAATTAAAGTGTTTTTAAGACCGGTGGTAAGAAATTGCCAACGGTTTTCTTCAACAAAATTAAGTATAAAGTCGGCCTTCAAATCTGAAAACCAATCCATTATATTATCCATTGTATCACCTCTGTAAAACAAAAAACAGGGACGGAGAATTTCCGCCCCCATCTGAAGTAATTATTTATTTTTCCAACTTTTCGTTATTTGCTTTAACATAAGCCTTTGCAGGTTCGTTATCTATAATAACGCAGTCAACTTTGCCTGTAACAAGAGCTTGTACAGCTTCGTTACCTGATGAGTATTTCATAACACGGTCTGCACCGAAGTCACCTTCAGCATAGATATCACCTGTTGTACCCTTCTGAGTACCAACAAGATATTCAGCACCGTCAGCAAACAAATCGTCTACAGATTTAATGTCACTGCCTTCAGGAACGATAATTGACTGAATACCTGTTGCATATGTATTTGAGAAATTGATGTTCTTCAAACGGTCTTCTGTAACCGTCATACCTGCCATACCCATATCGGATTTACCTGTCTGTACAGCAGTGATAATTGCATCAAATTCCATATCGTCAATTACAAGCTTCATATCAAGCTTATCAGCAATAGCAGCAGCCATTTCAGCATCAATACCTACAATTTTTCCGTTTTCATAGTATTCGTATGGTGGGAACTGAGCGTTTGTAGCCATATGAAGTTCAGGCTTTCCTTCAGCATTAGCCTGGAATACAAGGCTGTGAGCTGTACCTGAAATGTACTTGTCAATAATAGCCTGCTTTGTTCCGTCTGCTTCAAGCTCTGCCAAAGCTGCGTTTATTTTGTCAAGCAACTCAGTATTTTCTTTTGCAACGCAAATTGCATAATCCTCTACTGCATATTCTGTGTCAAGAATAACAAGCTTCTTTTCACTTGAATTACAGCCTGTGAAAAGGCAAAGTGCCATTACACATACCAATAGTAATGAAATAATCTTTTTCATATTTATTTCCTCCTAAATATAATTTATAAAATATTTATGCCTTTATTATACCTTTATATTTAAAAAAAGGCAATAGTTTTGTTAATAATTTTTATTTTTTGGCATATTTATTAGTGAATGGAGGAAGATTATGCACTTATTTATAGTAAAAAGAAAAGTTATATATTTTGTTGGATTGTTAATATTTGCAATGCTGGCTGTTTGCGTAAACGGTGCGGAGTTTGTAAAAACAGCGTCGGAAAAGGAAGGTATACCGATATACTGCGTTAAAACTGACGAAAAGAAGGTTGCAGTAACCTTTGATTCCGCGTGGGATGATGCCGACCTTACAGAGGTTTTAAAGGCACTTGATGATTACGGCTGTAAAGCCACCTTTTTTGTGGTTGGGGATTTTTTGAAAAAATATCCTGACCGTGTTAAAGAAATGTATGAAAAAGGACACGAAATTGCAAATCATTCCGATACACATCCTCATCCTAATTCCCTTTCCCGTGAGGAAATGATTAAGGAAATGGATAACTGTGACAAAAAAATAAAGGACATAACAGGGCAAAAGGAGGTAATGTTTCGTGCGCCTTACGGCGAATATAACAACCTGTTGGTTAATACCTGCAAAGAAACGGGACGTTTTTGCATACAGTGGGATGTTGACAGCTTGGACTGGAAGGGGCTTACTGCGGATATGATTGTAAAAAGGGTAACGGAAAAGGTGAAAAACGGCTCCATAATACTTTTGCATAACGGTGCTCAAAATACAGCGGAGGCTTTACCGCAGCTGCTTTGCAACCTTAAAAATGAGGGGTATGAATTTGTTACGGTTTCGGATTTAATCTATAAAGACAATTATTACATAGACCATACGGGAATGCAGATAGCCAAATGAGGTTTTATCAATTGACAAATTGTACATTGAACTCTATAATATAATTAAAGAATTCCAATGGAGGAAGATGTATGAAAAAAAGAATTTTGATAGTGTCGGATATGCACTACACAACTGATATAACACCTGAGGAAATGGAAAAAACAAATCCGTCAATCAATGTATCTGCCGCGGCAGGAGATGCCTTCGGATATACACAAAAGCAAAAAATTGACAGAATTGTTAGCGATATATTAAAGGAGAACGAAAAAGAAAAGCTTGATATGGTTTTGGTTTTGGGAGACCTTTCCATAGATGATTATTCCTTTCGTAATTTAGAGGAAAATTATTGCAAAAAATTCAAGGAAGACTGTATGGACAAGCTTCCATGCCCTGTCTATGCAATACCGGGTAATCACGACAGTTACCCTAATGATATGTGGAAAAAAGCTGTAGGCACAGACCGCCAGTTTGTAATTGATTGTGACAACTTTGTGTTTTTGATGATGGATAACTTCAACAACTCACCTGCAGACAGTGCTTCCGGTTCAAAATACACACCGACTGATGTTGAATGGCTTAAAGATAAAATTGAAAAATACAGCAATAAAAAGCTTTTGCTTTGTGCTCATATGTTCAGAACAAATGAAACAGAAACCGATGAGTTTAAAAAGATTGTACGGGAAACCGATAATATTGTTGCACTTTTCAGAGGTCATACACACATTGATGAAGTTATTGATTTTGAGGGTAAACCGCTAATTGATATAGGCGGTTACGCATACAAGGGCTTTTGCATAGATGATGAATGGATTTTCTCTATATTTGACCCGAAATGGGCATGGGGTTATCAGATGCTTGAAATTGAAGATGAAAAAATAACCACATGGCACATTAAGCCTTCGATTTTTTACAGGGCACAAAACGGTGACTTTGATTTTGAAGAAACAAGTACAGAAAAAATGAAGCTGTAATTAATTTACAGCTTCATTTTTTCTTTTTAAATCCCTTAAAACACCTACAGTAAGAATTATCGACACAACAAATGAAATTCCGTCGGAAACCATCTGGGACATCTGTATACCTACAAAGCCAATAAACTGCGGAAGTATCAAAACGGCAGGTATGTAAAAAAGACCCTGTCTTGACATTGCCAGAAATGATGCACGGAAAGCAAGCGTTAAATTCTGCATCATCATATTTGTAAGTACCATAAAGCCCACAAGGGGAAATGTAAGGGTTGTAAACCGCAGTGTAGTTGCACCGATGCTTATAACCTGATTTCTTATTTCAGGCACGTCGCCGTTGAAAAATATTCCAACAAGCTGAGGAGCAAAAATATGCACCAATGTTCCTGCAACAATTAAAAAGCAGGTAGTAACCGCTACAGAAAACCAGAATGCTTTTAAAACCCTGTGGTATTTTTTTGCACCGTAGTTAAAGCCGCAAACAGGCTGGAAGCCCTGACCAAATCCTATAACGACAGAGTATGCAAACATAGTAATTTTGCCAACTATTGTCATAGCCGCAATTGCCGCTTCTTTGTCAAAGCCTGCCGCAATACAGAATATTTTTGCAGAATAGTTCATTGAAATTGTGGTTACACTTCCAAGACTTTGTCTTAACAGAGAAGGAGCACCACCCTTTAAAATCTGCATATAGTATTCCCTGCAGGGAGTGAAGTTTTTGAATTTTATGCTGATGTTTGCAGGCTTAAATGTACCTGCAAGCAATATGGAAAAGCTTGTAAACTGGCTGACTGCCGTTGCCATTGCCGCACCTTTAACGCCAAGATTAAAGCCAAAAATGAAAATAGGGTCAAGTATAACATTTAAAATACCGCCTGCTGTTATACCTGCCATTGCATAAACTGCATTGCCCTGAAAGCGAAATTGGTTGTTAAGCACCAGTGATGATGCGTAAAAAGGTGCACCAATTAAAATAAACTGCAGATAATCTACCGCATAGGGAGCTATTTTATCTGTGGCACCCAAAAGGTAAACAAGCTGTGTGCGGAACGTTGTCCCGAAAACCATAAACAAAAAGCCGAATATAATAGCGGAGAAAAATGCTGTTGCCGCCATTTTGGAGGCATCATCGGCTTCCTGTTGACCTAATTTTTTGGAAATATAGTTTCCCGAACCGTGGCCGAAAAAGAAGCCGCAAGACTGAATAATAGCCATAAGAGGCATAACAATGCCTACGGCACCTACTGCCGCATCTACATCCTTGCTTATGTGTCCTACAAAATACGTGTCAGCCATATTGTAAAATGTGGTTATAAGCATACTTATAATTGTAGGTATAGCCATTTTTGAAACTAATTTACAGACGTTAGATTCCGTCATCTGTTTAAATTTTTCTTCTCTTGTCAATTTATATCACCATACCTCCGTTAGGACTTAAAACCTGCCCCGTCATAAAGTCTGACTGGTTACTTGCCAAAAAGAATATTGAATTTGCCGCATCTTCGGCAGTACCTACTCTGCCAAGAGGTGTTTCTTCTTTTATAAGCTCAATTGTTTCTTCATCAAAGCCACTGCACATATCTGTCATAATTGTACCGGGAGCAACTGCATTAACCTGTATTCCTGAAGGACCAAGCTCTTTTGCAAGAGCTTTTGTAAAGCCGATTACCGCCGCTTTTGTCGCAGAATAGTGTACCTCGCAGGAAGCACCCGCAATACCCCACATAGATGAAATATTTATAATCTTACCCTGCTTTTGTCTAACCATATGTGGCACAACATATTTGCAGGTGTAGTACAGAGAATTTAAGTTTGTTCCCATCATTGTATTCCATTCATCGGTTGTAATGTCTGTAAAAAGCTTTTGTTGTGCTATGCCTGCGTTGTTTACCAATACATCAATAAATCCGAATTTTTCAATTACGGCATCTACCATAGCCTTTACTTCCGATTCATTGGAAACATCTGCCTTAATTGCAACAGAATTGGACAGAATTGAATTTAGCTCCAACGCAGCCTTTTCGTTTTTATTGTAATTTATAATTACGTTATATCCGTTTTTGTGAAATTTAAGTGCCGCTTCCCGACCTATACCGCGGGATGCGCCTGTAATTAAAACTGTTTTCATATTATTCTCCGAATAGTCTTTTTAATCTTTCACTAGTTTTGCTTTTTCTGCTTTCGGTTTCGGCAGTATTAATTTCAATATTTAGAATATCTCCTTCCGAAACATCGGGGGGTAAAACATTTTTAGGAATATTAAAAATGTTTTTTTCGCATTCTATTACCGCATAGTTTTCTTCAAATCTGTCAATTATCCATTTCATAATAAACCTCGTTTACTCTGCAACCTCTGCAGTATCCGTTTCGGTTTCAACCTCAGCAGTTAAATCTGAATCCGAGTTTTCTGCAGGCTCTTCCGGTAAAGCTTCTTCCGGTTGTTCAGTGTCATCGAAATTTTCATCTTCGGCGGTAGCTTCTTCATCTTCAGTAACCTCATCGTTTATTTCTTCGGTTGGCTCAACGGGATCGGGCTGTGTAACAGTAGGTTGAACCGGAGCATTATTATCTGTAGGCTGTACCTGTTCAGCTTTTACGGGTTGAGTAGGTTCATTGCTATCTTTATTGAAAAATATTCCGTGCACAAAATATATACCTGCCAAAAGTGCAAGGATGATGATGATAATTACCAAAATTATCGGGAATTTTGACCCTTTGCGCTTTGTTGGTTTGCCGAATTTTACGCCAACACCGTTATGCATCAAATCATCTCCTTTGTATGCTTGTACATAAATTGTACACCTATTTATACATTTTTGTCAACTGTGTAAAATATAGTCATATATGGCAGATATATTCTCACCTATGTAAACATTGCTGTGTTTTTTTAATTGACCGATATCAGTAGTTCCTGTCAACACTGCTGCAAAATTTACTCCGGCATTTTCGGCTGTCTTTGCATCAACAATGCTGTCACCCACATAAAGGACTTCTTGTTTATTTGTTTTAAGTTGATTAATCGCAAAAAGCAATCCCTCGGGGTTTGGTTTTTCAACCTTAACATCTTCTGCTCCCACAATGACGTCAATCAAATCCACGGCGTCAAACTTTTTCAGTATCTGCTCAATTCGATAATGAAATTTTGTTGTGACAATTGATATTTTGTATCCCATAAGCCTCAGCTTTTTTAATACATCTTTTACACCGGGATATAACACGGTGTTTTCAACCATAACCATATCGGCTTTTTCCTTGAAAAGTTTTGAAAATTGCTTTACATCTTCCAAATTGTCATTTGAAGTCAACACAAAAAAAGTTTCCTTTAAAGACAACCCGATTGTCCTTTTTATATCCTCTGTACCTTTTACAGAATAGCCCATATTTTTTAGTGCATAATTTATACTCAGTTCAATACCCCTTGAGGAATCACCCAGAGTATAGTCAAAATCAAAAATTACCGCTTTCATAACATTCACCCTTTATATACAGAAATACAGTATGGAAAAAGCCATACTGTATTTTAAAATTAATTAGTATAGTTGTCAAAATAACCCTGTACCAACACAACCGGAGTACCCTTGTCGCCTGAGCCGCTTGTAAGGTCACAAAGCGAACCGATAAGGTCTGTAAGCTGACGTGGTGTTGTACCCTGGGAAGCCATATTTCCCACAAGATTACCGTCCTTAGCCTTAATGCTTTCGGAAATAGCATTTTTAAGTGCTTCACCTGACAAATCCTTAAAGTCATTGTCTGCAAGATATTTAAGCTTAAGCTCGTTTGGTGTACCGATAAGACCGTCTGTGTAAGCAGGTGACACAACCGGGTCAGCAAGCTCCCAGATTTTACCCTGAGGGTCTTTGAAAGCACCGTCACCGTAAACCATAACTTCAACGTGCTTGCCTGTTGCATCGAAAATTTTCTTCTGAACATCCAAAACAAAATCTTTACATTCGTTAGGGAAAAGCTTAACCTTGTCCTCTGTGGATTTGTTTGAACCCAAAAGACCGTATTTTGTATTGTACCCGCTTCCGTTAACAGGAGCGTTCATAATGTCGGAAAGACTGCAAACAACCTTTGCACCTGCACCCAAAAGGATACGTTTTGTACGTACTCTTGTGTGGATATCGCAGTTTATAATGCAATCTGTATAATCTAAAATTGTTTTTGCCTGGTTGGCAAATACTATTTCAACCTCTGCACCGCATTCACGGATAAGGTCGCCATAATATTCAACATAGTCAACACCTGTAAACTGGTGCTTGTTTTCACCGAATAAATCGCGGTAGCGTTCCAACGAAAGAACGTCGGAATAGGGGTTTACGCCTGCTTCATCAATTTTATCGATGCTGATTAGCTCGTTACCAACTTCGTCTGACGGATAGCTAAGCATAAGAACGATTTTTTTACAAGCCTTTGCAATACCTTTTAAGCATATAGCAAAACGGTTACGGGAAAGGATAGGGAATATAACACCTACTGTTTCTCCGCCAAGCTTTGCCTTAACATCAGCGGCAATGTCATCAATTGATGCATAGTTGCCCTGTGCTCTTGCAACGATGGATTCTGTAACGGAAATTACGTCTTTGTCACGAAGTTCAAAGCCTTCATATTCCGCAGCCTCCAAAACGCTGTCAGCTACGATTGCGGCAAGGTCATCACCTTCACGGATTATGGGACAACGAATACCTCTTGAAATTGTACCTACTCTTCTCTCTTTAATATTTGCCACTTTAATCCCTTCTATCTTTAAAAAATTTTTTACAAAAATCACAGCAATTATTATATCACTTTTTTCGATTTTTTTCAATAGAAAATTTTATATATGCTATTATTTTTAAAAATTATATAAAATATCAAAAAAATCAATATAAAATATTGTGTAAATCATTTAATTGCGGCAATTACTATTCCGGAAATTACAATACCTGCACAGAAAAGCTTGTATAAAAAGTTTTTTTCCTTGTAAATAACACGCCCTAAAATAATTGTTACAACAACGGAAACCTGCAAAAGCAAGGTCATAACCGTAACTTTACTGTTTTGGGCACCGTTGGCAATAAAGAGAAGTCTGTCACCCAAAACAAGCAAAAAGCCCATAAGAGGAATCCAGAAATTTGTTTTCAATGTTTTTAAAGAAATTTTTTCTCTCTTTACAATAAGTATTATTCCGTATAAAATTGTGCTGAAAAACATAAACCAGAACTGAAGCTGAGCAGATGTCATATCCCTCATAAGGAATTTATCCATAACGGCAGATATGGAGTTGAAAAAGCAATATGCGACAGCACTGACAAGTGCCCATATTTTAATCTTTTTTTCATTTACACCGTCTTTTTTGAAATTTGCCATAACAAGACCGCTGATAACCAACAGCAGGCCTATAAAGTTGTATATGCCGAATGGCTCTTTTAAAAATAAAATACTGAGTATTGTGGTAAATACCATTTGCGAAAGTGTCATTATACTGTAAAGACCTATGGGAAGACCACGTATAGCCACAAAGGAAAGTAAAAAGCCAATGCACACAACTACCGATTTTATAAACAGATGAAAAATGTGCACGGGAGGAAGCTCTAAAGCCGATTTTGTATCAGGAAGTGTAAATATAAATCCAACGAACATATACAAAAATAAAACTTCCATCAAACTGCTTTTTTTTAGGGATTCTTTTTTCATACATTCTCTTGCACCCTTTAAAAGACCGTATGCAAGAACCAGAATTATCCATAAATTTTCCATAATACACCTCCTCACAAGAAGATATTGTACTACGGAATGTTACAAAAATCAAGAAAAAAATACCGACATATGAGGTGTAGTCTAAAGGACAGTAACTTTGATTTGTTATTGTCCTTTTCTTTTATTCCGCTGTTCGCGGGGGAGGCACTTTTGTGTGGGCAAAAGTGCCCCAAAACCCACCGCCGGGACGTTCGGTCAGCAACTCGTAATTCGTCAGTTTCTTAAAATTGTCGCCGTCGTCATACGCAAACTTATTGCGCTGACTCCTAAAATTACGCATCCGCAGCGGAAAATGATATGCGCAATTTTACGCCAATTTTTTCAAAACCTCGAAACGATTTGCAATCCCTCACTCTACGGCGTACTGTCTTATGGGAAACTTCGTGGCACAGAAAAACGGCTCCCTTGCCTAAAGGGAGCTGGATTTGCCAAAGGCAAAGACTGAGGGATAATTTTAACACTTTTTCAAAAAAGTATCCCGTCGGAGATATAAAAAAGGATAGCAATTATTTTGTTAATTACTATCCTTAACAATACATCTCTTACTCTACCGTTTTTTATTTAGCATCTATAATAACCTGTTGCAATTCATTATTCCAGTCAACTTTAGCTTCAAAAGCTTCCGAAACCGCACGTACGGGAACTAAGGTTCTGCCGTCAACAATTTTAGGAGCAACATCAAGTGTTATTTTTCTGCCATCTACTTCCATAACATTATTGGCTATTTGCAACAAAATATTTTTACCATCTTTTTCAATAACAATTTTGCTTTCATCATTATTCCATGTAACCTTGGCACCAAGTGCTTCTGCAATAGCGCGTACAGGAACTAATACTCTGTTATTTTCTTTGACGGGAAGAACGTCAAAGGTAACATCCTTATCATTCAACAATACTGTAATAAATGTTCCTGCTCCGTCAACAGGATTATTAACCCCGTTTTCCGTTTTTGTATTTATAAAGCCTGTGTGCATTGTTAATTTGCTGTTGATATATTCATAAAATGTGGACAGATGTGAAGCATCTGTTCCCAACCTTCTTGCAGAATCTATAGCTTCTTTGTTATTTCCCGCACCAAAGCTGTAATGCAAAACGGTCTGCTTATCATTTCCGTTATGCCAAATTCTGTGTTCGTGAGTACCATCCTTACCGGACCACTCTTCATAATAGCAACCTTCTGTATATATGGTTTTATCATAAAAATCATCTTCATAACCGTAGAAAGTAGGAATTTCTTTTTCCGGCAAATATGCAACACCAAAATTGGCATCTCTGCCTACCAATATATTATATCCTTCATTTACCTTGACCCAACCGTAATATTCATCATATTTCATTTCAGGCTCTACATATTCGTATCTTCTTTCCGCCTCTTTTGAGCCATCTACTTTTCCGATAAAATAAGTATTACGTGCAACATAACTGCGGCTTACGGTTCGATAAGTTTTCTTATACATCAAACCATCGGGCTTTGAATGTGTAAAATATCCTAAATACTCAAATTCCCCTTCATGGTCATGGTCATCTGTCCAACAACCTATTCCGTGAGGCTGATTGTTCTCATCAACCTGTCCTTTATATGTACCTTTACCAATTTCAATTTCAACAACATTTTCCGCTTTGTCAAGTTCCTTCTGCATTTCTTCACGAAAAATATATACATTCAATTTTCTGTAATAATCATCCCATACTACTTTTCCATACTTTTGCAATTCATCAAACTGTACTAATGTTTTTCCATTTGCACAGTAGCTGTTTGCAAGTTGTCCGTCAAGGTAAACTTTCACATTACCTGTTTCGGTTTTAATATCGGTTTTTACGGATGCTTCTTCTTTCCACATTTCTCTTGTGTACATGGGTGTGGCAAATTTTATTCTGGAAACATTATAACTTTGAGCTGTTTCATCAAACGCCACATCAAATCCGTAGTTAGCTAAGTTTTCAACCTCTATGTAAGTAAGGTCGCTTATTATATATGAATCTATGGGCGTATAATCAATATATGCCGTACTTATTGATGCGTATCCCTCCCCATCGGCAAAAGCCTGTACCGTACAAAGGCATAATACTAAAGCCAAAAGTAAAAATAAAAACTTTTTCATCCAAATCACCTCTTTGTATTAAGTGAGCTGTCACATTAATATGACAGCTCACACAAATTTTTATAAAGTTGTAAGATATTTTTTAATTTCATCAGTAGCCGATGCAACCGGTGCACTGACTGTAATGGTAAAGTTTACATTATATTTATCGGACAAGTTTTCAAGCTTGCACAAGAAACCGTCAAATTCATCAAAACTTTCGCCTGCAATTTTTGTAATACTGTCAATAAAGATGTGTGTTATATCGTAGTCACGTGAAATCATACCGCTGATAAAACCGTGAAGAGCGTGATAATCTTCAACATAAAAATCATTTGTATCTGTAAGACGGATAGCAGATTTCAAATCAAAAAGATGTCTGTCACCCTTCATTACGCAGATAACATTACCCTTTTCTTCGTTTATTGACTGGTTAACCATATCAATAAACGCCTTGGTCTTACCTGTACCTTTTTCACCCATAAGTATTTTAATCATAATAAACCCTCCCAAGATGAAATTTTTGTTACTAATATGATACAACAATTTCACCAATTATTCAATCGGTAAAATGACTAATTTTATGCAATATTTTTGTAATCTTTGAAGAATTTAATGAATTTTACTGCAAATTGCATAAAAAAGAAGGGTATTTTAATTATTCGTCAAAGTAAAAGGGATGTAAAAATAGTCCAGACCGCAAGAATCTGAATCAATTTTCCTATTCCTTGAAAAAGGGATGTAAAAAATAAATTTTTTACATCCCAACATAAATTATTAACTATTAATTATTCATTATTAATTATCTAAGGCGTGCTTCAAGCTCTGCCTTTGCATCTTCATAACCGGGCTTGCCCAAAAGTGCGAACATATTTTTCTTATATGCTTCAACACCCGGCTGGTTAAATGGGTTGACACCGAGAAGGTAACCGCTTATACCGCAAGCCTTTTCAAAGAAGTATACAAGCTGACCGAATGTGTATGCGTCAAGCTTTGAAAGAGAAAGCATAAGATTAGGTACATTACCGTCTGTATGAGCAAGGATTGTACCTTCCATAGCCTTGTGGTTTACATAGTCAAGAGTTTCACCTGCAAGGAAGTTAAGACCGTCAAGGTTATCTTTATCCTCGCCAATCATAACGTCAATTGAAGGTGTTTCAACATTAATAACAGTTTCAAAAAGGTTTCTTGAACCGTCCTGAATGAACTGACCCATAGAATGAAGGTCTGTTGAAAGGTCTACACCTGCAGGGAAAATACCCTTGCCGTCCTTACCTTCACTTTCGCCGTAAAGCTGTTTCCACCATTCTGTCAGATAGTGTAGTGATGGTTCATAGTTAGCCATAACTTCAATACACTTACCCTTGCGTAGAAGAGCATTTCTTACTGCCGCATACTGATAGCATTCGTTAGCAGACAAATCATCATTGTTGTATTTGTCATAAGCATCCGCAGCACCCTGCATCATAGCATCAATGTCTGCACCGCTTACTGCAATTGGTAGTAAGCCTACTGCTGTAAGCACTGAAAAACGACCGCCGACATCATCGGGAATAACGAAAGTTTCGTACCCTTCGCTGTCTGCAAGTGTTTTAAGAGCACCGCGTGCTTTGTCAGTTGTAGCATAAATTCTTGATTTTGCACCGTCTTTGCCGTATTTCTTTTCCATAAGCTCTTTAAATACACGGAAAGCGATTGCGGGCTCTGTTGTAGTACCTGACTTTGAAATAACGTTAACGGAAAGCTCCTTATCCTTAACCATGTCTATAAGTTCAGCAAGGTATGGACCACTTATGCTGTTACCAACGTAGAAAATCTGTGTTTTTGCTGTGTAGTTAGCAAGAGGTGATGTCAAAAATTCAATGGCAGCTCTTGCACCAAGGTATGAACCACCGATACCGATAACGATAAGAACCTCGGAATCGCTCCGGATTTTTTCGGCAGCCTTTTTAATTCTTGCAAATTCTTCTTTGTCATAATTTTTAGGAAGCTCTACCCAACCCAAAAAGTCATTGCCTGCACCTGTCTTTTCGTGAAGCATTTTGTGAGCCTCAGTAACCATAGGGGCAAGGTTTTTGATTTCTTCTTCTGAAATAAAGTTTTCAGCTAATTTGTAATTAAATTTAACGCTCATTTATGATACTCCTCCTCATAACAATCTAAAATATATTGTATAATATTTAACAAAAAAAATCAATAAAAATATGTATAAATATTCAGCATAAAATAAAAATTATTTAATTTTGACATTTTAACTTAAATATGTTATGATATATTTTGTAAATATTTAATGAGGTAAGTTGTATGAGAATTAAAGAATCGGCTGAAAATTATCTTGAAACAATATTAATATTAAAAAAGAAAAACGGAAATGTCAGAAGTATAGACATTGCAAACGAGCTTGAGGTTACAAAGCCAAGTGTTTCCGTTGCAATGAAGTCTTTTCGTGAAGAAGGGTATATTACCGTTGATGAAAACGGAAGCATCGAACTTACCGAAAAGGGTATGGAAATTGCAAACCGTGTTTATGAAAAGCATAAGATTATTGCAAAGGCTTTAATGGCAATAGGCGTAAGCGAAAAAACTGCTTACGAAGACAGCTGTAAAATAGAACACGACATAAGTAATGAAACATTTGAAAAATTAAAAGCATTTTTAGAAAAATAAGCAGGTGCATATTAATTTTGCACCTGCTTGTTTTTTAGAGGTCAGACATAAATTCAAATATTCTGTCAGCTATATCAATTATGCCTTCGTGACCGTAGTCGGGATATATAATGCTTTTTTTATTGCAAGTAAGCTTGTTGTACATAGCAAACTGTGTGGATGGAGGGCAGGTTGTATCCATAAGACCTGTTGCCATTGTAACATCTGCCTTTATTCTTTTTGCCATATGTTGAATATCAACATAACCAAGCTTTGTAAATATTTCATCTTCTCTTTCGTGAGTAGGGTCAAATCTTCTGAAATAGTATCTTAAACCTTCGTATGCACCTTTGTCAAGGTCCATATCCCAAACACGCTTATAGTCTGAAAGATAAGGATACACCGCAAAGCACTTTTTGATTTCAGGTATCAATGCGGCACAGGCAATACTTAGTCCGCCGCCCTGTGAACCGCCAAAGCAACCGACACGTGTTTCATCAACATATTCAAGTCCCATTATGATTTTTGCAAGAATTGCTGTATCAATAAAAAGGTTTGTCTGATACATTTTTTCAGGCACGTCATCTATTCCGCGGATAAACGGGGTGGAATATGTAGAGCCTGTTGCACCGCCTAAATCCTCAGACGGACCACCCTGACCACGGGCATCCATAGCCACAAAAACATAGCCCTGTGAAACATAACCGAGGGCAGTATAACGTGCCTCGGCACTTCCCGAAAGACCGTGGAAATTAATTACTGCAGGCACTTTGTCTTCCACATCTTTTGGCTTTGCAAAACGGCAGTGAATACGTGAACCCATAGTTCCCGTAAAATACAAATCATACATTTCCGCAATTTCTGACGGATAGTCAACCTGCACCAATTCAACCTTGTAATCCATTTTGTCAATTTCTGCAAGACGTGCATCCCAAAATGCATCAAAATCTGCAGGGCAAGGATTTTTACCCATATACTGTTTAAGCTCCGCAAGGGGCATATCTACTATTGGCATAATAAGACCTCCAAATTTTTATTCTTTCTAAAATTTAACATAATTAAAATTCAGTGTCAATATATTTTTGTTTCATAAATTTGTCATTTTGTTTCATATGTTAAATTAAATCAAAAAAGAACGGCCATTCTGTAAGAATAGTCGTTCTTTTTTGGTGCTCGAGACCGGAATCGAACCGGTACGGCTTTAAGGGCCGCAGGATTTTAAGTCCTGTGCGTCTGCCAGTTCCGCCACTCGAGCGTACACAAGGTACCCAAATATAATAACACAAATTAATTTGTTTTGTCAATAGGGTACCCTGAATTTTATTTATTGATATTTCAAAAATTCTTTATATGCCTTTTCACTTTCCTCGGTTGGGTTAGGCATGTAAATTGCCATATCTGTATTGTCTGCAATAATCTTTCTTGCTTCCCATACATCAGCTACATCACCCAAAGCGATTAGCTGAGCAAGGGCATTACCTGTTGCTGTTGCCTCAATTGGACCTGCGTAAACAGTACGATTACAGAAGTCTGCCGCAAACTGGCAAACAAGCTTGTTGTTAATACCGCCGCCTACCATGTGGATTCGGTCATAGCTTTTGCCAGTTATCTTTTCAAGATATTCAAGTGACTGTCTGTACTTCATAGCAAGACTCTGGTAAATACATCTGCAGATTTCACCGTCTGTTTCGGGAATCGGCTGACCTGTTTTTTTGCAGAATTCCTTAATTCTCTTTGGCATATTACCAAATGGACTGAATACGGGGTCGTCGGGATTAATAAAGCTCATATACGGTTTTGTAGCAGCAGCCGCATCGTCAAGAGTTTTATAGTTAAATTCCTTACCTTCACGCTTCCACTGACGGCAGGTTTCCTGGAAAATCCACATACCCATAATGTTTTTAAGGAAAATTATTGTGTCATCATAACCGCCTTCGTTTGTGTACTGTGCTTCCATAGCTTCTTTTTTAAGAATAGGGTCTTTAAGCTCTGTGCCAAAAAGTGACCACGTTCCGCAGCTTATGTACACAAAGTCCTTTTCTGATGTAGGAATAGAGAATATAGCAGAAGCAGTATCGTGAGAAGCAACTGCAATAACGGGCACCTGTGGGCAACCAAGCTCTTCTGCAATATCTTCTTTCAAAAGTCCGTATGTTTCACCGGGCTTTATAAGGTCTGCAAAAATAGATTTTGGCATTCCTAATTTTTCAATAAGCTCCCAGTCCCACTGCTTTGTAACAGGGTCTAAAAGATTTGTTGTGCCCGCAAATGTAAGTTCTGTTCTTTTTGCACCTGTAAGGAAGTATGCAAAAAGGTCTGGAATAAACAATATTTTATCACAGCTGTCAATTTTTCTGCTGTAGTTTTTAACTGTGTTGAAAAGTCTGTACAAACTGTTAAATGGCTGGTACTGAACACCTGTTCTCAAGTAAAGTTCTTTTTCGGAAACAATCTTATAAACCTCTTTTTCAATACCGTTTGCATTTGTGTCACGGTAACATACAGGATTTTCTGCAAGGTTGCCGTCTACGTCTATAATGCCGTAGTCAACACCCCATGTGTCTATACCTATTGCATCAAAACCTCCGTCAAGCTTTGCGGCTACAATGCCCTGCTTGATTTCGTGGAAAAGTCTAAGAATATCCCAATATAAAACGCCGTTAATCATAACGGGGTCGTTTGTAAAACGGTGAACCTCCTTCATATCCAGTTTTCCGTTTTCGTAAGTTCCTATAATGGCTCTGCCGCTTGATGCACCAAAGTCAAATGTTAAAACTCTTCTCATTTTTTGTTCCTCCGGTTATTTTAAATCTTTAAAATACGAAACATATTCCACCTTTGGCTCGTTGGGGAAAAGGTAGGAATATAAATCTATCATATAATCATCTGTCATACTTGCAATGTAATCTACAACAATCTGGTTAGGCTCTTCCGTTTCATAGTCAGGACCTGTGTAGAACTTGTTGCAGTTTTTAACATATTCTATGTGATGTTTGTAAATTACCGAGTTTTTATTTTTAGTAAGAATATCACTTAAACAGCGGGCATATATTTTTTCAAACATCGGTTCAATAACTTCATTTATACTGCCTACGGTTTCGGTTTTGTAAATAAATTCGTAATTTTCATTTTTACCTTCTTTTAATGCAGTATAATACTGTTTGTCCATTTTTATATAGTCTTTTCCATAGCTGTTTTCAACAATGTTTACAATTAAATTATTTATAATTTTAGCGTTGAATGCACCTATTGCATTGTCGTTAAACACGGAATTGTCGCAAATCAGCTTTGCTCTTTCCGCATCCTGACGGTCTTTGCCCAGGTATGCAATAATGTCACTTATGCGTACAATACAACCTTCAAGGGTTGAAGGGATGAGTATGCCGGAGCAGTCCTTTGTGTAACAATCTTCAAAAATTTTATCAAATTCATCAAAGGATGAAAGTGAAGAAGGTCTGTATTCATCAAGCTCCAATTCGCCATTGTGACAAAGTATGCCGTCTAATGTCTGCAAAGAAATGTTATAGTGAAAAATTTTGTCCAATACACGTACGCTGTGTACGTTGTGATTAAAAAACCTGCCTGTACGTTTGTGGTATAATTTGGATAAAATTGCTTCACCTGCATGTCCGAAAGGTGTGTGCCCCATATCGTGACCAAGTGCAATGGCTTCAATTAAATCTGTATTAAGCCCTAAAAGTCTGCCGATATTTCGTGCAATACGTGAAACAAGCTGTACGTGCAGAGCACGCCTTGAAATGTCATCGTTTTTATACAGCGAAAAAACCTGAGTTTTGTCTGTATAACGGTTGTAGTAAGGGCAGTTCATAATCTTTTCAATATCCCTTACAAATGCAGGTCGAACTACAGATGCCGCATCTCTTTTGGGGTCACGGCGTATTGCCTGTTGCTGAAGTATTATTTTGTCGGCAAAATTTTCAGAAATTTTCTGTTCTGTTGCTTCGGAAAGCTTGTCGTATTTTACAATTGCCAAATCTAAAACCTCCGTAAATTTATAATAAAATTATATATTATAAAGCAATCAAAGTCAAGAAAAAGGGGGTGTCGCAAAATTGCGCACACCACACAAGGCGAATAAAATGCTTAACGATGCCATTTAAGTGTAATGATAAAGTTAAAATAAATCAATATTTTTATGGAAGAAATTTGTCAATGACGAATTTCTGTCATTAAAAGCCTTGTGTTTTGAACAAACTTCACCTCTCGACGTACCATCGTACGCCTTCGGGTAACCCCTACGGGTTCAGTTTGTCCAATCTGCACAATTTTTCATTTACCCCAAAGTGGGTGTCGCAAAAAAATTTCATTTCGCAACACCCACTTTTTCAGGTTTTATGAAGTCAGATTTAAAAGTTCTATTCCGTTAAAGATATTCGAATTAAACGGAGCAGGAAGCCCTTCAATACGTTTGTTATATAAAACTGCACCCACATCAAAATAAAGAGGAATGATATGAATATCTATTGCTGTTTTTTGCTGAATTTCATAGTATTTTTTCTGTATGCCTTCTTCTGTGGTCTGTGATTGCAGCTCTATAAACAGACGTTGCAATTCCGGACCCGGATTTGTTATTACGTACTTGGGATTAATTTCCGATGAATATTCTATTGTACCCAGATACATCTGATAATTACCTGTAGCTATTCTGTCGGCGTATGTTTGCCAGTCTGCGTATTCAATATTCATTGTTATTCCGCAATCTTCAAGGTTTTGTTTTATAAGCTCTGCTGTCTTTTCCTTGTCGGGGTTATCCGAATTTACCAAAAGAGTTACAGGCGAAAGCTTCATTGTTTTTGTAACCTCATTTAAAACATTTATTGCTTTGTCCTTGCTGTGCTCATATACCGTAACAGTGGGATTGTAAACCCACCATTCGCTGTTCATACAGGAATTTGCCACAGAACCGTGTGAAAGTAAAACCTGAGAATTAAGTGCTTCCTTATCTATTGCATGGGCAATAGACTTTCTAAAAAGTCTGTTTGAAAGCGGTTCGGAATTTACGTTAATTCCAATAAAGGTAAGTGAATTTGACGGATAGTCCGAAATTACGTTGTCGGAATTGGACGTATATTTACCCATATCATTTCCTGAATTTACGGCAACCAGATCTATTTCCTTTGAAACATAGGCATATGTTGCAGTTTCACTGTCGGGAAGAATCTTTACATTAATATTTTTAATGTTAACCGTTCCTTTGTGCCAGTTTTCATTTGCAGTAAGGTACAAAATTTTATTTTCCGTTTTCTGATATGTGTAAGGTCCTGTGCCGGCAGTTGAAGCAGTAGACTTTATAATTGGAATTTCCAGCAGGTTTACAAAGTTTGCCTGAGGAGCATTAAGGCTAAAGCTTATTTCGTAGTCTGAAGGTGATGTTACGGAATTTATGTTACTCACATTACTATAGTAGTATGAATTCTCATTATCCATAACATATTTGTAGGTATTTACAACATCATTTGCTGTAAGCTCTGTACAGTCGTGCCACTTAATTCCGCTTTTTAGTGTGACATTCCAGTTGAGTCCGTCAGCAGATACGCTGTAGCCTTCTGCAAGCAACGGTTGTGCTTTTTGTGTTTTGTCGCACACAAAAAGACTTTCGAAAATCAGATTGAACATCTGAAGATTTTCCTCATTAAAGTTATCAAGAGGATTCATATTCACAAGGTTGTAGCAATGAATTTTCAGGGTTTCGTTTTCCGTTTTTACATCAGGATTTACTATGGTGGTATTTTCGCTTTTTCTGCAACCGGTACAGCCGTTACATCCAAAAAGACATACACTTACACACAAAATAAGTATTACCGATAAAATTTTTTTCATATTATTCACCCTTTCAAAGCCATTATGGAAATAAGACTTCCTGTTTTATGATTATCTCCTCTGTAGGAATAGTAAATATTATTGTTGCAAAAAGTACAAATGTTTGACTGCACAATATTTGTAACACCGCAGTCCTTAAGCTGTTTTTCAACAATTTTCGTAAGGTTTATGTGTGGCTTATCATACATTTTTATAAATTCATTGCCGTACTTTTGTGCAAACATATCTGCCACATCGTCACCAACTTCAAAATGGCATTCCATAATTGAAGGACCTATACCGCAAATTAAATTTTGTGGGTTTGTGCCGTATTCCTGTATCATTTTATCAACCACATTTTTTGAAATGTTGCCGTAGGTACCCTTCCAACCGCTGTGTGCAAGACCTATTGCCTTGTTTTCTGTATCAAGAAAGAATACGGGTATACAGTCTGCGTGGAATGTAACAAGGGGTATGCCCGGTACATTGGTTACAAAGGCATCAACGGATTTTATATCACTTTCACGTGTTATGCCCTTGCCCGCATCCTTTTCGGTAACCTTATACACTTTTGTATCGTGCACCTGGTCTGTAAGCACAAGCTTTTCAAAATCAACGCCAATGGTTTTGCATATTATTCTGTAATTTTCAAGAACATTTTCACGTGTATCTTTACGTGAAAAACCGAAATTAAGAGTCCCCGCTTCACCTGTACTGACTCCGCCTATACGTGTGGAAAAGCAGTGTTTTACAAGCTTTGTATCTTCAAACTCTGTTATTACAACATATTTTACTCCGTCTTTATTTCTTAATTCAAACACATTAACACCTCACCTCTATTTTAACCCTTATAAATATAATAGTCAACAAAAGAATAAATTTTCATAAAAACTTAATAATAACAAAAGAGGTGATATTTTGCATAAAAAACAGGGTAAACAAAGCTATAATATAACAGGCTGTGTATCTATAGAGGGTTATGCCTGTGTGGGAGGCAAAAAGGAAAGCAAAGGCCCACTGGGCTGTGCCTTTGACATAACCACAGATGACGGATACTTTGGCGAAAAAACCTGGGAAAAGGCAGAGTCCAAAATGCAAAAGGAGGCAGTTTCAAAGGCTGTTTCAAAAGCGGGGAAGGCTCTTTCGGATATAGATGCAATATTTGCAGGTGACCTGCTTAATCAATGTATAGGCTCAAGCTATGGACTTCGCGAGCTTGAAATACCCTTTTACGGACTTTACGGTGCCTGTTCTACTATGGCAGAATCTATGTCTTTGGCCTCAATATTAATTGACGGCGGATTTGCAGATAATGTTGTATGTGGTACAAGCAGTCACTTCTGCAGTTCGGAAAGGCAGTTCCGTATGCCTTTAGAATACGGTGGTCAAAGACCCTTTACCGCTCAGTGCACAGCCACAGCATCGGGTATGGCTGTGCTTTCAAACATCGGTGACGGTCCGTACATTACAGGTATAACCACAGGAAAAATTGTGGACAAGGGCATAAAAGACGGGCTTAATATGGGTGCGGCTATGGCACCTGCGGCAGTGGATACTTTGCTTGCACATTTTGAGGATTTTCAGATTTCTCCCTCACATTATGACCTTATTGTAACAGGTGATTTAGGCAAGGTAGGGCATTCCATAGTTATTGATTTAATGGAGAAAAACGGCATAAAAATGAAAAATTACAACGACTGCGGAATGATGCTTTATGACCTTAAAAAGCAGGATGTTCATTCAGGTGGAAGCGGATGCGGATGCAGTGCGGCTGTGCTTTGTGCACACATTTTGCCCGAAATGGAAAAGGGCAGATTAAATAAAGTTTTGTTTATAGGTACAGGTGCACTTATGAGCCCTGTAAGTATTCAGCAGGGCGAATCCATACCGGGTATTGCCCACGCAGTTGTAATTTCAAATGAAAGGCAGGCTTGAAAAATGGAATATTTCAATGCATTCTGGGTTGGTGGACTTTTGTGTGCAATAGGGCAGATTTTAATAGATAAAACAAAGCTTACCCCTGCAAGAATACTGGTTGCATATGTATGTGTGGGTGCAGTGCTTACTGCAATCGGGCTTTATGAACCAATTGTTGAATATGCAGGCACAGGGGCAACAGTGCCAATTTCAGGCTTTGGCTATTCCCTTGCAAAGGGCGTAATGGAGGCGGTGGATAAAGACGGGCTTATAGGCATATTCACAGGGGGAATAACAGCAACAGCAGCAGGTATAACAGCCGCAGTAACCTTTGGACTTATTTTTGCCGTACTTGGCAAACCTAAAGAAAAATAAATTTTTTAAAAAATCCTTAACAATTATGCACTTGAAATCCTCTTTGTTTAATGATATAATGTCATAACGGCAAGGATATTGCCGACATCATTTTACAAAGGAGGTATTTGATATGATGATGTGTAACAGATGTAACCAAAGACCTGCCGTTGTATTTGTAACAAAGGTAGAAAACGGTGAAAAGAAAAATGAAGGCTTGTGTCTTAGCTGTGCCAAGGAGCTTGGTATGCCTCAGGGACAGTTTGAAAATATAATAGAACAAATGGGTATGACTCCTGAAGAATTTGACGCTATGAGTCAGGAAATTATGGAAAATCCTCCGGAAATTACACCGGAAATGATTAACGAAATGATGCCTATGATGCAAAATATGTTTTCGGGTATAGGCGGTATGAACCCTGAAGCACAGGAAGAGCAGTCTTCCAAAACAACAAAAACTAAAAAAATGAATAAGCCTAAAAAGAAAAGCTTAATAGAACAGTATGCAACAAACTTAAACCTTAAGGCTAAGGAAGGTCAGATAGACCGTGTTATAGGCAGAGATGTGGAAATTGAACGTGTTGTACAGATTTTAAACAGACGTAAGAAAAACAACCCTGCACTTATCGGTGAGCCCGGTGTAGGTAAAACAGCTATTGCAGAAGGACTGGCTGTTAAAATTGTAAACGGAGATGTTCCCCACAAGCTTTTAAATAAGGAAATTTATCTTTTAGACCTTACTTCACTTGTGGCAGGAACACAGTTCCGCGGTCAGTTTGAAGCAAGAATCAAAGGAATTATTGACGAAGCTATAGAACGCGGAAATGTAATTTTCGTAATTGACGAAATCCATAACATTGTTGCAACAGGTGACAGCGAGGGTGCAATGGGTGCGGCAAATATCTTAAAGCCTGCACTTGCTAAAGGCGACATTCAGGTTATCGGTGCAACAACTTTAGACGAATACAGAAAGTATATTGAAAAGGATTCCGCACTGGAACGCCGTTTCCAGCCTGTAATCGTTGAAGAACCGTCAGTTGAGCAGACAATAGAAATTATAAAAGGCATCAGGGATTACTACGAAAATCATCACAAGGTTAAAATTTCCGATGAAGTTATAAAATTTGCGGCTGTTCTTTCCGAAAGATATATTACAGACAGATTTTTGCCCGACAAGGCAATTGACGTTATAGACGAGGCAGGCTCACGTGCAAATCTTAACAACCGAAAGCTTGTAGACCTCGAGATTATGAAAAATCAGCTTGCCGAAATTCAGGCTGAAAAGGATAATTGCATCGAAGCAGACTCTACAGAGGACTATCAGAAAGCGGCAGATCTAAAAACAAGAGAATGCCAGCTTGAACAGAGTATAAAGGAAATTGAGGCAGAATGCAAAAACACGGAAATTACCACAGACGATATTGCAAGAGTTATTGAAATGTGGACAAAAATTCCTGTACAGAGAATAAGTGAATTTGAATCCAACAAGCTTATGTCATTGGAAAGCAGACTTCACGAAAGATTAATCGGTCAAAATACAGCTGTTGAAGCCGTATCCCGTGCAATACGCATAAGCCGTGCAGGACTTTCACTGAAAAAACGCCCTGTATCCTTCATCTTCGTAGGTCCTACAGGTGTGGGTAAAACAGAGCTTGTACGTCAGCTTGCAAAGGAGCTTTTTGATGACGAACAGGCACTTATCCGCCTTGATATGAGCGAATATATGGAAAAGCACTCCGTTGCGAAAATCATCGGCTCTCCTCCGGGATATGTTGGTTATGACGAAGCGGGTCAGCTTACTGAAAAGGTACGCAGAAGACCTTACAGCGTAATTTTACTTGATGAAATTGAAAAGGCACATCCCGACATTTTCAACATTCTTCTGCAAATTCTTGACGAAGGCAGAATAACAGACAGCCACGGTAAGCTTGTAAGCTTTGAAAACTGCGTTATCATCATGACTTCAAATGCAGGTTCAGACTTTAAAGCTGCAACATTGGGCTTTGGCGTATCACAGGCAGAGGGACTTAAAAACAAGGCAGAAATTGCACTTAAACAAATATTCCGTCCTGAATTTTTAAACAGAATAAACGAAGTCGTGGTATTTGAAACTCTTACCAAAAAAGAGCTTGACGGTATTTGCAGACTTATGCTTTCCGATATCCAAAAGGCTTTGGAGGAAAAGAATATTACGGTTTCATATACCGACAGCATTGTAAATTATATTATCGAAAAAGGCTTTGACGAACAGTACGGTGCAAGACCTATGAAGAGAATTATTTTCCGTGAAGTGGAAAATAAAATTGCAGAGCTTATAATTTCCAATGCAATTACAGATGGCGATAGCATAGTCGTAGATGCAATTGACGGAAATGTAACTGTAATTAAAAAGTAAAAAATGGTGAACAGGTTAAACTGTTCACCATTTTCATTTATGCAATATATTTTCAAATATCAAATTTCCGGTACAATATAGTTCATACCATTAAGTGCATTTTCTATTTTATCAAGAATTTCTTCTGTTTCCGCACGGACTGTATGGTAGTGGTATCCTCCCGTAACATTCATAAGCTCGGATGACTTTCCTGTTCTTACACCTTCCAAAAACTGAGATACATGGTGCCTTGAAGATATATTAAGTGGAGCAGTCATTTTTCCGTACACCTTATGCCACACAAAAACATCTGCTACAGTTCCGCCAAAATCAATTATTGTAGTAAGCTCGTCTTCTGTCTGTTCTTTTGTGTGGAATACCTTGAATACTCTTTCGTACAGAGGTGTAGTTTGCATAACGTAACCGTAATGTGTTGACAAAATGTCATATCCTTCTGCTTTAAGAGCAGCTATGTCCTGTACGATAATTTGTCTTGATACACCAAATTTTTTCGAAAGAATTGTGCCGGATATTGCCCTTTGCTCTGTAAGCATATAGTTTGCTATTTCTTTTCTTCTTTGTGCAGCCTTCATTCGGTTACCGCCTTTCAATTAAATTGCGTGCAGGTTTTTTAGTGACAGGTCAAGAATAGGGGAAGAATGTGTCAGTGCACCGCTTGAAATGTAATCAACTCCAATATCAACAAGCTTTGCAACGTTTTCCTTTGTTACATTACCGCTACATTCTGTTTCTGCTTTGCCGTCAGTAAGTCTCACTGCCTCTTTCATATCTTCAACACTCATATTGTCAAGCATAATAATATCTGCACCTGCGTCAAGTGCTTCTTTAAGCATATCAAGATTTTCAACTTCAACTTCAATTTTTCGAACAAATGGAGCATATTCCTTAGCCATTTTAATAGCTTCCTTTACTCCGCCTGCAGCACCTATATGATTATCTTTAAGCAAAATACCGTCACTTAAATTAAATCTGTGATTATATCCGCCGCCAACCTTTACTGCATATTTTTCAAACACGCGCATATTTGGTGTTGTTTTTCTTGTGTCCAAAAGCTTTGTTTTAGAGCCTTCAAGAAGGTCTGCAATCTTTCTTGTGTATGTGGCAATTCCGCTCATTCTCTGTAAGTAATTAAGGGCTGTTCGCTCTCCGGAAAGAAGAACGCGAATATCACCCCTTACAATACCAAGCTTTTGACCGTTTGTAACTTTGTCACCGTCTTTACAGTTAAAAGTCACTTTTGTTTCAGGATCAAGAAGTTCAAAAACTCTCTTGAAAACTTCAAGACCTGCAATCACACCGTCTTCTTTGCAGATAAGCTCAACCTCACCTGCTTTGTATTCACGCATAACGGAATTGGTTGTTATATCCTCGCTTGTAATATCCTCTTTAAGTGCGGCTAAAATCATATCGTCTGCATTAAGCTTCATTGTTATATTATTCATGGCTTTTTCTCTCCTTGTCTATTGATTCTAAAATTAGTTTTTTATATTCTTCCTTATAATTTTTATATTTGTCCGGATTTATGTAGATTTCTGACATATCCTTAATTGTGTTATAACTTAAATTGATGTGAGATGCGGCTCTCTTTGCAAAAACAAGACTTTCCAAAAGGGAATTGCTTGCCAGTCTGTTTTTGCCATGAACACCGTTGCAAGCCGTTTCACCAACAGCATAGAGCCTGTCCATACTTGTTTTGCTGAATTCGTCAACATCAATTCCACCCATAAAATAGTGTTGTGACGGAACAACCGGAATCGGCTCTTTTGCGGCATCGTATCCCTCTTCAAGACAACGCTGATATATGTTTGGAAAATGCGTTTTTATTTCTTCTTCCGGAATAGGTGCAAGGGAAAGCCAGACATGCTTGGAGCCCTCTTTTTTCATCTCTTCAAATATTGCATTTGTAACAACATCACGGGGAAGTAGTTCGTTTACAAACCTTTCGCCTTTGGAATTCAACAGTATGGCACCCTCACCGCGAACAGATTCGGAAATAAGAAATTCACGTCCGTCTTTATTTGTATACAAAGTTGTAGGATGAATTTGTATGTAATCAATATTTTTAAGCTTTATACCGTATTTTAAGGAAAGTGCAAGAGCATCACCCGTAAGATGCCTGTAATTGGTGGAATGTTCAAACAAACCGCCAATACCTCCTGTTGCAAGAACCGTGTAATTTGCAGTTATTGCCGTATATTCACCATTTTCATCGTGACCGATAATACCTCTGCATTCATTTCCGTCACATATCAGGTCGACCATAGTGAAGTTTTCAATAAGTGTAATATTCTTACGGTTTCTTGCGGTTTCTATAAGGTGTGATGTTATTTCTTTGCCTGTTTCGTCTTCGTGGAAAAGTATTCTCGGTGCAGAATGGGCACCTTCTCTTGTATAATTGAAGGTTTCACCGTTTTTTTCAAACCTTACACCAAAAGAAACAAGGTCTTCAATAACACCCTGAGAAGAACGAATCATTATGTCCACTGATTCGGGATTGTTCTCATAATGCCCCGCTTTCATTGTATCTTCATAAAAAGAATTGTAATCTTTGTCATCACGCAGTACACAAATACCGCCTTGTGCAAGGTAGGAATCACTTTTTCTTGCTATATTTTTTGTAACTACCAAGATGTTTCTGTTTTCAGGAAAGTTAAGCGCGCAGTAAAGACCTGCAACCCCACAACCAACAACTAAAATATCTGTATTCATATTATTACGCACACTCCAACATTGTGGCAAGCGGAGCAAGGGCAATTAACCTTGTCGCTTCGGATATTTCCACAACTTTATCCTCTTTTTCAAGGGCTGAAAGTATATTTTCAAGGGTATTTAACTTCATATCTGTACAGCAGGGTGACGGCTCTGCAAAATAAAATTTCTTGTCAGGATTATCAGTCATCAATTTGTATTTTACGCCATTTTCCGTACAAATGATAAACTCTTTTTTATCCGACTTATTTGCATATTCTATAATTTCTGCCGTACTGCCTATGTAATCGGACAGCAGAAGTATTTCAGGCTCACATTCGGGATGAGAAAGAACAGTCGCGTCAGGATGTTCATTCTTTACAGCCTGTAACTGCTCCTTTGTTATTGCCGCGTGTATCGGACAACATCCGTCATTTATGATAATATTTTTTTCGGGAACCTGTTCTGCCACAAATCTTCCAAGATTACGGTCGGGAATAAAGAATATATTTTTATTGGGAAGAGATTTCACTATTTTTACAGCATTGGATGATGTAACACACACATCGCTTTGACATTTAAGCTCTGCCGTTGAATTTATATAGCACACAACTGCAAGGTCATCGTATGTGTTTCTCATTTCTTCAATCTTTCCCGGCTTAACCATATGTGCCATCGGACAGTCTGCAGACAAATCCGGCATAAGCACTTTTTTATCAGGATTTAATATTTTTGCACTTTCGCCCATAAAGGACACACCGCAAAAAACTATAATATCTGCCGATGTGCTTTTGGCTATCTTTGCAAGATAGAATGAGTCACCTACGAAATCCGCAACCTTTTGTGCCTCATCCGGTGCATAATAATGTGCAAGTATTACTGCATTTTTTTCTCTTTTCAGCTTCTCTATTTGTTTTTCCATTATGATTATTCACCTCATAAGCTGCATAAAATATTTTACTTATATTAACACATAACTTTACATCTGTCAACTTATCTGTAAACTTTTGTTTTTCAAAACAAAAAAAGCCCTGAACTTTAAGTTCAAAGCTTTTGGTCGGAAAATTATTCGTCAATAAGGTTTCCTTTTTTAACATTGTTTTCTATAAGCTTACTTGTATATTCCCAAATGTCATTTGAGCCGGGCTGAGATTTCTTTTGACGATTTATAACCTGAGTTTTCTTTATCTGATGTACTCTCCAGTCTTTGCCGTTATTGGAATCGTTAAGCAGCAGAGGTTGAAAATTATCCATAACCTTTGCAAATTTTGCCTCAGGTGTTTTTCCTTCTTCAAATTCATAAAAAAGCACTTTCATTTGCTCTTTCTGGTCATCGGGAAGCATACCGAAAATTCTGTCAGCCGCCTTTTGTTCCCTCTCACTTTGAGTAGCAAGGTTTTTTGTATCGTAAGCATAGGTGTCACCTGCGTCAATCTCTACTATATCGTGAATTAAAGCCATTACCATTGCCTTGGCGATGTCAAAATCCTCATTGGCGTATTCTCTTAAAAGATAAATCATTATTGCCATGTGCCAGGCATGCTCAGCATCATTTTCCTGTCTTTTATAACCTTTGATATGTGTTTGTCTGTATATTTCTTTTTCCTTATCTATTTCAAGAATAAAATTAAGCTGTTTTTGTAATCTGTCCAAGTCCATTTTTGCACTTCCTTTGATAATTATAATTAAACTTCCGGATTTCTGTATGCGCATGGATTTTTACCAATATGCTTTTTAAAAGTTTTTGAAAAATGGGAAATATCCTTAAATCCTGTGGCAAGGCATATTTCCTCCACAGACATATTGGAGGTTGCAAGCATTTCTGCTGCCGCATTTATGCGATAGTTTATCAAAAACCGGCGAATGCTCTTTCCTGTATATTGCTTGAATATACGGTTGATATAAGATGCATTATATGAAAAAATTTCTGAAATCTTAGTGTTTGTTATATCCTTGTCATAATTTGATGTGATGTATTCTATTATATCCCTTACGACTTTTGACGATTTTACATTTTCGGTTTCAAGATGCATTTTGCAGTATACAATTCTGATTAAAAGAGTCTTTAAAAGCGATGATACAAGCGGTTTATAGAATTCGTTTTTTACGTTAAATTCCGAAACTATCAAGTTGAAATATTTTTCTAAAGATAAATTTTCATAAAGAACAATAGGTGCTTTTAGAACGGTCACATCCTCAAAATCAGGATGTTTTAATATATTTACATCTTTAATGTCAGAAGCAGGTATTGCATGTAAGGTTTTGTTTAATTCATCAAAATCCTGTGTATAGTCAAAATTTATGGCGTAGTATTTCAGGTTATCTACGCACCATACATACTCAATACCGGAGGGAAACAAAATTACTGTGCCCTGTTCAATCTTATACTCTTCATTTCCAAAGGATATTTTTCCGCTTCCCGATATTATGTAGAAAAGTCTGCAATCAGGACTTTTAAGCTTTGTATATGCATAATGACTTTTCCTGTCTATTTTTCCGACAACCGCCTGTCGTACAAATGGATTTATTTCCTCAAACTTCATTTTCATCACCCGATTTTATTATATCAAAAGTAAAATGCCTTGTAAATAAAAAGTACAAAAAACACAAAACCATGTACCTTTTATACATTTACAAAACTTATGGAAAAATATACAATAAACCCATAATAACAGGAAAAGTAAGGAAATATCAAGACTTCCCGATTACTAAGATGTAAATGAGGTTTTATAATGGGATATTTATTCTTGACTCTTGCCCTTATAGGTGGGCTTGGTAAAGGCTTTTTAGGGAAATTTATCAGCAATGATGTAAATAACTTCCGTGAATGTATAGTCATAAACGCTATCAGGATATTTTTTTGCAGTCTTATTGGTGTTGCATTTGTTGCTATTATAATTATGAAATTATAAGGAGTGATACTGATGAAAAGTCGAATTGTATATCCAAACGGTGTTAAAAAAATAGTCGATAACGAGATTATTCAAACAGAAAACGGTTTTATTGCCCGTTTGAAAAAGGAATTTGCAGAAGGTGCAGAATATATAGACTTTATGTTTGACTACTTTACTGCAAAAACAGGCGATAAGGGATACTTCATTACAGACACAGGTCTTGAAAGTACAGCAATCACAAGATTTTCCAAAAGAGAAGATGAAGAATTTTTCAGCGAAAGACCATTTGTGGGCTGTTACGGATTTTGCAAGGAAAACGGCTCTGTTTTAGGCATACTAAAGACCTTAAGATGCGATGCAGGTATTGTGCGTGGGGTAAAAAACGGTGAGTATTATACCTTTTTTCGTTATCTTTCGGACTGTGACGGATTTCCCGAAGATATGGTTATAGAATATCGTTTCTTAAAGGATAATACATACAGTGCGCTTGCCAATGAATACAGAAGCTTTATGCTTACAGAGGGTAATTGTGTTCCATTAAAAGAACGTGTAAAAAAAGACAGCAGACTTGAAAAATCCGCAAATGGAATGAGCATAAGAATACGTCAGGGCTGGAAGCCTGTCCCATCACCCGTAGAAGACCAGACACCTGAAACCGAACCGGAAATGCACGTTGCATGTACCTTTGACCGTGTTTGGGACATTGCGAAAGAATTTCAGAACCAAGGTATTAAAAATGGGGAATTTTGCCTTGTTGGCTGGAACTATAAGGGGCACGACGGCAGATTTCCCCAGATTTTCCCAGTTGAACCTACCCTTGGCGGAGAAACAAAATTAAGAGAACTTATAAAAAATATCAAAAAAACGGATTTTACAATCGTATGCCACGACGATGCAACTGCGGCATATAAAATTGCAGATTGCTACGATGAGGAATATCTGCTGAAAAACAAAGACGGCTCACTTCATAAAAGACCTACTGTATGGTCAGGAGGACGCCCGTATAAAATATGCCCCCAAAGGGAATATGAGCTTTTTGAAATTCCAAATCAGAAAAAAATTGCAGAATTGGGCTTTGAGGGTATCCACTATATTGACGTAATAACCATTCTTCCCGTGCTTAAATGTTACGACGAACGTCACAAACTAAACAGAAATGAATCTGCCGAATATTACAAAAAAATAATGAGGCTTTCAAGAGAAAATTTTGGAGGATTTTCATCGGAATCGGGCTATGACTTCGGCGCCGCATATACAGACTATGTTATGTACCCTGACTTTGTAACAGGAAAAAACAACATAACGTCTGTGTGTGACGAGCTTGTGCCTTTTTGGCATATGGTGTACCACGGCATAATACTTTACAACATTTCTACAGAAACCTTGAATTATGCAGTAAAATCACAAAAGGCAAGGCTTAAGTCCATTGAGCTTGGGGGCAGACCTTTAATTTGCTACTATGCAAACTTCGCAAACGGCAACAACTGGATGGGAAGGGAAGACTTTTTGTGCGATACTGACGAAATGTTAAAAGAAAGTGTTGCAAAGGCAAAGATAATGGCAGACGATTACGACCTTTTAAAAGATGAAAGATTTGAATTTATAGTAGATCATAAAAAAGTTTCAGATGGTGTGTACTGTACAGAATATTCCAACGGTACAAAGGTATACACAGATTACAACAACGAAACTTTTGAAATAATAAGATAATTGTTAAAGTGACTGCAAAAAAAATTTTTGCAGTCACTTGATTTTGTTTTAGAGGGGATAGGAAAAAATGTTTCAGAATGGACAAACCGAACCGAAGGGGTGACCCGAGACAGTACGATGGTACGGCTCGGGGGAGGTTTGTTCATAGCAAGAAAAGAGTAATTTTATGAAAAATCG
>JAZQIO010000018.1:0-7945 GCA_045541135.1 Clostridia bacterium
AACAGCACACCTTTATCTATTAAATATGTACAATCTAACTCTTTTACTTGTTCCATTGTATAATCTTCATTATCCATAACAATTAAACAATAATTTAAGATACAGTTTTCCAATGTACTTCCTTGTTCTGAATACAGAAAGTTTTTATTTTCACTGTCAAACACCAGATAGACAGTATCAGATAGTTCACACATTACATTTTCATTTTCTTCATAATTTTTTATTTCAGCCTGATGAATGTTAACATTCAACTCTGGTAAATGATAACAGCAGGTGGTACACCACAGCTGATAATCTTTATTCACTTCTTCTATTAAGTTCTGACCTAATGAACAGCCAAGGTTGATAAGAACATCACCTAATTTATTTTCTAAATCTCTAATTTTAAAAGCCATTTGAAAACACTCCTTATTTATTTAAGTATCTATATATTGTAGATTTGCTTACACCAGTAAGAGCAATGACCTGATTGATATTCAATCTGCCTTCCTCATATAAGATAATAGCCTTTTCTAAATCTTTTGCTTTTACTGGTCTTCCAACTCTGCCTTCTGAAACTGCTTTCTGATAACCTAATTTTTTCTTCCTATCTATATAAACCTTATACAGAGCAACAAAATTATTTAGATTTTCTAAATAATCTTCTCCACACAAAAATGGTTCTGCACAGCTGCATAAAGAGATTTGTTTTTCAGTAAGTTTTTCAAAGAGAACAATCAAATCTTCTATTGTGTCTGTTAAATCCAAAACAGACCTGATAACAACAACATCCCCTTCCTGCATATAGTCCAATAACTCCTGCAGTTCATTTCTGTCTTGTCCTTCACTATCAATAAAGGTACATTCATCACCAATTTCCATTTCATTTATCAGTTGAAATAAAGGGGTGTTATCCCTGATTTCTTCTTTGTTTGTGTTCTCCAAAATATATGCCAATAACATAATGAGCACCCTTTCCCATAATCTCTATATATTTTGAGACCTCCAAAATCAGATAGCATTATGATAAAAAATCTGTGTCTTGTAAAAGTGTCATAATAAAGGGAGGAAAAAATGACACCATATTTTTTTACTGATTTTTTATATTCTATTTTTACTTTTTCTGACTTTAGGAGGTCAAAATATATAGGAAAGTGTTAATCTTAAAATCCAGCAACTAATGAATTATGAGATTTTCATAATCTTATAATTTTGAATATTTCAAAATCCCTAGGGATTTTGGCAAAGGAGGTTGAGTATGAGTTTTATCTGTTATCCAGTAACTAATTTATCTTAATATCACATGACCAACAGTTTAATATCTGTATGGTATCACTTTGACCTGAAAATCTTCATTTAGAGTAGTTACAAAATCCTCATATTCTTGTTCAGATTTAGCAATCTGTGTAGGTGAATAAATCACTACATATTCAAATCTCTTTGTCTTATCAGCACTTTGTATTCTTTTCACTAGGTCTTTGATACCTGCATGAGAAACAACACAGCCAACTGGTTTTACTTTGCTTTGAATGCAAAACTCTGTCAGCTGAGCACATTGCCATGCACAATCTTCACTAGCTTGTCTATTGTTAGTAGACTTTAACACTATCAATGCTTTAGGCATGGGATTACTCCTCCTTTCTCAGATAATCATCAATACTTGGCACAGTATCCCAAACTTCTTCAATATCTGTGATTTCTGTTACATAGCCTGTTAAAGTTATAGTTCTTGCAGCTTTATTCAATTTGTAATCTAAAACAGAGTTTTGATACTGCAAGAGTTTCAGAATATCAATAGTTTTTGCTGGGATATCTAATGTAATGGATATCTCACTGGTCATAAATATCACCCCTTCTGTTGTCTGATACTTAATATAATTCTAACTGTCCAAGATTTGTTCTTTTATGTGTTGAAAAAGGTATTTATGTGTATTTTTATTTTTTAGAAGAAAAGTTCTTGGTTTTATCAATCTGAAGAGTTACACTGTGACCAATTTCATAGAAAGGGGTTATTTTGTTGAGTACATTAGAAGATGCTTTTGTTAAAACACAGTTGAGATACAGTATCAAGAAAAGAAGAGCCAAAGTAAGAGAATATGAAGAAGTGATATTCAAAACTCTTGGACCAGAGTTTACATATCAATATTTAGAAGAAAAAGATATGTTATATAATCTTGAAACAGCACAAATGTATGCTTACATTACTGAACTTGCAAAAGTGCTGTTGGAAACAGATATGATATAAAATAATAAGGTGCTGTCTGCACCTTATTATTAAAGGCTTGAAAGTATACAATCAAAAACTTGAAAAAATAAATAATAAACTTATTCACTGTATTCCTGATTTGGGGTATAATATAAAAGAATAGAATGAGAAGTAGGTGGTAACATGGCTACAAAATATTATGAAGAGAAAGAAACACATAATAGAGAAATTACTTATTTACAGGCTGAATGTCTGTTGCTTTATTCTCAAAAAAATAAACTTACATTAAAAGAAAGTTCTCTTTTGTTTGAAAAATATCATATTTTTGATTACATTTCAGTGTGCTATGATTATCTGCATTTATCTGGTGTTGAATATATTGTAGAAGATATTGCAAGCAGAATTAAAGAAGGTGTAGACTTTGTTGACAGAACTAAAAAATAAAACTGTATATCATGGAAGTTATATGGAAGTCAGAGAACCAGATTTGTCACTTTGTCAAAAAGGGAAAGATTTTGGGCAAGGTTTCTATATCACAACAGATAAAAGACAGGCCATTAATTTTGCCAAGAACATAGCCAACAGACATGATTTATCTGAAGGGGTTTTGAATATCTATAAACTGTCTGATTTAGAAGATTTAAAAGTCTATGAGTTTGAGACCACCAATGAGGACTGGCTGAATTGTGTTATTGGAAATAGAAAAAACCAATATAAATCTTTTGCAGCATCATTTGAACAGTATGAGGTTCTGATTGGTAAGATTGCTGACGATGATACTTCTCAAGTAATCAATGCCTATATGCAAGGTGTTTTTGGTCCAGTAGGTTCTGAAAGTGCTATCCATATTGCTATGCAAAGATTTTTAACCAATAGATTAAAAAATCAGATATGTTTGAAGTCTGAACAAGCACTACAAAGACTAAAGTTTGTAGAAAGCAAGATTGTGAAACTTTGATTGGAGTGAATGATATGAGGATAACTAAATCTGGAAAAGAGTACTGCATGCACAATCTTGTAAGTATGATTGTTGAAAGTTTATCAGAAGAATATCCTTCTATTCCTAAAAACCAGCATTTGATTGATTTTAGCAAATCCAAAACTTATGCCAAACTATATGACCCGAAAACAAGATTGTGGGCAGAAGGACCAGACTATATTTTAGGGTTGTATGCTAAAGAAAAAAATATGAAAATCTCATTTTTAATGTAGAGGTGCCATTGGTACCTCTATTTTTTATGTTTTTTGAATGTAAACATTCAAAAAACAACAATTCAATTGCGAGCTCTTAAAAGTAACACTTTTAAGCACTCCCCTTAACAGAATAGGGTTCTGCGAACCCACCCCTTAAAAAACAAAAATAAAGGCACTTAACCCTACGGGTTATTAGAACTTTAATAAGAAAAGAAGGTGTTTTCATGAATAAAAAAACCAGACCACTGGATAAAGAAGAATATGAAAAGTTCATTGAAACCATCATGTATGGCTTTGAACATAATGGTGTTGTTACAAGACCAAATCCTCGTATTTGTGCCATCTGTATCACCATTGCAAATACAGGTTTAAGACTTGGGGATGTTTTATCACTCAGATTAAAGGATTTGGTGTATGAGGGTGGCAGATATCATTTTGACATCATTGAGGAAAAGACCAAAAAACACAGAAACTTTACCATAGCACCAGAAATGATAAACTTCCTGCAAGCCTATGCTCTGGAAGAAGGGATAAAACCAGATAGATTGTTATTTCCAATCTCTAAAAGGGCTGTCAGTAAGCATTTGAAGAAAACAGCAGATTATTTAGGATACAAAAATGTGTCCAGTCACAGTTTTAGAAAGTTTTTTGCTACTACTATATACAATGATAATAATTTCAACCTGGAATTGGTCAGAACCCTTTTGCAGCATGGGTCAGTGGCTACTAGTGCCAAATACATTCAGTTGTCACCAGCAATTGTGGAAAATGCCTTGAGAAATCATGTGTATATACCAAAACTTGAAAAGGATAAATCATAGAACCTTGAAAAAATAAAAATGCAGAAAAATTACAAATAACTAGACAAAGACCATGACAAAGTCATGGACACTTAATTAGATGCAAAAAATATGAAAAAATTAATACGTGGGGAATTGGAAAAGTCAGTATTGGCAAGGGTTTTTAAATGCTAATGCTGACTAATTTTTTTGAATGGTGTTTTGTGCTGTCATTGTGGGAAGAAAATAAAGAATGGTCAACTATAGTAAATAAAGCCCAATCAAATCAATAAGTCAAACATAGACCAATCAAGATACTATCAAGCATAGGTAAACCCCTGACCAAATCCTAATCAAACCATAGGTAAATCAAGCCCCAATCAAACCCCAATTAAAATCAAGCATAACCACCTGGGGTTTTAGAAAATGAATATTTATATTTTTTTAAGATAACATTGTATGGATAGGTCATTAGACCTATCCATAATCTTTTAAAGTCAAGATATATATATATGAGTGCGTAGCACTCATATATATATTAACTTTATATTACAACACTTAAAAAACACCCTCAACACCCATCACTGCTGCATTTCAGCATTTTTTAGGGTGGGAGTTCCCCATGAAAAAGGCGGGAGTTCCCCCTGTTTTTCATCTTTTCCTTGTCATTCTGCCCTTCTCCAGATTAAGAAGTGTCTCCATTTTGTCACTTGGCTCCTATTGTCTGAAGAGTTACACTGTGACCAAAATTAAGAAAGGCTGGTGTTTCAAATGGACTTTTTAGAGGACTTATACCTCAATGGCTACCACCCTATTGAGCAAAGCACACCTAAAACTGCAGCACTCTTACAGGCCAAAAAAGAATTGGCTGTATATGAGGAGCAAACCATTTCTGCTATGGGCAGTCTATTCTTTGACAAATATCTCACAGCACAGAATCGGGTACTTGCTATTGAGCTGGCTTATGCTCATGCTCAAGGTGTCAGATTTGCATTAAATCTGCTGCTGAACCCATTGGTGAAAGAAGATGAATAATTTTTGAAGTATACATTTCAAAGGAGGTATTTCTATGGCTGAAGGTATCAGAAAAAGAGGTAACAAATACTCTTTCAGAATTAACATCAAAGATGAATTAACTGGGGAATGGAAAAACATTGAAAGGGGTGGTTTCAATACACAGGCTGAGGCCAGACAGGCAAGAGCAATTCTGCTGGCTGAATACAATGAAAACCCTCAAACTGCTCTAAAAAGTCAGAAGAAAATGACAGTTGAACAAGTCTATGATGAGTTTATGTATAAGCAGGTCACCAAAGATAGAGAATGGTCTACTGTTAGAGGGTATGAAAGTATTTACAGGGCACAGATAGAACCTAATTGGGGGAAAAGGCTGATTGATACAATCACTTCAATGGAACTGACAGATTACTTCTTTTCTCTTGCAGCATACTACTCACAGAATTACATCAATGGTATTCACACTTTTATGTTTTCCATCTGGAAATATGCTGAGGACAGGCTGTATATAAAAGAAAATGCTATGAGAAAAGCAAGCAAACCAAAAGGTGATAGAGATAATGATAATATCAGGGTTTACTCTCAGGAAGAGCTGGATATGTTTGAGGAAAGATTTGCAAGCACAAGCCTGTTACCAGCATTTAAGATAGGTAGAGCAACGGGGGTCAGATGTAGTGAATGTTTTGGAATATTATGGGGGGATGTGGATTGGGAAAAACACACCCTAACAATAAACAAACAACTGGTTATGGAAAACAAAATATGGACTTTGAGAAATACAAAGACCAAATACGCTAATCGAGTGATAGACCTGCAGGATGGTATATATGAATATTTGAAAGAATTGAGAGCAGAACAGTTGGCCAACAAAGAAAGGTTAGGTATTGCTTTCAGAACTAATAGAGTGGCTGTTGATATGGGTAGAACCAAAGAAAAGGTTGTGAGAGAAGATTTAGAGTTTGTCAATATCAGAGAAACTGGAGAACTCTTGACACCAAATAGTGTAAAGGTTCTGGGGAGAATAGCCAGGGAAGAATTGAGGGTACCTTTCAAATATCACAACCTCAGACATACCCACGCTACATGGTTAGCAGAGCATGGAGTACCAACAGCAGCAGTTAGAATGAGATTGGGGCACTCCAGAGAAACAACCACACTCAGATACTATACCCATGTAACCAACCCGATGAGGGAATGCATGGTGGCAGCATTAAATAACAATGAACATTAAAAACAGACCAACTCAAGGGCAGATAGAAGGGCAGAAAAACAGCATTCCCTGTATATAGTGATAATTTTCTCATATGAGGAGTGATTTCCACTATATTCAGGGATATTTTTTTAGGTCTCAAAATAAATACAATACTGAATGCGACAAATAATTGTTAATCAGTAAATCAAAACTGCCCGTCAATTGACGGGCAGTTTTATTTGTTTATATATTTAATTTTTTAGAATCATATAGTTAATACATCCTTGTTCATTGGCTTGTTTTATACAATCTTCTTTTGATTTTCCATGTCCTCTAATTCTCTCATATTCATCAATCCAATAATAAGATAAACCGCTATCAAAAACTTCTTCTATAACATCGTCTATTATTTCAACTGTAAGTATATCTAATTTTTTTTGTGCTTTATCCGCATACGAAAGGGCAATACTGTCTTCAAAACCGTGAATATACCCATCCTCAATGATATCGTATAAAACACCGGAGAAATCTCGCGCGATAGCATCGGTAGGAAAATAAATACTAAAACCGTTACTATATATATCTGTAACAATATAACCTCTTTTTTTGAGTTCTACTGCTATACCTAAAATTTGAGGAAATGAAATGTACATAAAAGGGAAAAGTTCATTTTGAATATCTGTGTCAATAATATCATAAAATCCTTTTGATTGGATAGAAGAAATATAGTTGGTTTGTTCAACTAAATCAATCAAATCAAAAAATTCTTGTGTTTCGACAACTTTTGTGTCTTTACCAAACAAAAGATCGTCTGCATTTAAGTTAAATAAAGTACATATATTCGCAAGCGCATAGACATCAGGTTTTCCTGCATTACGTTCCCAAGATGAAATAGTTTGTCTTTCTACGCAAAGTTTTTCTGCTAATTTTGCTTGAGACAGGTTTAATTTTCCGCGGAGTATTTTTAAGTTTTCACCAAAGCGAACATGTTTTTTCATATATATCCCTCCTAATTTTTATGTGTTAATTATAACATTATAACAATTACAAATCTAGCAATTGGATTTAACATAGAAGTGAGTAGATAGCAATTCATTTTACCCATGCAGAAATGCATGAAAGAGATAATTCCTCAAAAAATTATGAATTTTTGAAAAAAGGTCTTGCATTCTATTTCACAATGTGTTATCCTATTACCATTGTCGTCCACGAAGGGCGTACAATTATCTCTGGAGAGTCTCTAACTCATTAAGAGCGCCGAAGGTGTACCACAGGCAGATGTGCCTGTGAATCTCTCAGGCAAAAGGACAGAGCATAGCAAGGTGACAGGCAACTGTCAGAAAAAATGCAATGTTCTACTCTTCCGGAGAGCTGATAAAGTATCAGCTCTTTATTTTTTATGTCTGTTCCACCTCAAACAAAAAATACAATTAAAATTATCGAGGAACAGGCGGAGAGGAGAATGTAAAAATGTTAGAATTGGTGCAAAGTGCAAATGGTGTGTTGTGGGGGCCGGTGTTGTTAATCCTGCTGTGTGGTACAGGGATTTATTACACATTCCGTCTGAAGTTCATTCAGGTT
>JAZQIO010000019.1:0-37724 GCA_045541135.1 Clostridia bacterium
ATCAGCGGTGGTGACTTGGCTGCAGATATCGTTAAACCTTTAGGTAGCGGTACAAATACCAATGCATCATACACAGTAACAGCAGACCTTACACTAAATACTGCTTATACAGTAACAGTAAAGGGTGACGGTTACAGAACAGCACGTTACACAGTAACAATGACAGATGATAAGAAACTTAACTTCTGGAACAACGTAATGGATAATGCTATGGAAGTTGAAGAAGGCAAAGCATCAAGTGCAGCATTTAAAAACTTCCTTGCAGGTGATATCGTAGCAGATAACAACATCAATATCTACGACCTATCAGCTGTAGTGTCATACTTTACACAGGATGCAACAAAGGATGCAAAATACATTAAGTATGACCTTAACCGTGATGGAATCATCGATTCTAAGGACGTAGCATACGTGCTTGTTTCATGGGGTGAATAATAATTGTTTAATTGTATAAGGCGGATTAATCCGCCTTATATTTTTTATATTGACATATCATTCCGTAAAATTTATAATATTACCTGTGAGTATTACAGTCGGAAATATATAGAATAGTTTAATGTTTTGATTACGGGTGATTTAATGAATTTGTGTTTTGCTTTTATTGTACCAAGTGACGATGATCGTGTAACCAAAAAAGCCTGAAGGGTATTTTGCCTGAAATAACGGAGGAAATAATATGAAACTTAACGTAAAAATGTTTGATGAACTTACAACAAAAGAACTTTACGAAATATTAAAATTAAGGTCACAGGTTTTTGTGGTTGAACAAAATTGCAATTATCTTGATATGGACGGTGCGGATATTGGTGCCTGTCATATTTTCTTTACAGATGATGAGGGAATTCAGGCTTATCTTCGTGTGCTTGACAGGGGTGTAATGTCCGAGCACGTACGTATAGGCAGAGTTATTTCCGTAAAAAGACGCTGCGGTATTGGTACAATGCTTGTGAAAGAGGGGATAAAGGCGGCTGTTGAAAAATTCGGAGCAGATACTGTGTTTGTGGAAGCACAATGCTATGTAAAGGAAATGTATAAAAAATTGGGTTTTGTACAGACTTCCAATGAATTTTTAGATGTGGGTATACCGCACGTTAAGATGGAATTGAAAATAAAAAATACCTGACGTATGTCAGGCGTTTTTTTTGTTTAAAAGCTGTCGTAAACTACAACTTCGTCAAGTGGTCTGTATTCGCTGTGAAGATTAAGGGGTGTTGCATCATCTGCAGGATATCCCATAACAAGCAAAGCAACGGGAATAATGTTTTCGGGAATATTAAATTCTTTTCTCATTGCCTCCGGGTCAAAGTGCATTACCCAACATGAGCCAACGCCAATTTCGTGTGCATAAAGCATCATATGTGTATTTACAATGCAGGCGTCAACAGGTGCACTGAGTGCCCCGTCATATTTTCTTACCCAGCTTTCATCCTTGTTGTAGCACACAAGCATAGCTGTGGGAGCACCAAAGTGGCATTTGGTACATTTTCTTAATTTTTCTATGGATTCATCTGTGTTTATTACAAGTATTCTTTGGGGTTGGTAATTGCATCCCGTAGGTGCAAGATGCCCCGCTTTTAATATTTCGTCTATTATCTTTTGTTCAAGGTGTTCTTCCTTGAATTTACGTACTGAAAATCTTTCTTCGGCAAGTTTTAAAAAATCCATTAAAATCCCTCTTTTCATAGTTATATTTTAATTATATAACAAAATTTATGTATCTTCAACCTTTACATTGGAAAAAAATTATGTTAAAATTTTAATATAATAAATATAAAGAGGTGTTTGGTATGAATATGGTATTGCTGACAGCTCTCGGTGTAGGCGGTGCAACAGTAATTGGTGCATTGGTCGGATTTGTGTTTAAAACATTATCGCACAAATTTTCTGACATCGTTTTGTCCTTTGCGGCAGGAGTAATGCTTGCGGCAGCCGTGCTTGGACTTATTATGCCGTCGTTGGAATATGGCGGAAAATACGGTATTGTAATAACGGTTGTTGGAATATTTGTCGGTGCACTTTGTCTTAATTTAATAGATAAAGTTGTTCCGCATCTTCATAAATTGGTTGGTGCGGATATTGAATCCCACAACAATGCGAATTTGAGTAAGGTTTTACTTTTTGTTACCGCTATTGCTATTCACAATCTTCCTGAAGGTATTGCGGCAGGTGTGGGATTTGGCTCGGGTAATACTTCACAGGCTTTGATTATTGCAGGTGGTATTGCGTTGCAGAATATTCCGGAGGGTATGGTTATTATTGCACCTATGCTTTCGGCAGGGGTTTCACCGAAAAAAACTTTTGTGTGTGCAATGATTACCGGTTTGGTTGAAGTGGTCGGCACGTTAATCGGATATTTTGCTGTAAGCGTTGCATCTGTTATACTGCCTTTTGCACTTGCTTTTGCAGGCGGTACAATGCTTTATGTAATAAGTGATGAAATGATTCCCGAAACTCACGCACACGGGTGCGAGTGTGGTGCAACCTATGCACTTTTGGTGGGCTTTTGTGTAATGCTTGTTTCGGATGTTTTGTTAGGTTAATAAAAAATTTATATACAAAGGAGAAAAAACATGATTTTTGACAACATTAAAAACTGTAAACTGTACTACGGAGTAAACGACGGATTTGAAAAGGCTTTTGATTTTATTAAAAAAGCTGTCGAGGAAAATCTTGAAGTAGGTAAATACGAAATAGACGGTACAAATGTATACGGCTTGGTACAGGCTTACGATTCCAAAACTGAAGACAAAAGCAGATTTGAAGGTCACAAAAATTATATTGATATTCAGTATGTTATTTCAGGCTGTGAAATGTTGGGCTCTGCAGATGTTTCATGTATGGTTCCAACAACAGAATATAATCCTGAAAAAGATATAACTTTCTATGAAAATTACTACAAAGCTTCATATTGCACAGCTCAGGATGGGGATTTTTGCGTTTTCTTCCCACACGATATTCACAGACCGGGTATGGCTTATCAGGATGTTCCTACACCTGTTAAAAAGATAGTTGTTAAAGTACGTGCCTGATTAATATGCAAAGAAGCGTAATTACTGACGGTGGAAGAAGAATTGCCTACGACTTGCAAATTAAAAAAGTTAAAAATGTAAATATGCGCATAAAGCCTGACGGAACCGTTAATGTTTCTGCAAACCAACGTGTTCCCCAAAAGCTTATTGACGATTTTGTACTGTCAAAAGCGGACTTTATATTCAGTGCATTGGAAAAGTACAGCAATAAAGCCGAAATGCAACCAAAACAATATTTTTCGGAAACACAGCTCAGGGATTTTATATTACAATTTTGCAAAATGGTATATCCGTATTACGAAAAATGCGGTGTTAAATATCCCGTTATAAAATTCCGTAAAATGACATCCCGTTGGGGTAGCTGTAATTCCACAAAGGGTATACTTACTTTTAATACACAGCTTGTGTATGCTCCGCCAAAATGTGTTGAGTATGTTGTGTGGCACGAATTTACACATTTTCTGCAGGCAAATCATTCAAGGCTTTTTTATGACGAGCTTGAAAAGGTTTGTCCTGATTGGAAAATACTCAGAAAAGCTTTAAAAGAAATTTTGGTATAAAACAAAGGTCATCCGGTTGGATGACCTTTTACTTACATATCTAAGATATTTAAAACATTTAAAATCATAATGCCTACATCGTTTCTTGTAACCTCGTCATCACCTTTAAAAACTATGCCTTCGGTAATGCCGATTTCTTCGGCTACTGTAATATATCCCTTTGGGTATCCGCCTTTTTCTTCGGCTTCATTTGCATAACCCGTAACACAGACAAGCATTTTAATAAATTCATTATAGGTAACAGTATTTTCCGGCTTGAATGTAGAATCGCCGTAGCCGTTGATAATATTGATGTCCTGTGCTTTGTTTATGTAATCATATGCCCAATGGTTTGTGTCCACATCGGAGAACTGTTCATTCGTTTCCGTATCCTCCGTTTCAATTTCGGTTGCGGTACATAAAACTTTAACAGTTTCTGCCCTTGTTATTGTGTCCTTAAGACGCAGATTGCCGTCAGGGTCGCCTACCATAATACCTGAATCACCAAGTTCGGATATTTGATTTTCAGACAATTTGACACTCTCTTTCTGTTGTTCAACCTTTATAGGCTCTATAACTTCTTTTTCAGGCGTTTCCTTCTCAGCTTCCTTTATTTCATCTTTGCTTGGAGCCTTTACAGGTATAGATGCTCCTTTTAAACTCATTCCAATGCTGACATTAATGGTTTTTGCACTTCCTGTTTGAGATATGCTTACAAGTTCTACAGGATTTGGGTCTTTTCGTGTGTTGACATTATAAGTTGTATCAATGCAAAGTCTTAGCTTTGAAAAAGTATAGTCGAAATTATACTCCAACATTTGAATATAAAAAGTCTCAGCCTCGTCCATACACAAGCTCTTACCGTCAACAAATTCATGCCGTGGATATAAACTGTACTTATCTTCCCATCTTGCAGTTCCTAAAAAATAGTTTTTTTCGCCTACTTTTATTCTTCCGCCACCACCGTAAGCTGATATTTCAATTTCTATTTTAACTTCATTATTTGAATCCGCATAATTATAGAAATTTGTTCCTTTGTAGGAATCATCCAGCTTCACTTTAAAAACACCCGTATAAGCAATCTCGCCGACTTTACTGCCATAATCAACATTTAAATACTGTGTCTTTGTGCGCCTTAACTGTTCAAGGCCTATGGCTTCCAAATCCATAAGTTTTTGTATCATTTTATCGTTATCGCGTGAATTTACTTGATGGTTCACAAAAAGTGAAATGTCGGATTCACAATTGAATATAAGTGTTCTGTCAAGTTCCTCGTCCCTGAATATAACATGCTTTTCGGTAATATACATCATCTGTCTGCCGTCATCTACATCTATTTGGTACAAAACCGTCTCATCAACTAATTTTACGGTTATATAATCAACAGAAAGCCCGTACAGACTAATCCTCTTTAGTTTATCCCTTTGTTGATCTTTGTTGATTCTGAAGGTAATACCCTCTTTATTTGTAATATATATTTTTTCGGCATTATCGGTATCAATTAAATGTCCTATATGATAAATCGGTACATCTGGTCTATTAACTTCAGTAGAAGTAAATACCAAATCATTAAGGCTTTCGTCTTTAACAATAGATTTTCTCACTTCATCCAATTTCCACTGATAAATTGTATCCTTAATTTCCTGCATATCGGTTACAAAATCCGAGTAATCGGTAACGTATTTATAAAATGAAATATCATTATGTAAATCTCCATCCGAAATTTTATTATCAATTTTAACATATGCCGGGAAAAGGTATATAAAAACCCTTTTGTTAGGCAACAAATGTTTTACAAGATAAGCATTTTTGTTATCTTTTTCTTCTTCAACAACACCGTCATATTTGACCAGCTTTATTTTGTCGGCATACTCATAAAATAATTCAAATTCTTCTTCGGTATACAGGTCAAAACCAAAATGGCTGCTGAATGACCAATTATCGTTTTTGAAGGGAAGAAGTTCGTACAAAGAATATACTTCCGGTTCTTTGGTTTCTATATTCTCAAGGTCTTCTGTTGTTTCCGGCTCTGTTTCCTCCACAATTTCATTTGGCACTGTTTGTTCAACATTATCTTCGGCATAAACAACTCCGAACATACTTGAAATTAAAAATAAAACCGTAATAAATGCAATTATTTTTTTCATACGCAAAAACTCCTTTGTTGTCTATTTACTACAATAAACAACAAAGGAGTCTGTTATTCTTCAAAATATATTAAATTCGCCAGAATTTTGTTAAGTTCTTCTTCGGAAACGTTTGTCATCATTTCGTATTCAGCGTCATTTGAATTCCAAAATACCGAATGTGCAACATAACCCAATTCATTGGTCATTGTTATTATTTTACATCTCATGCCGAGAACGTTTGCTTCCCTTATAGTGGTGTTATTATTTTCCGTATCTATTTTTACGTTTGTTGAGCTATAACCGTGTAGTGTACTCAGGGTCATAAATTTGTCGTTGTTTTTGTAATAGAAATTTACACAATGTACATCATCATCGATTTTATTTAACTCCATTCCCTCAGGCAACCAATTGGGGATTATTATTACATTTTTGTTTTCAAAGTTTCGTATGTTGTTGTAATCCTCAAAAATTAATTTTTGAGTGGTTACGATAATTTCTGTTCCGTCTTGTGATATGTGTGTTCTTTGAATCCATGTGTGAACAGCGGAAACAGCAAATGAAGCACATATTATTCCCAATAATAAAACGGCAACAAGTATACATATCTTTTTAACTGAAATATGTTTGCGGTTTTCAGAGTCAATACCTTTCATCAATTTATTGTGTATGGACTTTTCTTTATCTTCCATTGCTTTTATTTCTTCTTCAGACATTTGAAAATCAATATCAAAGGAGGAAGTGTCTTTGGAATATTTGTCGAAGGATTCTTCTAAAATTATGTCAAATATTTTATCATTTCTGTTTGAATTATTCTTCATTGTTTTTACCTCCTTCTTCCAAAAGCTTTGATTTTAGTATTTCCCTTCCGCGGGATAACTTTGTATATACGGTTTTAAGGCTCATACCTGTAAGGGAGGATATTTCCTCAGGCGTATGGTGATACTTGTATTTAAGCAACATAACATCTCGGTAGGTTTCACCAAGCTCTTTTATTTTGCCGTATATGTAGTTTACATTTGCATCGTTTATAATTATTTCTGCAGGGTCAGCGGATTTATCGCTTGTAGTAGCAAACAAAACATTGTCATCCATTTTAATAAAATTGGAAGTTGCCTTTTTATCTTTGTTGTATTTATTAATGGCAGTGTTTTTTGCAACTACGGATATAAATGCTTTGCAACCCTCATTGTCGTTTGCATTCAGTTTATCAATGCTGTGCCATATTTTCATAAAGCATTCCTGTACCGTGTCATCAATATGCTTATCACTTTTTAATATACTGAAAATAATTTTATAAACATACCTGTAGTATTTACGGTACAGTTTATTAAAAAATTCTTTTTTATCGTTTTCTTGTCCTTGGGAATTTTTAAAGTACAATAAATTCACATCCTTACATACTTTTTTATCATTATATCATAAGCAAACGGTGATAGCAATAAAAAAAGATAACCCCTACTGTGTAGAGACTATCTTTTTGGAGCTTGTGACGGGACTCGAACCTGCGACCTGCTCATTACGAATGAGCTGCACTACCAACTGTGCTACACAAGCATATTAAAGAGGGAACTTAACCCTCTTTATATTTTATAACAAAAATGTGGGATATGTCAACAATTAGTTTTTGTTTTTGTATTTTATTGGTGAGTATCCTGTTATACGCTTAAAAACAACGCTGAAATAATTCTGGTCTGTATAGCCTAATGCTGTTGCAGTTTCCTTTACGTTGTATCCTTCCTTTAAAAGCTTTTGTGCCTTTTCTATTTTAAGCTCGTTAAAATATTTTATTATGCCTACACCTGAATATTTGCGGAAGGTTTTTTTTAGGTTTGACTGACTCATATTGCACAAATCCGCAATTTCTTCAATTGTAAGGTTAACATTTATGTTATTGTTCAAGGCAGAAATAATATTAAGGTAATTCTGGGCACTTTTAGTGTCAAGATCTAAAACATCAACTTCGGAATTATTTATAAGCGAAATAATAAGAAGCTCAAGCTTTTTGAGGATTTTTTCGGCTTCGTTTTCCATTCCGTATTTTACATTGTTCATTATAAGGCCTGTATATTTAAAGGTTTTGGGAAACAGGTCTATTATTTCGCTTATTAAAGCTCTTTCTGTTGCACCAAAGTTATACACCTTATGCTTAAGCTCGGGAATTGTGCCGTCAAAGGAAAATATAAATACTGTGTTTTTACAGTTTTCCGACCATATGTTATGAAATTCCATAGGGGTATGGAAAACTGCCTGACCTTCGCTTAAGGTATACAATTCGTTTTCGGATGCAACACCTACTTTTCCGTCCAGAACACATACAATTTCCCAGAAATTGTGTCTTTCTCCTTCGAAATGATAGTTTGGTTCACGTGTGTCTGAAAACAAAGTATACAACGCATCTATTCTGATTTTTTGTTTAATTGGCAATCTTTTGTACATAATACCTCCAAAAGTGTCCGAATTCAAAGAAAATATGTCTGAAAAAATATATAATTTTAAAATCAGGTATGCTAAAATAAATTTGAAATGATACTTTTATGGTATCATTATCAGATTTGATTGTCAAGAAAATAAAGCATATTTTTATGAGAGGACAGATTTTAATGAAAGATTTGACACTTGTAGTTCTTGCGGCAGGTATGGGAAGCCGTTTTGGCGGTTTAAAACAGCTTCAGACCGTTGGTGAAAACGGAGAATTTATTTTGGATTATTCCGTTAGTGATGCAGTAAATGCAGGCTTTAACAAGGTTGTGTACATAATAAAAAAGGAACATGAAGAAGATTTCAGAACAACCATAGGTAAAAGAACTGAAAAAATTATAAAGACTGAATATGCTTATCAGGATATAAACGATTTGCCGGAGGGCTTTTCCGTTCCTGAGGGCAGAGAAAAGCCATGGGGTACAGGACATGCACTTTTGTGTGCAAAGGACAAGGTTAATACACCCTTTGCCGTTATTAATGCCGATGACTATTACGGTACAAACAGTATGAAGATTGTTGCAGATGCATTAAAGGAAGATGTACCTGCTTGTATGGTTGGCTTTAAGCTTGGTAATACACTTAGTGAAAACGGTACGGTTTCACGCGGTGTTTGTGAAGTTAAAGACGGTTATCTTGCAAAGGTTACAGAGCATACTGCTTTGGATAAAAATTCCGGTATTCCTTTGGATACCCTGGTATCTATGAATATGTGGGGCTTACAGCCAAGCATTTTTGATGAGCTTGAAAAGGGCTTTGTGGAATTTTTGAAAAATAATGACAATCCTCTTAAGGGAGAATATTTCCTTCCCGGTCTTGTTGACAGTATGATAAGCCGTGATATGTTGGAAGTAAAGATGCTTACTACAGACGACAAGTGGTACGGTATGACATACAAGGAAGAGCTTGAAATGGTAAAACAGGCTTTGGCAGGTAAAAAAATATATTAAGAGAGAGTTTTGACTATGACAATAAATGAAATTATAAAAGAATTTAATCTTACAAACGAGGCAGAATCATACGGAAACGGTCATATTAACGATACATACATTGTAAAGGGTAATCCTAAGCATACAATTCAAAAGATTAATACTTTTGTTTTCAAAGAGCCTGAAAAGCTTATGGATAATGTTGAGGCTGTTACAACACATCTTAAAAAGAAGATAATTGCAAAGGGCGGAGACCCGGAAAGAGAAACTCTTACCGTTATGAAAACAAATGACGGTAAAAACTTTGTTAAAGACGGTGACAATTACTACAGATGCTATATATTTGTTGATGATGTAGATGTAATTGAGGATTCTGCAACTCCTGAGGATTTGTACGAAGCGGCTTTTGCTTACGGCAAATTTATGGATATGCTTGCGGATTTTCCGGCAGAAAAGCTTCATGAAACCATTGTGGATTTTCATAATACAGTTAAAAGATACAACGATTTTGAAAATTCAGTAAAGGCTGATAAAGCAGGAAGAGCAAGCAGTGTTGCTGAAGAAATCAAGTTTGTTCAGGACAGAAAGGATTATGCAGGTGTTGTTGTAAATGCTATGGCTGAGGGTAAAATTCCTCTTAAGGTTACACACAACGATACAAAGCTTAACAACATTCTTTTTGATAAGGAAACTCACAAGGGTATTTGTGTAATTGATCTGGATACGGTTATGCCCGGTTCAGCACTTTATGACTTTGGTGATGCTTTGCGCTTTGCAGGTTCAACAGGCACAGAGGACGAACAGGATTTGTCAAAGATTGAATTTGACCTTGAAAAGTTCAGAATGTTTACAAAGGGCTTTATAGATTCTGCAAAGGACAGTCTTAATGATTATGAAATTGAGCTTTTGCCGTTTTCAATTATACTTATGACTTATGAATGCGGTATGAGATTTCTGGCTGACCATCTTGACGGTGATGTTTACTTTAAGGTACACCGTGAAGGACACAACCTTGACAGATGCAGAACACAGTTTAAGCTTGTTGCTGATATGGAAGCTAAAAAACAGCAGATGGATGATATTGTTAAAGAAATAATGAGTGAATACAGATAGGTGATATTATGCTTATTAAGGGCGCAAATATTTTAAACGAAAATTTTGTTTTTGAAAAAAGCAATATTAAAACAGACGGTGAAGTTATATCGTGTATCGGTAATGAATGTTGCGATGATGTTGTAATAGATGCAACGGATTGTTATGTTGTTCCCGGTTTTATTGACACACATGTGCACGGTGCTATGGGCAAAACCTTTATTGACCCGGAAGAGGATACTTATGAAAAGTTTGCAGGCTACGAGGCACAAAACGGCACAACTTCTTTGGTGCCTGCACTTTCTGCGGCAAAGGCAGACAAACTTTCAGATTGTGTTGAGAATCTGGCATCATATGTAAATAATCCGGCAGATGGCTGTGCGGAAATAGTTGGTATTCATCTTGAAGGTCCTTTCTTCAATGAAAAGTACAAAGGTGCGCACCTTCCTGAAAATATCCGAAATCCGTTACTTGATGAATTTAACAGACATTACGAAGCGTCAAAAGGAACTATTAAGATAATTACTATGGCTCCTGAACTTGATGGGGCAGATGAGGTTATAAAAAGAGCTACAGAACTTGGCGTGGTTGTTTCTGCAGGTCATACAAATGCCAATAACGAGCAGATGAAACACGCTTTTGAAGTTGGTGTTACAATGGGTACTCATCTATATAATGCTATGAGTGCTATGAATCACCGTGAGCCCGGTACTGTAGGTGCATTACTTTCAAACAGTGATGTAAAATGTGAGCTTATTTGTGATTTTGTTCACGTTCATCCCGATGTAGTGAAGCTTACCTTTGACATAAAGGGTAAGGATAAAATAAATGTAATTACAGATGCCGAAATGGCTGCAGGCTTTCCCGACGGGGAATATGAAGTTAACGGAAGAATACTTACTGTAATTAACAAAAGAGTTTATACCGAAGACGGTACAATAGCAGGCGGTTCATCATGCCTTGTGGATTGTGTAAGAAATCTTGTTTCAATAGGCATACCGCTTGAAACTGCGTGTATGATGGCAACTAAAAATCCTGCCGAAACAGTGGGCATATACAACAAAAAAGGCAGTCTTTCCGTTGGAAAAACCGCCGATATAGTAATACTTAATAAAGACCTTACAATAAAAAATGTCATTTTAAGAGGTAAGTTGTTATCATAATTTGGTAGCAAGAAGGCTGAATTCCCCTCTTACGCGAAAGCGTTTGTTTCAGCCCTCTTTAACTACACCGTGGCTGTTTATAACAGTCACGGTTTTTTAATATAAAGGGCATTATTTCCCTGTATATTCAAAATCGGTAAGCAGCTTTGTGCATTCGTCCTCCATAATACCGCCGTACACGGTAAGAGAATTGTTTTTCAATTGCTTTGGAAGGTTAACAACCGTTCCCATACAACCGTTTTCCCTACTGTATGTTCCGAAATATACGTTTTTGATTCTCGCTTGCAATATAGCACCGCAACACATAGGACAAGGCTCCATTGTGACATACATATCACATTCTTCCAATCTCCAGTTGTTTATTTTTTTACACGCCAGGCTTATTGCGTTAATTTCTGCGTGACCCAGCGAGCTTTGCGTTTCTTCCCTTGTGTTATGAGCTTTTGCAATTACAATATTATCTTTTACAATTATTGCTCCAACAGGTATTTCGCCTTTTTTCAGAGCTTTTTTTGCCTCTTCAATGGCAAGATTCATATATTTATTATACATAGCATAGAGATACTATCACATTTTTATTAAAATGTCAAATATTTAAAAACACACCATATAGAATTTGTATAATTGTATCGAATATAATCCATTGACTTAATGCACTATTGTTGATATAATATACTTGATTAATATGATGTTGTACGGAGGAATATCAATGTCAGAAACCAATGCCCGTAAAATAAGGAAAGACGTTAATTTAAAAGTTCTTATAAGTGCCGTTGCAGTTTTTGCTGTTTTATGTATATGCATCGGTCTTTTGGCGTGCAATTATATTGATACCAAGGCACATAATGTTATTGACGAAAACGTGTATGTCAATTCAATATACGTAGGCGGGTTGACTGCGGAAGAAGCGAAAACAAAAATTGAACAGTCAATAAATGAGGAATATTTCAACAAAACAGTTTCAATAAGCTATGGCGGAAAAACCCACGATGTAAATGTTATGGATTTTGTTTCTGTTGATTCAAAACAGACAGCAGATGCTGCACTTGAAGTACGTACAGAGGGGAAAAAACAGGTTGTTCCCTTTAAGCTGACTTTGGATGATAAAAAGGTAAGAAAGGACCTTGTGCGTTTTTCCCTTGGTGTTGAAGAAAAAAATGCCTTTTTAAGCTTTGAAGAAGATTATACCGTTGCCAAGGTTGATGCGTCAAAGCTTAGTGAGGTTTTGGATATTGATAAAACTTTAGGTGTTATAGCAGATAATGCAGGACGTGATGTTTTTACCGATGTTGAAGGTGTATTGGTAAAAAAGGGAGAAGAGGGATTTGCAGATGCTCTGTATGCCCGCATATCAAGACCTGCTGTTGATGCTTCGGTTGGCATAAACGACGATCAAAGCACCTACATTATACCGGAAATTGTGGGTATAGATGCAGATAAAACAGAGTTTTTGAATTTGTACAATTCAAAGAACGGTGTATTCAGTATGTCGGTAAAACCGATTTTTCCTGAGCTTACAACAGCGGACCTTGATATAGATTTTTATCAGGATGTGTTGGGCACATATACCTCCAGATATGACGGTAATCTTGTAAACAGAACAAAAAATGTTTCTCTTGCCGCAGAATATGTTAACGGAACAATTTTAATGCCCGGTCAGGTGTTTTCTTACAACAAGGTTGTAGGTCCACGTACTGCTGAAAGAGGCTTCAGACAGGCTACGGTGTACACAGGTGAGGGTACGGAAGAAGGTCTTGGCGGCGGAATATGTCAGGTATCTTCTACAATTTACTGTGCACAGCTCAGAGCAAATCTTAAAACTGTTTCCAGAACAAATCATTCATACACCGTTGCATATGTTCCTCTTGGTCAGGATGCAACAGTTTCATACGGAGTTCTGGATTATCTGTTTGAAAATGATACAAATTACCCAATAAAAATTGAAACGGTAATGGGTGGAGGAAAGCTTACTGTAAATATACTTGGAACAAAGGTTGACAAATCACTTACTTATGATGTTGTAAGCGTAACAAATTCCACAATTGCAAAGAAGGAAATTCAAAAGGAAGATCCCACAATTCCTGCAGGAGAAACAAAGGTTAAACAAAACGGGCAGAATGGTGCTGTTGTAAGTGCATACAAAGTGTACTATAAAGACGGTGTGGAAATAAAACGTGAATATATAGGTAAAAGCACTTATGTGGCTATGAATAAAATTGTTCTGGTAGGTACCGGAGAACCGGTTGAAAATCCTGATGATATAACAAATCCGGATGGTGAAGATATCAATGTTGAAGAACCTACATTGCCTGATGTTGAACAACCTGAAACAGGCGGTGATTCGGAAGCGGTTGAAGATACAGAATCTTCTGAAGAAACAGTGACAGATAACGAAATATCGGAACCGTTGACTTCGGACACGGGATTATAAAAAAACAACCGGCAGATTGAGAAAAAGGAAGTAATCCCAAGGAAAATTCAATGTTTTCCTTGGGGTTTTTCGGTTCGTCGATGACGCCGAACCCTACAATTTATTCAATAAATTTATCATTTACTGGCGGTAGAACGACTTTTTCGACGGTTTGCAGCATCAGTTTTCGGACTGATGAGTGTTGTGTTAAAAGGGTGTGATTTTACGAACAGCATAAAAATTTTACATACGGGAGATTTACATATTTGCTCACCTATGCTTAATATGGGAGATAAGGCAAACAGCAGAAGAGGAGAGCTTCTGGAAACATTTTCTAATATTATTAAGCTTGCTGAAGCTGAAAAGGCAGATGCCTTGCTTATTGCGGGAGATTTGTTTGAAAACAGTAATCCCGACCGTGAAACACTAAATTATATTTCCGGGGAATTTGAAAAAATAAAGCATATAAAAATTTTTATGGTACTTGGTAATCACGACTATGCCCTTGAATTTAACTTTCCTTCAAATGTATATTTGTTTAAAAACTACATTGAAAAAATAAGTGTGGGAAATGCAGATATATACGGTGTAAGCTTTGACAGTGAGCACTGTGAACGGTGCATTATAGAGGGCTTTACCGCAGATGATAAAGAAAAAATAAATATTATGCTTGTTCACGGCGATGTACAAAGCGGAAGCTTGTATAATCCGATTACAACAGATGACATAAAGTACAGCGGCGTAGATTATATGGCATTAGGACACATACACAGCCACAACGGCTTTGCTGTGTCAGGTTCTTCCACATATGCTTATTGTGGTATTCCGGAAGGCAGAGCATTTGATGAATGCGGAGAAAAGGGTGTTATAATTGCCGAAGTGGGTAAGGGATACGTTAACGGCAGATTTTTAGCTGTTTGCGGCAGAAAGTACATATGTAAAAATATTGATGTTTCCGGTTTGGAGGATAATTTGCAAATTGCCGATAAAATTTCCGCAGAGCTTAAAGGCACAGAAAACGCATACCGTGTAAAGCTTAAAGGTATAAGAAATACTTTTATCGATACAGCTTTTATAAAAAATTACCTTGAAAGGGATTTTTATTTCGTAGAGGTGGAGGACAATACGGAAGAATATTACGAGGATGAATATTCTCTTAAAAATCTCTTTATAAAAAAATGCAAGAATAATGATGCTTTAAGGTACGGTCTTGCGGCACTGCGCGGAGAGAAGGTGATTATTGAATGATTATCAAAAGTATTTATATTAATCATTTTGGTTGCCTTAAGGAAAAACATATAGAATTTGAAAATGGTCTTAATGTTATCAGCTTACCTAACGAAAGCGGAAAATCCACCATTGCGGAATTTATAAGAGTTATGCTTTACGGTGTTGATTCCATACGTTTTAATCAACGTAAAAAGTATATGCCTTTCGGGCAGACATCCATGGGTGGAGAAATGACAGTATGTCTTAACGGAACAGATTATATTATAACCCGTGTTTTCGGTACGCGTAAGGCTGATGATAAGATTGAGGTTATAAATGCCGTAAGCGGGTCTGTGGTTAAAGAGTACTGTGCAGACGATGTGGGCAAAGTAATGTGCGATATGGGCGCAAACACCTACGATAATACATGCTATATAAAACAGCTTTCTGCTAAAATAAATGATGTTAAATCATCGGAAATTCAAAACAGACTTATAAATTTAAGTCAAAGCGGTGAAGAAGAATATTCCTACAGAAATGCTGTTGGTATACTTGATAATGCAATAAAAGAATTAAAAGGACCAAGAGGCAAAATAAACCGTGTTCAGTCTGCTTTAAATGAGCTTGCTGTTAAAAGTGCCGAAAAAAATAAGATAAAAGCAGAATATGAACGTATAAATTTATATCTTGATAAACTGAATAAAAACCACAGCAATACAAAAACAAACAGTTTGTTTTTGCTTAGCTGGATTCCTGTTTTGGCATCGGCAGTTGCTATGGCTGTTACAAGGCTGAATACCATAGCCATTTTATGCTTTGCTTTGTTTCTGGTTGTTGCCGTTATACTTACATTTAAAAGTAACAAAACCACTTCAAAGAGAATTGAACAGGCAAAGGAAATTGGTGTTTGTGAAAGTCGGATTGAGGCTTTGAAAGAAAAGTATAATGCAATTGATGTATCGCAGATTGATTTTTACAAACAAAAGCTGAATTCATACAATAAAGCTCTTAATGATTTAAATGTTGCCAGGGTTGCTTTGTGCGATGCCTTTGAGCAGCTGCAGATGGATTATTCTCCAAAGCTTAATAAAATGGCGTGCAGTATTTTTAAAACTGTTACGGAAGGAAAATATGTTTATTTTATGGTGGATGATGACTATAACATAACCGTCCGTAACAATGAAAATACACTTGCTTCAAGCGAATATTTAAGCGGGGGTACTTTTGACCAGATATACTTTTCACTTCGTATGGCACTTGTAAAGCTTATAGGTGATAATATGCCCATTATACTTGATGACGCCTTTGTTCTTTATGATGACGAGCGTTTAAAAAAAGCTGTTGAGTATTTAGGCACAATTGATAATCAGGTAATTCTTTTCTCATGCCAGAGCAGAGAAAAGGAGTTTATAGAAAGGATGTAATTATATGATAAAATATCAATTTTTAAGATTTCCCGAAGATAAAAATAAGGCAGTAACGCTAAGCTATGATGATGGTATTCCGGCAGACCTTAGATTTTCCGACGTTATAACAAATGCAGGTCTTAAGTGTACTTTTAATCTGAACAGCAAGGTTTTAAGAAAGAATGGTATAACCGACCAGCAGATAAAGGAAAAGTTTCTTGATAGAGGTCATGAGGTGGCAGTTCACGGTTATTCGCATACTGCACCGAGCTATCAGCGACCTATCGAGGGTATAAAGGAGGTACTGAATTGCCGTCTGGAGCTTGAGGAACGTTTTGACCGCATGATTCGGGGCATGGCATATCCTGACCGTGGTGTGCAATCTTTTGAAAATGGCACAAGCTATGAAATTATAAAAAATTATCTTAAGGATTTGGGAATTGTGTATGCCCGTACAGTCGGAGCTACCAATTACGATTTCTATTTGCCCGAAGATTGGCATAAATGGATGCCATCGGTGCATCACAGCAGTCCCGATGTTTTTAAGTGTATAGATGATTTTTTGGATATTAAATTTACTAAAGGAAAGCACGGTCCCAGACTTTTCTATATGTGGGGACACTCTTACGAATTTGATCTCCATGATAATTGGGATTTGCTTGACAAAATTTGTGAAAAGCTCGGAGGACATGACGATATATGGTATGCAACAAATATGGAAATTTATGAATATGTCAATGCTTACTATTCATTGGTGCACAGTGCCGATGCAAGTAAGGTATATAATCCTACTTTGCATACTATTTGGTTTGTAACTAATGGAGAAACCTATGTTATTAAACCCGGTGAAACCATAAATGTTAAACCATGGGAAGCAAAGTAGGTCTGACACTTGACTTTTTGACAAAAAAAGGCTAAAATATAAGGTAATAATGTTTTGATTTAGGATGTGAATATTTTGCAAAATTTAGGATTGAATGAAATTAGAGAAAAATTCCTTAGTTTCTTTGAAACAAAGGGATGCTTAAGACTTGGAAGCTTTTCGCTTGTGCCCAAAAACGACGCAAGCTTGTTGCTTATAAATTCAGGTATGGCACCTATGAAAAAGTGGTTTACAGGTGCGGAAATACCTCCGAGAAAGCGTGTTACAACCTGCCAGAAGTGTATCAGAACTCCTGACATTGAATGTGTGGGTAAAACAGCAAGACACGGTACTTTCTTTGAAATGCTTGGTAACTTCTCCTTTGGTGATTACTTTAAGCATGAGGCTATAAACTGGGGTTGGGAATTCCTTACTAAGGAAATGCAGATTCCGGTAGACAAGCTTTGGATTACTGTTTATGAAGAAGATGACGAAGCTCGTGATATATGGATTAACGAGGTTGGTGTAGACCCTGAGAGAGTTGTTAAAATGGGTAAGGAAGACAATTTCTGGGAACACGGTACAGGTCCTTGCGGTCCATGTTCTGAAATTCACGTTGACCGTGGTGTTGAATACAGCTGTGGCAAGCCTGACTGTAAGCTTGGCTGTGACTGTGACAGATTTATGGAAGTGTGGAACCTTGTTTTCACACAGTTTGATAAGGATGAAGATGGCAATTATAACCGCCTTGCTAACCCAAACATTGATACAGGTATGGGTCTTGAGAGACTTGCCGCAATTATGCAGGGAGTAAACAACCTGTTTGAGGTTGATACAGTACAGAATACAATGTCACATATTTCTAAAATTGCAGGCGTTAAGTATAAGGATGACGAAAAGGTAGACGTTTCACTTCGTGTTATTACAGACCACATCCGCAGTACTGTTATGATGGTTTCCGACGGTGTTATCCCTTCAAACGAAGGCAGAGGTTATGTTTTAAGAAGACTTCTTCGCCGTGCCGCTCGTCACGGTAAACTTCTTAACATTAAAGGCGAATTCCTTTACACAGTTGCAGATACTGTAATTGACGAATCAAAGGCAGGCTATCCTGAACTTGAAGAAAAGAGAGAATACATCAAAAAGATTATCAAGATTGAAGAAGAAAGATTTTCAAAGACTATCGACAACGGTCTTTCAATTCTTGATGAATATATTGCAGAGCTTAACGCAGAGGGTAAAAAAGTTCTTAGCGGTGACAAGGCATTTAAGCTTAACGACACATACGGTTTCCCAATTGATATTACAATAGAAATTTGTAATGAAAAGGGTATTGAGGTTGACAGAGAAGGCTTTGATGCAGAGCTTGCAAAGCAGAAAAAGACAGCACGTGAAGCACGTAAAGACGGCTCAAGCTGGGAAGATAATGACAGCTACAGCTTTGAAGGCGAAGCAACAGAATTTGTTGGTTATGATAACCTTGAAGCAGAAGCTAAAATTATCGGCATTGCCGCTGAAGGTGAAATGTGCGCTTCAATCAACGAAGGGCAGAAGGGTATAATTGTTACCGATAAAACTACTTTCTATGCTGAAATGGGCGGTCAGGCAGGCGATAAGGGTAAAATCTTTACTGCAAATGCCTGTGCAAAGGTTTATGATACAAAGAAAAACGGCAACGGCATTTATATGCACTTTGTGAATGTTGAAAGCGGAAGCCTTAATGCTGACGATGTTGTTACAATGTCTGTATGCAAGAAAAACAGAATGGCTATTTGCAGAAACCACAGCACAACACATTTGTTGCATAAGGCTTTGAAGGAAGTATTGGGTGACCACGTTGCTCAGGCAGGTTCAGAAGTTACAGCTAATCACTTGCGTTTTGACTTCTCACATTTTGAAGCTATGACAGGTGTTGAAATTAAAGAGGTTGAAAAGAAGGTTAACGACGCTATACTTGAGGCTATGCCTGTTGTTGTTAAAGAGCTTCCGATTGATGAAGCTAAAAAGCTTGGTGCAGAAGCACAGTTTGGTGAAAAATACGGCGATGTTGTTCGCGTAGTTTCCATGGGTGATTATTCTGTAGAATTCTGCGGCGGTACACATCTTACAAATACTGCTCAGGCAGGCTTGTTCAAGCTACTTTCCGAAGCAGGTGTTGCGGCAGGTACAAGACGTATTGAAGCTGTAACAGGTCAGGGCGTTCTTGATTACATCAAGGAAAAGGATAACTTAATTGCAAGCACAGCTTTGGCTCTTAAAACAAATCTGCTTAATGAAATTGATAAGAAAGCAGAAGCTTTGGTTGCAGAATCTAAGGCTGACAAGAAAAAACTTGAAGAACTTAGCGCAAAGGCTGCAACAGGTAAGCTTGACGATGTTATGAAAAACAAGGTTGAGGTTTGTGGTGTTGAAGTTGTTGCAGGTCAGGTAGACGGACTTGCAGTTAATGACCTCAGAACACTTTGTGACAGCATCCGTGATAAAATGGACACAGGTGTGGCAGTATTGGCATCAAATAATGAGGATAAGTTAATGTTCATTGCCATGGCTACAAAGAATGCACTTTCCAAGGGTGTTCATGCCGGTAATATTATTAAAGAAATCACAAAAATTGCAGGAGGCTCCGGCGGCGGCAAGCCTGATATGGCTCAGGGCGGCGGTAAGGATGCTTCTAAGGTTTCCGATGCACTTTCTGCTGTAAAAGATATTGTAGAGGCTCAGGTGAAATAATATGGATTGTTTATTTTGTAAAATTGCAGCAGGTGAAATACCTTCAACAAAGGTTTATGAGGACGAACTTATATATGCGTTTCGTGATATAGAGCCTCAGGCACCTTCACACATTCTGATTATACCAAAACAGCACATTTCCTCAGTTAATGAAATTAATGATGAAAACTGTGCAATTGTAGGGCATATATTCAAGGTTGCGGCAGAAATTGCCAAAAAAGAAGGTATTGCAGAAGACGGTTACAGAATAGTAACCAACATAGGTGAAGACGGCGGACAAACCGTTAAGCATCTTCACTACCATATGCTTGGCGGTCGCTCATTGCAGTGGCCTCCCGGTTGATTAAAATCTAAAAGAGAATAGGAAAAATGTTCAGAATGGACAAACTGAGGCACCAAAGCCATTAAGGGCTTTGATGGGTTACCCGAAGACGTACGATGGTACGTCAAGCGGTGAAGTTTGTTCGTAGCAAAAAGACATTTAAAATAAGAAAAATCGAATAAAATGAGATTTTTCATCCAAATTAAGATGTTTTGCAAATTACCAATCACTTAAACTTCTTGTTTTTATCCTCTTTTTGCGGTCTGGACTTTTTTTACATTCCCTTTATATTACATAAGAGGAGTTTTTATATGGCACGAGAGGTTAGTAAAAAGAAGGGCAAAACATCTTCGGCAAAATCTGCTCCAAAAGCAAAAAGAAATGTTAATTATGACTTTATTGCTATTATAATAATTGCAATAAGCTTATTTGTTGGTGCAAGCTTTATTGGAATAACAGGACCTGTGGGAGAATTTGTTAAAAATACACTTTTGGGTATGTTTGGCGGAACTGCATATCTTTTGTGCTTTGCCGCTATTGCTTGCTCTATTCACTACATTATTAAAAGAGGTCTTGGTAAATCCAGAAGAAAGTATATTCTTACCGGTTTTCTTATAGTATTTTTGTGTGCATTCTGGCATATAATTGACCTTGCAAACGAGGTTGACAGTGGAATTGTCAATATGGTTTCTCAGCTTTGGGAAAAGGGGATAGAAAACGTCGGTGGCGGATTGGTTGGCGGAATTATAGGCGTTCCTATGTATAAGCTTTTAAGCTATTGGGGAAGTATGATTGTTCTTGTTTCCGTAATTTTAATTCTTTTTATTGCTGTATTCAACGTTTCTTTGGGAAATATATTTAGCCGTATTAAAGGATGGTTTTCTAAGGGCTACGATGCAATAAGCGAGGAAGAGGTTGAAAATGTACCTGAAAATATGCCTCCGGAAATGCAGAAGGAATTAAAAAAGCTAAAGAAGCAGATTTTTGATTTTGAAAAAGAGTTTTCCGAAATGCCGGAAAAAACTGCTAAAAAGAAATCTAAAAAAGAAGTTTACGATCCTGTTGCAGATATGCCCGATGCACCTGTTGGCGAAGATGAAAATAATGATGCTAAAAAACCGTTTTCATTCTTTGATGACATTCCCGTAAAAGAGGTACAGGCAACTGCAGAACCGGATAAAGAAGCTATAGAACAAGCCATAGAGGTGGCTTCTGATGAGTCTTTACTTCCTAAAAAGAAGAAAAAGGAAGAGGCAGAGCATGTTGAAATTGAAGTGGTTAATGAACCTGTTGATTATAAATATCCTTCTCTTTCAATACTGAAGGAGCCTGAAAAACCTTCTCCGCAGGCTGAAGAAGCATTGCAAAAAACTGCAAGAAAGCTTATTGAAACATTGCATTCTTTTGGTGTTGAAGCAAAGATTGTAGACTACAGCCGTGGTCCGACGATTACAAGATACGAGCTTCAGCCAAACGAGGGTGTAAAAATTTCAAAGATTACAAATCTTGCTGATGATATTGCCCTTAATCTTGCGGCAGTGGGTATAAGAATAGAGCCTATTCCCGGTAAAACTGCTATAGGTATTGAAGTTCCGAATGAAGTTTTAAGTGCTGTATATATGCGTGAGGTTATAGGCACAGCAGAATTTGCCAACTTTAAAAGTAAGCTTGCCTTTGCATTGGGCAAGGATATTGCAGGTAAGCCGGTTGTTGGTGACATTGCAAGAATGCCTCATCTTCTGATTGCGGGCTCTACAGGTTCGGGTAAATCTGTTTGTATCAATTCACTTGTTACAAGTATTCTTTATAAGGCAACACCAAATGAAGTTAAGCTTGTAATGGTAGACCCTAAGGCAGTTGAGCTTGGTGTTTACAACGGCATTCCTCATTTGCTTATTCCCGTTGTTACAGACCCACGCAAGGCGGCAGGTGCACTGCAGTGGGCAGTTAACGAAATGACTAACAGATATAAATTGTTTGCAGATAACAATGTTCGTGACCTTAAGGGCTATAATGCATGGGCAAAAGAACACGACAGCGAGGAATTGCCTCAGATTGTTATTATCATAGACGAGCTTGCAGACCTTATGATGGTTGCACCAAATGATGTTGAAGACAGTATTTGCCGTCTTGCACAGATGGCGCGTGCCGCAGGTATGCACCTTGTTATTGCAACCCAAAGACCGTCTGTTGACGTTATTACAGGTATCATTAAAGCGAATATTCCTTCACGTATTGCCTTTGCCGTTCGTCAGTTTGTAGACTCTAAAACAATACTTGATATGGGCGGTGCCGAAAAATTGCTTGGTAAAGGTGATATGCTTTACTTCCCTATCGGTACTTCAAAGCCTATGCGTGTTCAGGGTTGCTTTGTAAGTGACAAGGAAGTTGAACAGATTGTTGAATTTGTAAAGGGTCAGAATGAAGCAAATTACGATGAAGATATCATTGAAAAAATTGAACGTGCAGGTGAAACACCTAAGGCTAAAGATGAAAACGTCGGCAGAGAAGCAGATGTACTTTTGCCACGTGCAGTTGAAATGGCAATAGATGCAGGACAGGCTTCCGTTGCTATGTATCAAAGACATCTTAAAGTAGGCTATCAGCGTGCGGCAAAGCTTATTGACCAAATGGAGGAACGTGGTATTATCGGGCCTTTCGACGGTACAAAGCCACGTGAGGTTCTGGTTACAAAGGCACAGTGGAACGAAATGATGATGAATATGGATATGGGTATGAAGGAAGAAGAACAAACATCATTTGACAGTTCAGAAGAATAATATTTAATCATAACTACCGGCTTAGCCGGTAGTTATGATTTTATACAAAACTCCTCGTCCACCGCAAGCGGTCCCACTTCTCCTCAAAGGAGAAGGCTCATATTGCCATTATTTCTTGCGGTAGAACGACTTTTTCGACGATCTGGGCAGACACTTTTGTGTCTGCCATAATCTTTTTACTTACCTTAAGAACCGTGAAGCCTCGCTCAGGTATTTGTCAAATTCACATGGGTTTATTTCGGTAACCTCGTTGTTTTCAAGATATTCCTTAAGGTCCAAAACAGCCTGTCTTATAACAGTCATGTTACGCATAATTGTATATTGGTTTGCTTTGATTCTTACTTCCTCACAAAGCTCCATAACTTCATCGCGTTGTGTGATAAGTCTTTCAAGTTCGTTTATAAAGTCGGTTTTTGAGATATCCCCTTTGTTAAATTCTGCGGATTTGTTGTGGATTGTTAAAAAGTCATCACAAAGTGTAAGGTACATACCTGCACATAATTTCCATACCGGTGCTTGTTCGGACTTACAACCGCTAAAGTATTTGTATGATTTTCCTGATTCTTCAACGGTCTTTTCAAGATATGTCTTGTAAAAATCAGGATTGTCAGCCAATTTCTGAAATGCCTTTGCGGGATAGCTTTGCGGATATTCCGTGTTCCTCAGTAAGTACGAATACGGATAGTAGTCGAATCCGTCTTTTCTTGCAATGTTACGGTTTTTGCCGTAACCGTCGTACATGAAGTCGTATGCGGACTTGAGTTCCGTTTCAATATTTTCTTCATCGGGGAAATTATTGTTTATGTAGATGTCATTCATTTTATCAGCCTGTTCGGGATTCCAGCAGGACTGTGCAAAGTACCGGTATGTATAGTCGTAGCAATATTCAAAGCAACTGTATGAAATCATGCCCTCCCAGTTTTGGTTGTCCGTTACTTCCCGTATAAGGTCAATGTTTTTGCAGGTCTGTGTAGGAACTGTCCAATGGAAATATCCTGTTATAGGCTTACCCACACTGCGGAATGCGTTATTGACCTTGTACATTTTCTCGCGGTAAAGTTCTTCCTTGGTATCGCGGTAGCTCCACCAGTCTATGACTATCATATCGTATACGCCTTCTGCCTTGAAACGGTTTGCGGTTTCTTCGTTTATAAAGTCATTTTCAAAGAGCATATCGTAATATACATAGAGGTTATCAATGCCTTTTGTCTTTAGGTATTTTGCAATTTTTATAATGTACTGCACCATAAGCTCTCCGTAATTTACATCACGGCATTTTTTGCATTTGCAAAATGGTGAGTTTTCCTTTTGAAGGTCATCTTCGTAACAGCCAATCATGTTAAATACTTCATCAAGACCGATTTCAAAGGAATTTATACCGCTTGGCTTTAAATAACGGTCAATAATTTCGTCATAAATACTGAACATAACCTCGTAGGTTTTAGGGTTATTTGTACAAAAACCAAGACCGTTTTTGTTACCGTTTTCATCCTCTGCAGAAATTTCGGGCATAAGTCTGGGAATTAATGTGTTGTGACCAAGGCTGTTGAAAAGAGGTGTTATTTCAACGTGCTTTTTCTTGCCGTATGCAACCATTTCTCCGAAGTAGTCGTCTTCGTACATTACGGGCAGAACATTTTCCTTTACAATCATTTTTTTCTGCTTCGGACTGTAATACTTTATATGTCTTGGAGTTTTAAGCTGTGGGTATTTTTTGAAAGGAATATACTGATATTCTGCAAACATTCCGTCATACTGTCTTGGCCAGCAACCGTAAAGACCTATTACAAGCTTGTTTATCTTCATTTCTGAAAAATAATCTATTGCCTTTTTCCAGTCCTCAAGAGTCATAAAGTCACTGCCGTAGCGACATTCCATAAAATGTCCGCGTGTTACGTAATGGGGATAGTCAATTATTGTACAAACCGGCAGTGTGTATTTGTCTTTAACAAGCTTATTAAAAGTTATGCAAGCGTAAAATGCACCCTTTTCGTCATATCCTATAATATCTGCTTCGGCTTCTTTTATATCTATAACATAGCCTTCCGATTTCCCTTTGTTTTCGAATTTTTCGCATTTAGGATTTACAGTAATATTTATTTTAAAATCGTCGCCTTTTTCTATGTTTATTGCAGGCATATTTTCAAGGTTATTTAAAATTTGAGCACCATTAAAAGCTACTGTTTTTCCTGTGTCTTTTATAATTTGTGGTGTTGGTATAATATTAAACATAAAGATTACCTCCTTTTATTAAAAAATTATATATTAAAGGTTCAAATTTGTAAATACCCAAAAAAAGATACAGAAGGACTATAAAAGACATTGGTTATATAATACAATAATTTTGTTGATTAATTGCTTTTTTTGTGTTAATATATAATAAGGACTTTATGTACAGAGGTGATTTTATGGATTTTTTCAACGAATGGATTGTAAAAAGAAAGAAGACAGCACAGGATTATATGTCTGTTGTAATAACTGTTATGGTTGCCATTATGATTCTTTACGGAATTTTACTTCAGTTTATGATGAATAATCTTATTTACTTTATTCCCGTTGAAATTGCAATTGTTATATATGTTGCATACAAAATAATTGCATCAATGAATGTTGAATTTGAATATTTTGTCACAAACGGAGATTTGGATATTGACCGAATTGTGTCGAAAAAACGCAGAAAAAAACTTGTGAGAATAAAATTGAAAGATGTAGAGTACTTTGCACCTTTTGAAGATGAACATATAAAGGTTGCCGAAGATGTGGGGATTAAAAAAATAATTGATGCTTCAAGCAGTCTTGATGCACCAAGACTTCATTTTGTAATTTATTATAATAACAGTGAAAAAACTTGTTTACTTTTTGAACCTACAGATGAAATGATTGAAAATTTTTCAAATTACATACCAAGGGCTTTGAATCACGTTCTTTAAGGAGGAGTACCTGTGTTGCTTGCAGATGCCGAAAAGGCAAGGCTTATAGATGACAACTCAATAAATAAATACAATGTTCCGTCTGCCTTGCTTATGGAAAATGCGGGTATGCGTGTTTCGGATGTTGCAATGGAAACGGGCATGGAAAGCTTTGCGGTAATTGCAGGCAAGGGCAACAACGGCGGTGACGGAAGTGTAGCTGCAAGACATCTTTACTGCAACGGTAAAAAAGTTGTTTTGGTTTTGCTTTGTGATGAAAGTGAGCTTAAGGGTGATGCAAAGCTTATGTATGACACTGCAAAAAGCGTGGGAGTGCATACAATAAACGGCTTTAGTGAAAAGGCAAAAGAATGTCTGGAAAAATGTGACGTTATAATAGACGGTATACTTGGCATAGGTTGCAACGGTGCACCAAATGAATTTTATACCGAGGTTATAAGTTATATAAACAGTCTTGATAAGTATGTAATTGCAATAGACGTACCAAGCGGGGTTAATGCTTCAAACGGTAATGTGTCAGGTGCAGCGGTAAAATGTTCAAAAACTATTACGTTTTCTGTTGGCAGACTTGGTCTTTGTATTTATCCGGGAAAGGAATATGCAGGTGAGGTGTGTGTAAAGCCAATATCTTTTGTTCCTGAGGCAATAGACGGTGCGGACATAAGAGTAAAAGAAAATGAATATAAAAAAGTAGTGCGAAATGATGACTGTCACAAGGGTAGTGTAGGTAAAGTGCTTGTTGCCGCAGGCTCGGTTGGGATGACAGGTGCGGCATACATTGCATCAATGTCGGCACTTAGGTGCGGTAGCGGGGTTGTTACCCTTTGCATTCCACAGTCACTTAACGGTATAATGGAACAAAAGCTTACAGAGGTTATGACAATTCCCGTTGCGGAAGCGGATGGTACAATGTCTGTTAAAGCATCTGATAGAGTGGTGGAGGAAACCGCAAAGTATAACTGCCTTGTTGTAGGTTGCGGCATTGGTAATAATGAAAATACAAAGGCTTTTGTGAACAGCTTAATTGAAAATGCAGTATGTCCGATGGTTATAGATGCAGATGGGCTTAACTGTATGGATAAAAATATTTTAAAAAAGGCAAAGAATAGTGTTGTTATTACACCTCATCTTGGTGAAATGGCAAGACTTACAGGCTTTGATATTGATTATATAAAATCAAATCTTTGCGATGTTGCATTGGATTTTGCCAAAGAATATAACGTTACGGTTGTTTTAAAATGTGCTACAACCATAGTGGCATTTCCATGCGGACAAATACGTATAAATACTAAGGGAAACAGCGGTATGGCAACTGCAGGAAGCGGTGATGCTCTGGCGGGTATCTTAGGTTCGTGTATAGCATCGGGACTTGATTTTGAAGTTGCTGTCGGAAACGGCGTGTATCTTCATTCTGCGGCCGGTGATGCGGCAGCAGAAGCACTTGGAAAAGAATTTATGTCTGCAACGGACATTACAGAATATCTTAGATTTGTTTTATAATAGCAGGAAGGACAGTGTTTTTATGAGAACCTGGTGTGATGTTTCACTGGATAATCTTAAATATAATGTACAGCAGATAAAAAGCAAGCTTTCGGATAATGTGAAGCTTTGCGGAATTGTAAAGGCAAACGCCTACGGTCATGGTGTTGAAGAAATAGCTTCAAATCTTATTGAACAGGGTGTTGATTACCTTGCTGTTGCTTTTATAGATGAAGCCGTCGAGCTTAGACTCTGCGGTTTTGAACAGCCTGTACTTATTCTCGGAAATACGCCGGTAGACACCGCCGAGCAGGTTATTGAATATAATATTACTGCATCGGTTTATAACAGCGAAACAGCAGAAATTCTTTCTGCCGAAGCTGTAGCTCAGAACAAGACGGCAAAAATTCACCTTAAAATTGATACCGGAATGTCCAGAATAGGCTTTTTACCGAACGCTGAGAGTATAAATGAAATTGTTAACATTTCAAAGCTCCCCAATATCGAAATTGAGGGTATTTTTACTCATTTTGCATGTTCGGATTCCGATGACAAAACAATGACGGTAAAACAATTTGAAAAATTTATGGAAGTTGTATCGGAACTTGAAAAAAGGGGTATTTCAATTCCTATAAAGCATTGCTGTAACAGTGCAGCGATTATAAATTATCCTGAAATGCATCTTGATATGGTACGTGCAGGAATTATCCTTTACGGTATGTATCCTTCGGATATAAAGTATGATATTGATTTAAAACCGCTTATGAATTTTAAAACATCGGTTATAAATGTAAAAACATTGCAGGCAGGCGAAACAATAAGCTATGGTGCAACTTACACGGTTGAAAAGGCTATGAAGGTTGCAACTATCGCTGTAGGATATGCAGACGGTTATTCCAGATTGCTTTCAAATTGCGGCAGAGTTCTGATAAACGGACAGTTTGCGAATATTGTAGGAAGAATTTGTATGGATCAATGTATGATTGATGTAACAAATGTTCATAATATAAGCATAGGTGATGAAGTAATTTTGTTCGGCGCCGATGAAAATGAAAATTTGCCTATAGAGGAGCTTGCCGTTAAATTGGGAACTATTAACTACGAACTTCCCTGCATAATCAATAAGCGTGTACCCAGATGTTACACCAAAGACAACAAGAGAATAAAAATCCACAACAATCTATTAGTTGTGAAATCCCTTTAATTGACATTGACCGGAATACATAAAGGGTGTATAATGGAATTAGAAAAATGTGTCTTTTGGCAGTGTCGTTAAGGGGGTATGGTTATTGTGGCAGAGTCTGGTAAGAATACGGTTAACATCCCTGATTCAAATTTAGATAATAACCTTGAAAAAGATTATATAATCAAAGAATATGTAGCAGGAAGAAAGAAAAAAGAAGTATGCGATGAACTTAAAAAGGGTTACAAGGAAATGGCGGCAGTAAACCTTGAATGGGCAGAAACTTGCCTTGAAGCTGATAATGAATGTCAGCTTGATTATGAGGAAAAACTTTCGGAGTGTGAATAATGTGATTGTTAAAAGGGGAGATTTGTTTTACGCTGATCTTAGTCCGGTTGTAGGCTCTGAACAGGGCGGCATACGTCCGGTGCTTATAGTACAAAACGATGTGGGCAATAAATATAGCCCCACAATTATTGCTGCGGCAGTTACTTCGCAAATCAATAAGGCTAAAATGCCTACACATATTGAAATAAGTGCCGAAACTTACGGGCTTGTTAAAGATTCCGTTATTTTAATGGAGCAGATACGTACTATAGATAAAAAGCGTCTTAAGGAAAAAATAGGGCATGCAGATGAAGAACTTATGCAAAGAGTCAACAAGGCTTTGTCGGTAAGCTTTGCTCTTGAAAATTGAGAGGAGTTTTACTTATGAAAAAAATAATAATTACACTGGTTGCAATTACTTTGATTTTATCAACAGCAGGAGCAGTTTCTTTGCTTGCAGAGCCCGGTGACAGCGGTGACCCTATTATTACTTTAAGCTATGTTGAAGAAGTTGTAAAAAAAGAACTGTCTTTTCAGGTTGTTAATATGAGCAAAGGCGACGTTTTAATAGGAGAAGCGGGTACGGAATTGATACTTCGTATGGGTACTGCACAAATTATTGCCACCGAAAAAGGTGGTCTTGCAGACCTTACAGCGGGTACGGACTTATCTGACGGTACTTTGATGCCTTCTAACCACCACCTTGTTATTCCGGTAGATGACGGAAGAGGTATAGAGGCTAAGGATAAGGTAATTGTTATGGTTAAAGGTGATTTTGAACTTAAGTAAATATTGGTATGATTTTAGAAATCTGCATTTTTTTGATGCAGATTTCTTTTTTGTATTGACATTTAACAACAAAGATATTATAATAATATTTGAACAATCGTTCAAGTGTTAAAATAAGAGGTGAGGATATGAGTAATGAAGTACCAAGCTGTGAATATATACACATTCACGAGGATTTGGTAAAAAAAGTGGAGGAGTCAATGCCTGTTGAGGAAGAACTTTTTGACCTTGCTGAGCTCTTTAAAATATTTGGCGACAGTACAAGAATTAAAATTTTGTATGTACTTTTTGAAACGGAAATGTGCGTGTGCGATATTGCACAAATTCTAAATATGACAGTTTCTGCAATATCTCACCAGCTTAGAATATTAAAGCAGGCACGCCTTGTTAAATTCCGCAAAGAGGGGAAATCTGTTTTTTATTCTCTGGCAGATGACCATATTAAAAAGATTATAGACAACGGTATGGAGCATATAAATGAATAGGAGATGTTTTTTTATGAAAAAGATTTTTAAAATGAATGATCTGGATTGTGCACATTGTGCAGACAGAATGGAACAGGCGATTTCCAAAATAGATGGGGTAAGTTCTGTTTCCGTAAACTTTATGGCACAGAAAATGGTTATAGATGCAGATGATGCAAGATTTGATGAAATTATAAAACAGGCACAAAAGGAAGTAAAGAAAGTTGATTCCAATTGCAGTATAATTTTGTGAGGAGATATGTATGCAAAAAAGACATAAAAAAGCACTTGCAAGAATTGTAGTTGCTGCACTGCTGTTTGTGGTTATGAATTTATTTAAAACAGAAGGGCTTTTAAGATTAGTGCTGTTCCTCATTCCGTATCTTGTGGCAGGTTACGATGTGCTTTGGGGAGCGTTAAAAAATATTTTTCACGGACATATGTTTGATGAAAAATTCCTTATGGCAATAGCAACAGTGGGTGCATTGGTGCTTGGCGAATATCCGGAGGCAGTTTTTGTAATGCTGTTCTTTCAGGTAGGCGATTTATTTGAATCTATTGCTGTGGGTAAAAGCAGAAAGTCTATTTCGGATTTGATGAGTTTGAATCCCGACATTGCAAATGTAGAACGTGACGGAAAGGTGGAGGAAGTATTTCCCGAAGAAATTGAAGTTGGAGAAATTCTTGTTGTAAAGCCGGGAGAAAAAATTGCCATAGACGGAGTTGTAACAGATGGCGAAAGTACACTTGATACATCGGCACTTACAGGTGAATCCCTTCCACGTGATATTTCGGCAGGAGATACTGTTTCAAGCGGATGTATTAACATAAACGGTATGATTAAAATACGTACAACCCGAAGCTTTGAAAATTCCACAGCATCTAAAATTATGGAGCTTGTGGAAAACTCTGCACTTTCAAAGGCAAAGACCGAAAGCTTTATAACTCGTTTTTCAAGGTATTACACACCATTTGTGGTGATATGTGCATTGCTTCTTGCTATTGTGCCGGCGGCAATTTTTGGCAATTGGCAGGATTGGCTTGGCAGAGCTTTGATATTTTTGGTGGTTTCCTGCCCATGTGCTTTGGTTATTTCCGTACCTCTTTCGTTTTTTGGCGGTATAGGTGCCTCATCAAAGCAGGGCATATTGATTAAAGGTTCGGACTACATAGAGGTTATGGCAAATGTAAAAACTGTTGTTTTTGATAAAACAGGTACCTTAACAAAGGGTAGCTTTTATGTGAAAAATATTTATGCGGATGATAAAAATAATTTGTTGAAATATGCGGCATCCGCGGAAAAATACTCAAACCATCCTGTTGCTTTGGCATTGTGTAATGCATATAACGGTGAAACCGGTGCTGAAAACGTAGAGGAGTTAAGCGGTTATGGTGTAAAGGCAACTGTTGAAGGCAAACAGGTTTGTGCAGGAAATATCAGATTTATGGAAAGTATGGGCATAAAAGTGGAGGAACATTCCGGCACCGTGGTTTACATTGTTGTGGACGGCGTATATACAGGATGTATTGAGGTTGCGGACGAAATAAAGGAAGATTCAAAAGAAACTGTAACAAAGCTTAAAAGCATGGGGATACGTACAGTGATGCTTACAGGTGACAGAAAACATGTTGCCGAAAGTGTGGCTAAGGATATTGGAATAGATGAATATTATGCCGAGCTTATGCCTGCCGATAAGGTAGAATGTATAGAAAAATACATAGGTAAAGACGGTAAAGTAGCTTTTTTGGGCGACGGTATAAATGATGCACCGGTGCTGGCAAGAGCAGATGTGGGAATTGCAATGGGCGGTCTTGGCTCTGATGCCGCAATAGAGGCTGCGGATGTAATTATTATGGATGACAAGCCATCTAAAATTTTGAAGTCTGTGAAGATTGCAATTAAAACACGCAGAATAGTTTTCCAAAATATTGTTTTTGCATTGGGAATAAAATTTGCAGTAATGATTTTAGGAGCATTTGGTTTTGCGAATATGTGGATAGCAATATTCGCAGATGTGGGCGTTTCGGTAATTGCAATTTTGAATGCTATGAGGACTTTAAAGCAGTAACGTAAATGGGATGTAAAAATACATCCCATTTTCTATTCGTAAAAATTTGTATTTCCTATTGTGGTATAATATGCTCTGTTTCTGTGTGCCCAGGATGAGGGTGCAGCTTTTGTACTTATAAAGTAAAGTGAATCGCCAACTAATTCAACACCGTTAAGAGCACATTTTGCGGCAAGTATACAATCCATGGACGGAGTTTCATTTATTCTTTCGGTGTGTGCAGGTGGAAATTGAGTACCGTAATTTGTATCAAAAATAACATCCTTTATCGTATTTGGAAAAATTGTTGAACGTACCCTGTTTACTATGGTGTTGGCTATACCGATTTTTGTGTCAAGTCCACCGGAGCCGGCTTCCAACATAACTATTTTACCAAGGTAAAGTATATCCTCATAAGCATATGAATAATCACGAGAAGCTTCAGGTATTGTAACACCGTCAGCAGTTATTTTAACAGTTAAATAATAGTTATCCCATTCCACATTGTAGCCCAATGTTTCCGAAATCACCCTTATGGGAATAAATGTATGAAAATCGCGGTTTATTGAGGTATAATCCTTTTGAATTCCGTCAATAAAGCAATATTCTTTATCGGAACAGAATTCAAACTTGTGACCATCTTTTATCATAGTTGCAGTTTGGGATTCTTCGTCCCAGCTTATTTCTGCACCTATGGCGTCTGAAAACGCTCTCATTGGGATGTATGTACTGCCGTTTACAAGAAAAGGTTTTTTTACACAGTTTATAAAACTGCCGTTTACCTCTATATCTACGGGTATTTCATATCCTTTGTAGCAGTCAGCTGCATATGCAGGTACAATAATCAGTGTAAGTATAAAGACAAGTGCAATTACAAGTTTTTTAAGCATGTTAATCACCTCTTGTGTTGCATTATACCATACTTCATTTGAAAATGCAAATCAGCCTTTGCAATGTTCTTTGATTAGTTGTTCCATTTTTTCTATAAGCTCGGGAATGTAGTCATTGTTTCTTGGATATTCGCTGAATGTAAGCTCCATTCCTGCAGCTTCGTCAATCATTTCCACAACCTTTTCCCGTCCTATATAGCTTTCAAGCTTGCGGCAGATTTCAACATCCTCAAGAGCTTCTTTAAAGATAATTGCACGAAGTGAAGGTACAACGCCGTTTTTAACAGGATAAACCGAGAATGGGTCACCTGACGGAAATGCTTTGTCTGAAGATGTTGTAATATAAGGATTAATTTCATTTCTTGAATGCTGGTTGAAATAGAAATTGTATCCCCACTGTAAAAATCCTTCAATATTGAATTTGTAAAGCTGTAAGCCTAAAATTCTGTTACGGTATGAAGGCATTGCAAGGAATCTGTTACCAACTTTTTTATACTGGCCGCTACAGTAATATGCCCATTGATGCTGTGCATTGTTTTCGATAAATGTATCAATATGATTTGTGCTTGTAACAGGGTGTGGGATAAGACCTTTTTTATAAAATTCATAGCTTGAAATTGCATCCATTGTGTTGCAGTCACCAAGCAATGGCTTTATAAGGTTATATGCATAGTTGTAGTTTTCTATATGTTCGGAGCTTGGTTCGTCAGATACATGGAACCAGCAATTATCCTTTATGCCCTCTTTTTCAAAGTATTCAAGCAATGCAGGCAAAAACTGTTCAAGGAAGTTTTGGTATTCAGGGTCCTTTGAATCTACGTGCCAGCCGAATTTGTAATCACAAACGCCATTTTCCGTAACCTTTATATTAGGAGCATAATTAAGTCCCCATTGCGAGAAAAGGTGAGAAATTTCGAAATATTCTATTCCGTTTTTGTGTGCCATATCAATCCATTTTTTAAGAAGTGTAAAATCAAAGCTGTATTTTTCGCCGTTCTTTTCAATTCCTACAAGCTGTACACATGGACGTTTTAAGCCAACGCCTGTATCAAGCGGTGGTGTAATTACGGGAGTTAAAATCATATTGATTCCCACTTCGCCTGCAAGTGCCATATATTTGTCTATTAAATCCCAGTGTTTATCACTGTAAACCTCAACATCATGTGCAGTTGCAATGCAGTCAGTATGAAACCACTGTGTAAAATATACACTTTGCTTAGGAAGTGTTTCATTAATTACTTCTATGTTCATAGGAACAGTATAGGTAAATGGGTAAGTCGGAATTTTTGTAGGAATGCCTGTTGTTGAAACAATGGCATTTACGCTATACATTCCGCATTCTGTATCTTCCGGTATTTTAACGGTTATCCATATTGCCGCAGCTTCACCGCCCGGACGCACCTTTGTTTCACCAAACACAACAGGCATTAATATATCAGGCATAAGGCACTGTTCTTTTGTAAGGTAGTCATCATCTGCGTCAATATATGCAGGAAAGTCCACAGGTGCATTTTTTACTGCATATACCTTTACGTATTCTTTTAAAGGTGAATCTATATCCACAACAACTTCTGTGTTAATCGGGCATTGCATAGCAATCTGATATGAAAAAGTTTCACCCTTCATCAGTGTTTTTCTGTACAGCTGCTTTAATGAGTCAATATCTGTCTTGAAAACTTTTTCGAGGCTTGATACCTGTTTTATTTTAAAGTCCATAATGAATTCCTCCTGTTGATTTTGTTTTAAGTTTATTATATAATGTTTTTGTACAGTATTCAATGTATGATTTGATTAAAAAATGTATTATTCGAGGAATTGGTGATTTTGTGAAAGGTCAGACGTATTATAATACAAAGCTTCAGGCACTTGCAGATATTTGTGATATGACCAAAAACTTAAGCGTGAATTGTATAGGTGCAGTGGATGACAAAAATAGTTTTAATACATGCTCGGTAAGAAAAGATTACTATCTTATTTATATGCTTAAGGGCTCTATGAAGATTGAGTTTGAAGACAAAAAAACTACAATGGCAGAGGGAGACCTTTTGGTACTAAAGCCCGGTACACGATACAGTTATGTTGGCGAAAAAGACAGTGGTGTAAATTATTTGTGGCTTCACTTTACCGGATGTGAAGTTGAAAAATACCTTGAAGAATTTTGTATAAAATTAAATACTTTATATAGGGTTGGGTACTCAGGTAAAATACTTGACTGTTGGCAAAAAATGTACAGAGAATTTATTGGTAATGACGAGCATTTTACAAAGGTTTCAAACGCTTTGCTTGTGGAAATATTAGCAGTTTTTTCAAGGCTTATGAATAATAAGAAAACTGACAGGCTGACAAAATCTATCCTTTATATACATGAAAATTATCACAAGAAGATAAATATCAGTGAACTTGCGGATATGGAAAATTTAAGTGAGTCACATTATCGTGCTCTGTTTGTGGAAAATTACAGCAAAACGCCTGTTGACTATATAAATGAAAGACGAATTGACGGTGTTGTGTATCTTCTGGAAAATACAGATAAACCCCTTGATGAAATTGCTGTTTTAACCGGTTTTTGCGATGCTTATTATATGGGGAAAAAATTTAAAAAAATCACGGGCGTAACTCCGGGTAAATATCGCAGACAAAAATAATTTGTTAAATCTCTTGTATTTGTAATTTAAGTGTGTTAGAATATTCAAAGAATTAAAAAAGACCTGTGAAAACAGGCAGAAAGGCTATTAATTATTATGATGGATTCAAAAATTTTGGCAACAGTAAACGGTGTTGCAATTACAGAAGCAGAAGTTGACGCTATGGTTGCGGCTTTGATGCAGCACGGTCAGAACGTTAACAACGAACAGGGAAGAAAAATGGTTTTAGAACAGCTTATCAGCAAAAAGCTTTTGCTTTTGGATGCTCAGAAAAACCTTTTTGAATATGACCCTGAATTTAAAAAGGAACTTGAAATGGTTAAAAATGACCTTCTTGTAAACTTTACAATGAAAAAGGCTTTGGAAAAAGTTGCGGTAAAGGACGAAGAAGTTAAGGAATATTTTGAAAAGAATAAGGAAATGTTTATAGACGGTGAAAAGGTTGGTGCAAGCCATATTCTTGTAGACAGCGAAGAAAAGGCAAACGAATTGCTTGCAAAAATCAACGCTAAAGAAGTTTCCTTTGAAGATGCTGCACGTGAAAACAGCACATGCCCATCTTCTGAAAACGGCGGTAACCTTGGTGAATTCACAAGAGGTCAGATGGTACCTGAATTTGACGAGGCATGCTTTGCAATGGAAGTTGGTGAAGTAAAGGGCCCTGTTAAAACACAGTTTGGTTTCCACCTTATTAAACTAAATTCAAAGACAGAAGCTAAGCCTATGGAATTTGATGCAATCAAAGAACAGTTAAAGGGCAGTATGCTTCAGGAAAAACAGCAGGAGGCTTATAAGAGCAAAATCAATCAGCTTCAGATTTTGTATCCCGTAGACAGATTTTAATAATAGGAGATGACATTATGAAAGGTGTAGAAATATATGCAAATCTTCATTTGCATTCGACACATTCCGACGGTGCATATACACCTACCGAAACTGTAATAGCTGCAAAAGAGGAAGGCTACAAGGCTTTGGCAATTACAGATCACGACTCTGCAACCGCTTTTCCCGAAATGAAGGAAGCTTGTGAAAAAGAGGGTATGGAATATCTGTTCGGAGTTGAATTTTCAACACTTGTTCCTAATGATTATCACATTGTAGGTTTCAGCTTTGACCCTGAATATCCGGAAATGAAGCAATATCTTGCAGATATGGGCGAAAGACAGACTGACAATACTCGCAATTGCTTTGAACTTGCAGTTTCAAAAGGTGATATAACAGGTATTACATGGAAGGAAGTTTTGGATTACAGTGAAGGTGTAGCGTGGATTTGCAACAATCACGTTTTTCGCGCCATGAAGGCAAAGGGACTTATAGATGATTTACGGTATATTGAATGGTTTAATAAAAACTTCCGCAACCAAAGAGCTATGTTTGCACCCATTAAGGATTTTAAACCTGCTCATGATATTATAAAGCTAGTTAAGGATGCAGGCGGTTTTTCGGTTATTGCTCATCCTAATAAAAATCTTGATGATATTGATTATCTTATTGAAAGCGGTTTAGAGGGTATAGAAGTAATTCATCCGTCAATGATGTACGAAATAAGGGAAAGAGCATATAAAATTGCTATGGAAAGAAACCTTTATATTTCAGGCGGTACAGACCATTCCGGATATTGCAGCGGATTTTACAGTTCATGCCCTGCGGGTATGAATATCCGTTATTACAGGAAGTATCTGGAGCCTTGTTCAGTAGGTGTTGAGGAAAGATTTTTCCGCGAACTTAAAAACAGAAAACTTGAAAGATAGAAAGGGAATGTAAAAAAAGTCCAGAACGCAAGAAAAAAACAAAAAGCAAGATATTATCAATAAAATAATCGAATTAAATTTATGAAAACAAGGTAGAAAAATCGAAATTGTTCGATTTTTCATAAAATTACTCTTTTCTT